>JAKBCH010000010.1 GCA_021808055.1 Pseudomonadota bacterium | reverse complement strand
GTCAAGGTCTACGGCGCAATCATGGTTGCGTGGCAAACGGCCAAGAAATTTTTCCGCGATCTTCTCACCTTGCGGCGTGAAAATATCCATGCGCAGCGGCATGTCGCGCTCGGCTTCAACCATCGGCGTGGGCAATGCGATGGTTTTAAAACGCCCAAGCGGCAGCACGGGAAACGGCAAAAGATACCCACGCCCCATGGCAGGATGCAGCGCCTTGATGCCGGGGTCCGGCTGCAAATCCGCACGCTCCACATTCACATGGGCGATGCGCGTGCGCCCAGCGCGCACAACCTCATAACGCGGGCGGACAACATGCATCCCCGAACGCACTTCAAGCTGCGCCGGCCAACGAAGATCAGGAAGTAGCTCCGCCACATCCAGGGCGCGGGTAGCGAAGGGCGGTATCGTCTCCTCCAGCGCCACGGGTTCGTCCGCCCCCATGCGGTCCAGCGCCAGGCCGCCCGCCGGAATGGGCACGCCATGGCTGTTCTGCACCCACAACACCACCCGTTCATCCTCACGCGGGGCGGGCAGCCCGGCGAAGCGCGCCGAGGGCCAGGCATTGGCGTCATGCGTGCAAGAAAGCGAGGCGCCGTTATCCGTGGCGTAGGTATCCAGGGCATATTTCACCACATCATGCCCCGCCACGCCGATGACGTGGATGAACAACTGCCCGGTAAAAGGCTTCAGGCCAAAGCGCGCGCGTATCTCGCGGCTGTCCAGCACATAACCGCCTGGCCCAGCGGGGGCAGGCGCTGCCCATTCCGCCAAAACCTGCCCGCCCTGGCCAAACAGAATATGCTGAAACAGCACATCTTTAGCGCCATAGCCCGCCCAGTAATTGGCGGTGGTGAGGCGCGTGGCAAAATGGTCGTCATCGCGGAAGAACACGTAATTGGTGGCGAAATTCCGCGCCTCCAGATAACGCCCCTTCACCGTAAGCCAAGCCTCCGGCAGCTTCACCTCATCCAACGTGACGAGCTCCGCCCCCGGCGGCAGCAAGCCCCGCAGGTTCTGGGCCATACGCCCGGCATCGAAAGCGGCCAGCAGCACGGTGCTTACCCGCGCATGGGGCAGATCCGTCAACGCGCGGGCCACATGCCCGGCGCGGATGGTTCCCAGCGCCTGTGTGTCCTGCACGTAAAGCCCTTCGATCTCGATATCAGGGCAAAGGGCCAGCAGCGGCGTGGCGATGCCGTCGGGGTCAAACAACGCCACCGGCCCGGCGCGTTCCGCCAGCGCCGCCAGAGCGCGCGCCGCCAGCGGGTGGGAAAGCGCCTTGTAAACTACATTGCCGCCGCGCTTATTGTCGAAGGTTTCAATATCCAGCATTGCTCTTAAAGCCCCAATCGGCGGCGCAGCTCTTGCCCCGCCCATTCCGTGTCATCCAACGGTGCTGTATCCCACAACTCCAGCCTGCCCGCAAAATCCTTAACCCGGCCGTCCTGCACCAGCGCCTCCATGAAGGCGCCGATGCGCGCGGATTTACCCGGCAGCCGCGCCAGAAATACCGGCGCGCTGGTGGCCACGGCCTCCGACACCATGGAGACGCTATCGGCTGTGGCAATGATGGCATCCGCACAGGCAAGCATCCCGAAATAAGGATTTTCACCGGTGAAACTCCAGATCCAGGCACCCAGCGGCTCCAAAGCAGTACGGAGAACCGCTACAACTTCCGGGGCTGTGCGGCGGGATGGCGTGATCATCATGCCCGCGCCCTGGCGCATCACACTGGTAAGCTGTGCCGCCAGGGCTTTTGCCTCAGCAGCCTCGAATTTGTATCGTCCGTTGGAGCCCCCCAGCAGCACGGCCACCAAAGGCCGGGGCAAATGCGCGAAACGCGGCGCCCAGACTTCCCTTTCCGCCGCCAGCCGCGCCTGCGTTACCCGGTGCAGGGCCGTGCGGGTGATAATCACGTTCGGCCCCTCAATCCCGTCATGTCGGCCGGCCAGAATGGCATCGAACCTTGAGAGCGCCATGCGCGGATGCTGGATGGCCACGACCTTCACAGCCTTGCCCCGCAGCGCCGCCGCCACGCGCGCGCCCGCCCCGCCCGCGCCGATCACCACCGGCGGCAAAGGTGGGGCGAACAAGCTTTCATCCACCGCCCAGCGCGGGTTAAACCAGAAATTGGTGGGGATATGCCGCCAGAGCGGGCGAAAGCGCAGCGGCATAAAATCCGGTGCCAATGCGGCGGCTTCCGCCAGCCCCAAAGCCTGGGCCCGCAGCCCCGCGAGATCGGTACAGATAATACGCGCTTCAATCATGATGCAGCGGCTTTGCGTCGCGCGGGGTGCGAGGTCAACCCGGCGGATTGCACAGCCCCATCGCTTCGCTAGAGTAGCGCGTATGAGTTCCGGCTTTCCGCCCGCAGCACCCGCCCTTGCCCCGCAACAACCGGGGCTGCCAATGTTTCCGGTGGAGATTGCCGCGCCAGACCTCTCCCCTTATCTCGCGGGCAATACCGGCATTCCCGGTTTCACCTGCCTGGATTCAGGCTTAGCCGGGCCGCATGTGGTGTTGGTTTCGTTAATCCACGGCAATGAATTTGCCGGTGCTATCGTGCTGAAAGCCTTGCTGGATAGCGGTTTTAAACCCCTCTGCGGCAAACTCACCCTCGGCTTTGCCAATCTTGCCGCCTATGCCCGGTTTGATGCCACAAACCCCATCGCCTCGCGTTTCGTGGATGAGGACATGAACCGGGTGTGGGATGATTACACCTTGTTCGGAATGCGCCGCTCAGCCGAGCTGGAGCGGGCGCGCGAGATCAAACCTATCATCGATTCGGCGGATATTCTGCTAGATTTGCACTCGATGCTCTGGCCGTCTGACCCCGTCTTGCTTTGCGGTGGCGGCCCGCGCGGCCGAACCCTGGGCCTCGCCGTCGGCACGCCAGAGCTGGTGGTGGCCGATGCCGGCCATGCCGGAGGCAAAAGGCTCATCGATTACGGGCGCTTCACTGAAGGCTCGCCGCAAGGGGCCGCCTGTCTGCTGGTTGAAGCCGGGCAGCACTGGCAGCAGCAAGCGGTGGAACAAAGCCGCGCCACAATTTACGCTGTGCTGTGCAAGGCAAGAATGATGGCTGGTACTGGCCCCGCTTCAACGGGAAAATTTGCCGAGGTCGTAAAACTCATCACCGCCCGCACCAACCGTTTCGAATTCCTGCGGGAGTTTCGCGGTGGAGACATTATCGCCCAGGCTGGCACGCTCATCGCCCATGACGGCGACGAAGAAATCCGTACGCCGGAGGATAATCTCATCATGGTGATGCCGAGCCTTAAAGTCAGCCACGGCCACACGGCGGTAAGGCTCGCCCGGCTCTGCCCGCGAAGCTCTGGCGCTGAATGAGCATGGATTTGATTCAGCCCTCTCCGCCCGCCGCACACGGCACCATCCGCGACGACCGGATCACCGCAACCGGCAAGGACGAGATCAACGCCCTCACCGGCCTTCGCGGCGTGGCGGCGGTGCTGGTGGTTATCTATCACATCTACCCCTTTGCTGATTTCCCCTGGGGGCTGCGGCAGATCATCTCGCGCAGCTATCTCTCGGTGGATGTGTTCTTCGTGCTCAGCGGCTTCGTGATGGCGCTGAATTACGGCAAGATGTTCGAAACCGGGTTTTCCGCCACCGCCTTCGGCACCTTTGTGCTCCGCCGCCTGGCGCGGCTCTATCCGCTCTACATCGTGTTTCTGGCGCTGCGGGTGGGCTATTCGCTGCTGACCTATGGCAGCCTGCATGTGAAGAATTACTGGCTGGCGGTGAATCTTCCGCATCCTGTGGTTTCGCTGCTCGCCAACGCATTGATGATCCAGAGCTGGGGTATTGCCACCGCCATCACCAACCCCACCTGGTCAATCAGCGTGGAATGGGGGGCGTATTTCCTGTTCCCCTTCATTGTGGCAGCCATTCTTTACGGCAAGCCATGGCGGGCAGCGCTGGCCAGCCTTGTGGCCGTGGGGCTGCTGGTGCTGGTAACACAGCTCACGCAGCATGACGGCACCATCCATAACGGCCCTATGGATGCCTATGATGGCCGCACCGCCGGGCCGATGCTGCGCTGCCTGGGCGGATTCACGCTGGGGCTGGTGGTTTACCGGCTTTACCTCTGGGCACCAGCGCGGCGCGTGGCGGGCGGTTGGCTCGGCCCGCTTGTGTGCGCTTATCTGCTGGCGGGCATGTTGCTGCACTGGCCAGACCTCGCCCTCTGCGCGGCCTTCCCGCCACTGGTTCTGGTGCTGGCCTGCAACCAGGGGGCGCTGGGGCGGTTTTTCTCCTGGGGGCCGGTGTTTCAGGCGGGCGTGCTCTCCTACGCCATCTACATGATCCATAATCCATGGATCGGCCTGTTCTACTGGGCCCGGAGCACCCTGCCGCATTTCATGCCGCATTGGCTGGCGGAAACGCTCATCGCCTGCGGGCTGGCCGCCTCAATTCTTGGCGCGGCCCTCTTCCTACATCATTTCGTGGAAGTACCTGGCCGCCGGATCGTGCGCCGACTGGGCACGCGCCGCGCCAAGGCAGCTACTTAAAATTCAGGGTAACTATATACTTGGCTAAGTGGTGCAGGATTGGAAATTATGGTCTCTGGTCGAGATCCACTCTGACAACCAGATTATCTCCGCCATAAAGATCATCAGGTAAACCCTCCCAGGAAAAACTCAAAAAAATCTTAGATCCATTCTTCCCCGGAATACCTTGCTCTGGAAAAGCGGTTACCTCGATTGGTTCAGGTGGGGCGGGCGGAGCATTAGGGGGTGGGGGTAACATTCCGACGGGAAGTAGAGGGTGGCCATAAGGACCCTTATAAACAGCGACAATTTCAGACACCGTCAGTCGTAAACAATCGCTGATGTAGTCTCTTTCAACTTTGGGAAAACGCGAGCCACCGAAACCAAGTATCAATGGCTCATTTAACGAGATCATGACTGATGCATGTATGGGACTCCCGAGCACATCTTTGGTCTCATAGTTAAGTTTTTGAGGGTCGGGGGTCCCGTCAAGCTTCCAGCCATAACTAGTGGTGAATTTGGTGCCAAGCGTTTTCTCAATGAACGGAATATCCGTTAAATCGCCATGAACAATGATCGTGTGGATCATTCTCATAAACTCATCGGTATTTAGTTTAGATGCGCTACAATAAGAGGGGAGATGCCGTGTTGCGCCTGACGTAGGCACAGATTGTGCGGCAGCTACATGAAAACCCAACAAAATCAGCACAACTGAAACTGCGCCGAGAATACTCGAAGAAACAATTCGTGGCGATCTGCCACGCTTCAGGAGGTCTTTCACTTCATTATCGTAACCTCGTTTTGATTTGAATACAAAGCACAAAGTAACGGGGATGGATGCTGCTTAGCCAGATATATAGTTACCAAATCTAGCGCAGCAGCGCATCCGCCAATGCATTCCAGCTCGCCTCGTCCGGTGCCAGCAACAGCCCGTCGCCGGTTTTTGAAGGCAGATATTCCGTTCCATCGAAATGCCGTGCATAGCCGCCCGCCTCACGGTGCAGCAGCACACCCGCCGCATGGTCCCAGGGCAACAGCTTGCGGAACATCTGCACATGGCAATGCCCGCTGGCCAACATGCGGTATTGGTGTGCGGCACAACGGTAATCCGTTACCGCTGCCAATTTGTTCAGCCGGTGCAGCACATGGGTGCGCAAAGGCTCCTGCATAAACCGCCAGGACATGGAACCAACCATGTCCTTCACCGGCACCGAGCTTGCCACACGCATTGTCCGGCGGGTGCCATCGGCGGCCACCAGCCAGCTTCCCTGGCCTTTCAGCGCCACGGCGCAATCATCGCCAAACGGATCGTAAATAAACCCGGCCAGGATCTCATCTTCCTCCACCAGCGCGGCCATCACCCCAAACAATGGCAACTCGGAGGTAAAATTCGCGGTGCCGTCGATCGGGTCTAGAATCCACACCCGCCCTGGTTCTGAAAGGCGCTCAAGCCGCGCCGCGCCGCTGGCAACTGTTTCCTCGCCAATCACGTCATCATCCGGGAACAGCCTGTTCAGCCCGGCCATCAGCGCTGCTTCCGCCGCTTCATCCGCCACCGTCACCGGGTCCAGCGGCCCGGCCTTGGTGCGCACGTCCTCAGCTGTGAGTTTTTTAAACCGTGGAAGGATCTCCATGCGGGCCACATGGCGCAGCAGATCGATAACAGACCCTGCCTCGTTTTCCTTCACAGCGCCTCAAATCTTGCTTTATCGGCGGCGGCAAGCCGTATCTCAAGCCGTACATGGGTTTCGCTATCCTCGCGGGCCAGCACCTCGCCATGGCGGTAAAGCCAGGCGATGCGCGCACCATCGGCCACCGGCAAATCCAGCACAAACACTTCCAGCGCTGCGGCCAGGCGCGAATCGATTTCGGCCAGTAATCGCGCCAGCCCCTCGCCGGTAAGCGCGGAAACGGCCACGCCCTCGCCCTGCACCACGCTGGTTACCCCGCCCAGCACATCCGCTTTGTTCAGCACTTCCAGCGTGCGGGCAGGCCAATCCTCGTCCACCGCGCCATCCTTGGCCATGCGGCCCAGCACATTGCGCACATCCCTGGCCTGCGCCTCGGTGTCGGGGTGGGACACATCGCGCACATGCAGAAGCAGGTTTGCCTCCGCCACCTCTTCCAGCGTGGCGCGGAAGGCGGCCACCAGCTCGGTCGGCAGCTCGGAAATGAACCCCACCGTGTCCGAGAGGATGATGTTGCGCCCGGATGGCAGGGTCAGCCCGCGCATGGTCGGGTCGAGTGTCGCGAAAAGCTGGTCCTCCGCCACCACCGCGGCACCGGTAAGCGCGTTGAACAGGGTGGATTTGCCTGCATTGGTATAACCCACAAGGGCCACAACCGGATAAGGCACTTTTTTGCGCGCACCGCGATGCAGGCCGCGCGTGCGCCGTACATCCTCAAGCTCCACCTTCAGCCGCACAATCCGGTCGCCGATCAAACGGCGGTCAGCCTCGATCTGCGTTTCACCCGGCCCGCCCAAAAAGCCGAAGCCGCCACGTTGGCGTTCCAAGTGAGTCCAGGAGCGCACAAGCCGCGAGCGTTGATACTCCAGATGCGCCAGCTCCACCTGCAACGCGCCCTCCCGCGTGCGGGCGCGGGCACCGAAAATATCCAGGATGAGGCCCGTACGGTCGATCACCTTGGTGCCCCAGGCCCTTTCCAGGTTGCGCTGCTGCACAGGCGTTAGCGAGGCATCCACCACCGCCACATCCACCTCGGCCTCCCGCAGAGCTTCGGCGGCAAGCTCCACCTGCCCCTTGCCCAGCAAGGTGGCGGGGGTGACGGAGCGAAGCTGGAAAATATGCTCATGCACGATCACCAGCCCGATGGAGGCGGCCAGCCCCACCGCTTCCGCAAGGCGCGCCTCAGCAGAGCGTATCTGGCCAGACGCGTAGGCCATTTGCTTGTCCCACGGCAGCAAAATCGCCGCGCGGCTTGGCGGGGGCGCGGTATCCTTCATCAAGCTAGCCCCGGCATTAATCCTCGATTTCCGGGTCGTATTCCGGCTCTGGCGCACGGTTTAATTTCAGCGTGCTTGCCCCGCCCTCAGCACCGGAAGCGGCACCTTCGGCACGCGAGCCTTCAAACAGCATAATCGGTGCGCCAGGCATCACGGTGCTGATGGCGTGCTTATAAACCAGTTGCGTATGCCCATCGCGGCGCAGAAGTACGGAGAAATTGTCGAACCAGGTAATGACGCCCTGAAGCTTCACACCATTCACCAGGAACACTGTTACCGGCGTCTTGCTCTTGCGCACATGGTTCAGGAACACATCCTGCACGTTCTGCGATTTTTCTGTGGCCACGGCGATACCCCTTATGTTTTTGTCGCCCGCTTTTCCGGACGAGTGATTGAGTCCATTGTAAAAAGTTCAAGTTGCGCGGCTGCGTGGCGCACACCGCTGAGATTTTAAATATAACGAAATTGTGCATCGCGACAACACTCATCACCAAACTTGCCAGCAAGCGGCTTTTCCCGCAATTCATGCTCAAATACCGGAGTTCGCCATAAAATGGCCCGAAATACCCTGCCTGCCCCGCTGCCCCCTGTCTTGCCGACAGAACCAACCCAGGCCAAGCGTTTCGGCAAAGCCCGTGCCGCGCAATCCAGCGCCACGCTGGAAGATTACGCGGAACTGATAGACGATTTGCACACCGGCACGGGCGGTGCCCGCCCGACGGATATTGCCCGGCGCCTCGGCGTTTCACACGCCACCGCCATCAAAACCATCGGGCGGCTGAAGCGCGAAGGGCTGGCAACATCAGTGCCTTATCATGGCGTATCGCTCACGGAAGCTGGCCTGAAACTAGCGGCGGATAGCCGCGAGCGCCACCGCCTGGTGGTGGAGTTGCTCACCGCTATCGGCGTGCCGCGCGAGGCGGCTGAGGAAGATGCGGAAGGCATGGAGCATTACATCTCCCCCGCTACCCTTGCCGCTTTTCGTGCGTTTTTAGCTAAAACCTGAAAGAAACCGCCACCGAGCCATATTGAAACGCCGGGGCGGAGTGGTGAAATTCCGGTGTCTCGATGGTCTCCACCGCCGAAACACGTACGCCTTTCACGATAACCGCCGCGCCAAATTCCAAATCGCCCTGCCAATGCGTCAACCCAACCCCGCGGCTGGAGCGGAAATCATTGCCCTGAATTAACATGTCATGCGCCACAAACCGGCCCAGCGCGCCGCCGAACACATACCAGACAAATGGCCGGGTTGGGGTATAGGCATCCGTGCCGGAGAGCTGCGGCTGCATCACCGCCGGGCCGAAATCTGACTCCAGCCCCTGGCCGAAACGCACGATGCCGCCGGTTTGCGCATAAATCTCGGTATTGCCTACCTGCCCGGTGACCTGCGGCAGAACCTGCACGCCAATGCCGCCGAAATCCGCCACATCCTCGCGCCAGATGCGCCCGCCAAAGAAATCTAGCGTCGGCTCGTCCTGCAACTGGTAGCGCCAGCCTCTGTTCGGCGTCTGGCCAATGATCTCGTGGAAGCCGTTCTGCACGGATTGCCCGAGCGCCGCCGGCCCGACGATGCCGGCCGCTGCACCGAGGATGGAGCGCATCTCCGTGGTGTCCTGAATCAGGCTCAGCCGGGCTTGAAGCTGCCCTGCATAGGGGCGGTCATGCGGGTTTGGGTTGTAAATCTGGGTGTTGGTCGGGGTGAATACCTGCTGCTGGAAATCAACCTCCAGCCTCTGCGTGCCCTCGCCGAACAAGCCGTGGCCAAGGCTTGCAATAAACCCCGGCACAGCACCTGTTGGGCCAACATAGCCCAGCCGCTCGCCAGATGTATAAAGCTCATCTGTGCTGGGGATGGAGAGCGCGTCGTTCTCCAGCTGGATCGTGATGATGCTGTGCGGGTCCTCCGGCGGCACCGCCGCTATGGCCGGTTGAGCGAGGCAGGTCAGCGCAGCCGCGCCCAACACGGTGAGATTGGTAGCGGTCATATATTTTTTCACAAGGATAAAACCTTTACCGGCAAGACAGAGTAGATTGCACAGTGGTAAGATGTAGCGCAGCCGCAAAGAAAAAAAACCCTCCCACGCGATATTAAAAAACCGCCGAAGGCTGCAGACTTAACGTTCTTTCGCGGCACTTAAGGCTAAATCGATCAATCTCTCCAGCACCTCGCCTTCCTGCGCACCAGCAATGGCGTGTTCGCCGTCGATCAGAAAACACGGCACACCGTTAATGCCGAGGCGGTGCGCGTGCAGATTTTCCGCGTGCACAAATTCTGAGCTTTCGCCTGAGTTGAGGAAGCGTTCGATGGCGTTGGCATCCATCCCCTCTTGCCCGGCCAGCGCCGCCAGCACGGCGGGTGCGCCAATATCCAGCCCTTCCACGAAATGCGCCGCGAAAATGCGCTGCACCAGCCGGTCGGCCAGCCCTGCCCGGGCTGCTTCGCGCACCAGCCTATGGGCGTCCACGCTGCTGGGCGTGCGCCGGATGGCATCAAAATTAAACTCTATCCCTTCTGAGGCACCAAGTTCGGCGATGGAGGCATAAAGTCGCTTTGCGCGCTCCTCCGCGCCAAATTTCCGGATCATGTAGTCAGCACGAGACATCCCGCCGCGCGGCATGTCCGGGTTTAACAAAAACGGCCGCCAATTCAGCTGCACGTTCAGGTCCAGCCGGCGCGCCAACAGAAAGGAAAGCCGCTTAACCCCTAGATAGCACCAGGGGCAGACGAAATCGAAAACGATCTCGACCGCAAGCCCAGCAGGAATGGGGGCCAGAACATTCATTTTAAAGTCATAGCGCGTTTTGCAGCCGGAAACGAGAGCATTGTATTGGCGGCTGACCTTGTTTGAAACCGATTTATCTCCTAATTCCGCGCCATGACCGAACATGAAAATATGATGCCCGAAGACCAGGCCCCGCAGGATGAAAAGCTGCTGGAGGCACCGGATGAGCGCATTGCCCGGCTGGAGCAGGAATTGCAGGACATGCGCGACAAATGGCTGCGCGCCGAGGCCGAGATGGCCAATCTGCGCGCCCGCACCAAGCGCGAGGTGGATGACGCCCGGCTTTACGCTGTGCAGAAATTCGCCAAGGACGTGGCGGAAGCGGCCGAGAACCTGAAGCGCGGCATCGACAGCCTGCCGAAAAAAATCGAGGACGAACCCGAACTGGTCACCAAGCTGCGTGACGGCTTCGAGGGGATTGAACGCTCCTTCATCGGGGTTCTGGAACGCAATGGCATCACCCGCACCGACCCCACAGGTGCGGCGTTCGACGCCAATCTGCACCAGGCCATGGCCGAGCAGGAAAGTGCCGAGCACCCCGCTGGCACCGTGCTGCAAGCCTGGAGCCAGACCTGGCAGCTGAATGGCCGGTTGTTGCGCCCGGCCATGGTCGTGGTCTCCAAGGTACCCGCGCAAAGCTAATTTTTGGCTGAGGGCGAGCTTTGCGGCTTGCCCCCGCCAAGCCCGAAAATACCTCGTAAAAAGCCCGGCGCAAGCGCTGAAAGCGGGTTAACGCGCACATCGGGGTCATCCAGCGGGCCCTGCACATGCGCCCGCATGGCAATCAATCCGCCGCCCTTTTCCGCCGAAAACAAGTGGCCCAGCAGCGGAATTTTCCCCGGCAGCGCATTAATCGCATAAGCGGGAATAATGGTGGTGGCGAGGTTACAAATGCCCGTTTCTGTGTTCACCGTGCCGCTGGCGGTAAAGCCCAACGATTCAGAGTAAGCATCAGCCCCGTGCAGACTCAGCACATCGCTATCCAGCGTGAACGGGATGGTCGCGTGGTCTATGAGCAGGCCCGGACCAGAAACCGCCTCCGCCACGCCATAAAGCGTGGCCGCTTGTAAAATTTTAATAAACCCTGGGGCATCAACCAACCGCGCCTGGCGCAGCTTTAAAACGCCCTCGGCGGGGCCCCCGCCATATTCGGCTTGCAGACTCAGCCTGCCGCCGCGCATCGCGCCATAAATGCCCAGCGCCTTCAATACTCTGCCCGCGTCATCACCCTGAATGTTCAGGCTGCGGCGCGTAGCAGAAACCGGGGCCACGGCTATACTCACCCCCTGCGCCGAGCCGGTCGCCTGGCTTAGGTTATACCCCTGGCCGGAAGCCATGAGGCTGACGTCGGCAAGCCCCGGAGCGGGCGGTTTGGAAACATATAGGGTTTGAAACACCATGCTGGCCCGCCAGGGCGCGCCTGGTGCTGTGGGTTTGGATGGCGAGTTCGGGCTGGCTTTCCAGCCGCTGCGTCGTAAATCCAGCACCGCCCCCGTGGCCCACAACACCCATGGCGCGCCGGAGCTGGCGGGGGGGGTGAGTGTTCCGCTCGCTTCAGTCCTGCCAATACGTGCATTTTGCAGCGTAAAAACCCGCCCCCGGCGTTGCCCTTGCACAGATAAGCCCGGGCCTTCCAAATCCAGGCTTTGAATATCCGCCAGACTTCCATTACGCAGGGTGAAGCGCGCCGCGAGGCTTGCCCCACTCCCCGGGGTTTTTTCCCAGCCCAGCAGCGGCAAGGCCAACCCGGCTGGGGTCAAATCCGCCTTCACCGCGGCGTTTTGCTGCCCGTTTGGCGGCCCGCTCATGGAAAATTCAAACGGCGCCAAGCCCTGCGCGGCGGAGCTGAGGCTGCTCGGCGCACCCAGGCCGAAGGCGCTCCATAAATCTGGTCCGGCAGTGCCTTTAATGCTCAGCGTCTGGCTGCCATTTTTGCTGAAATCCTGGTTCATCGTCACGCTGGCGGGCTCACCCGCGAAATCCGCCTTGGCGGTGGCGTTCAATGTTTGGCCATCCGTCGCGAGCTTTACAGTACCGTCGCTGAAACGAACGCCCGGAATGGGTGTTGCCATGTGCACATTGGTTAAGTCCGCGTGAATGTCCAAGGTCACATCCGCTACGTCCAGATTTTTCTTGAACGGGATGATCGCGGCCAGGTTTCCCTGCGCGGCACCGGTCGCAGCTTTTATTTCCGGTGCTGTGGTGTTCAACAGGCTTAGCGGGGGTGCAGCCAATATCGCCAAAACATCCTGCACCCGCCCAGCCAGGCTCAGCTTCAGGTCACCAAACTGGTCCTTGGCGGTCAGGTCGGTGATGATAAGGCTGCCGCTGTTCAGCTTCACACCGCCGGTCTCGCCGGCACTCGCTTTAATCACCGCCGTATCCGCGCCGGGCAAGGTGAACACGCCGTTCAAATGCTCAATCGGCGTGGCACCGCGCAGCCAGGTGAGCGTAAGGTCATCGCCATTGAACTGGCCTTGTGCGTTTTGAAGCTGGAAATGCGAGAGATCGCCATTGGCCGACATCTCAAAACTAAAATGCGCATCCCGCGCGGTGCCGGCGGTGATGTTGCGCGTTACCCATCTACGCGTATCCGGCACCAGGTCCGGCGGCCAAAATGCTGGTAAATCCTGTGCCTGCACCGCATCCGCATGAAGGTTCAACTGGCCAAACCATAGCCTGTTGCGGTGCGCATGAAAGTTGAAGGTAAGCCGCGGCGCGCTCTGCCCCCGCTCTGCCAGTTGCGCCATGCCATTGGTCACGTCCACATCGCCGTTTTTTGCAACCGCAAGCACAAAATGCGCGGCATCCAGCGCCACGCTGTTCTTACCTCTGCCGATATCGCCAGCCCCCACGGTCACATAAACCGCGCCGTGTTGCAGCGTGAAACCCGCTCCTGGCCAGATATTCGCGTACCAGGAAACCGGCACATTACCGCCAGGGAACGTCGCTCCAGCACCGCTCAGGAGCACCGGATCGCGTCCGCCGAACAAATCCGCCACCGGCATGGAAAGATCAGCAGACGGAACCTCCGCCAGCGTGCCGCCGGAATCCGTCACCACCTCTATCTGCGCCAGCCGCAAAATCAGCGGCACGGCACCGCCCCGGTGATACCCCGCCCAGGCCAGCTGCGCCTTTGCCATATGCACGCTGACCCCCTCGCCGGTGACGCGCGAGGCGAGGTATGAGGCGAGTTTCGGTACATCAAGCGGCCCTTGTGAGAGCCGGTACGCCAGCAGCCCGAACGAAACCATGGCGAGCAGAACCAGCAGCATGGCGATCCGGCCAAGCTGGTGTAGAGCTTCAACAATAATCCAGGCCGCTTGACCTCTGCGGAACTTCATCCTGTTCTGCTTGCCAGATGCCCAGTGACCTTCACAAGCCATGCTTCCCACAACCGGCGCATAAACCCGCCGCCGCGCGGCTCTGCGCGGATTTCGCAGCCCTTGGCGCGCGGGAGGCAGAATTTGCCACGACCGATTCGGGGGCTGCCCTGCTGGCGGCCTTGGGCGGCAACGCGCCTTTTCTGGCGGAGCTTGCCTGCCGCGAGCCCGCCACGCTGATCACCTGCCTGGAAACCGGCCCGCAAGCCGAAACCGATTCCGTCCTGGCGGGGCTGGACGCGCTGCCCCCCAACCTGCCCCGCGCCAAGCTCAGCGCCGCGTTGCGCCAGGCCAAGCGGCGAATGGCGCTGGCCATCGCTGTTGCGGATATCGGCGGCATCTGGGCGCTGGAGCAAGTCACCGCCGCCCTCTCCAAACTGGCCGAATCCGCCCTGCGCGCCGCCACCCGCCATCTGCTCCACGCCTTGCACGAAGCAGGAGAGATCACCCTGCCCCACCCAGACGATCCTGAACGCGAAAGCGGCTTCGTGGCGTTGGCGCTGGGCAAGCTCGGGGCACGGGAGCTTAATTATTCGTCAGATATCGATCTCGTTCTGCTCTACGACCCCGAATCCTCACCTTACGAGGCCGACTCGCAGCCGCTGATGGCCCGCCTGGCGCGGGACCTCACAACTCTGCTCTCGGCACGGGATGAGGAAGGCTACGTGTTCCGGGTGGATTTACGGTTGCGGCCAGACCCCAGCGCCACCCCGCCCGTTGTGGCCCTGCCCACCGCCCTCACCTATTATGAAAGCCAAGGCCGCACGTGGGAGCGCGCCGCTTTCTCCAAGGCAAGGCCGGTAGCGGGGGATTTTGCCCTCGGCCAGCAATTCCTCGCCGCCATCCGCCCATTCATCTGGCGCCGCTATTTGGATTTCGCCGCCATCTCGGACATTCACGAGATGAAACGCCAGATCGACGGCCAACACAGCACCAAAGGTCTAAACCGGCTGGATGTGAAGCTGGGGCGCGGCGGCATCCGCGAGATTGAGTTCATCGTGCAAACGTTGGGGCTGGTCTGGGGCGGGCAAGACCCGGGCTTGCGTATTCCCGTCACGTTGGCAGCCCTGCCCGCCATGGCCCGCGCCGGACATATTCCTGAACGCACCGCCCGCCAGCTCGCCGCCGACTACCGGGAGCTGCGTCGGGTGGAACATCGGCTGCAAATGGTCGCCGACCGCCAAACCCACGAACTGCCCAGCACCGATGCCGCCCTGGATGCCTTTTGTATTTTTCTGGACGCTCCAGATTTTAAGCAGACCTTCCCCCGGCTGTTGAGCCGCGTGCATAAACATTTCCTGGCGTTCTTCGATGCCGGGACGCAGCAGGATAAAGACACGCTGGACCCCGGATCGGATGGCCCACCGCCCACGGCCTTCGCGGCCAGGCTGCATGAGCTCGGCTTCAGGGACGAAAAACACATCGCCGAACGCCTGCGCGACTGGGCTTCCGGCACCATGCCCGCCTTGCGCTCGCCGCGCGCGCGGGAATTGCTGGAGGGGGTGCTGCCGCATCTGCTGGTAGCCCTTGGCGCGCAGCCGGAACCAGACAAAGTGTTCGCGCAGTTCGACACGCTGCTCGGCCGCCAGCGCGCTGGTGTGCAGCTATTATCCCTCTTCGCCCGCAACACCGCATTGCTGAACCGCCTGGCCGCCGTGCTGGGCGCGGCCCCGGCACTTTCGGACTATCTGGCTGACGACCTCCAGGCGCTGGAAGGTTTGCTGGCCCCGCAGGCGCGCTTTGCCGCCCCCCGCCCCCTGCTACGCCGGCTGCTGGCCGAGGCGGAAGATCTGGAACAAGCCGCCGCCACCATACGGCGCTTTGTGCGGCAGGAGGAGTTTCACCTTTCCGTTGCCACGCTGGAAGGCCGGATGGACGCAAATGAGGCCGGACGGCTGCGCAGCGCCCTGGCCGAGGCTGCGCTCTCTCAATTATTGCCCTTCGCAATTGCCGCGCAGAAGGAGCGCCAGGGCCAGGTGCGCGGTGCCAAGATGGCGGTGATCGCCCTTGGCAAGGCTGGCGCGGGAGAAATGCTGGCCGGCTCAGACCTCGACCTGATGCTGATCTACGACCATGCGCCGGCCGCCATCGCCCCCACGCAATGGTTTGTGCGGCTCAGCCACAGCTTCATCGGCGCGCTTACCACACAAGGGCCGGGCGGGCCGCTCTACCATGTGGATATGCGCCTGCGCCCCTCCGGCAATGCCGGACCGGTGGCCGTCTCGCTCGCCGCCTTCCGCAATTACCACGCGCGCGAGTCCTGGACCTGGGAGCGTCTGGCGCTCACCCGGGCGCGCGTGCTGGCGGCCACTCCCGGCTTCGCCGCCACCGTGCGCGAAGCGATTCTGGGCGCGCTCTGCCGGCCGGAACCGCGCGCCAAACTATTGGCCGACACCGCCGAAATGCAGGTGCGGCTTGCGGCCGAAATGCCCTCTCGCGGGCTGTTCGATCTGCGCGCCATCCCCGGCGGTATGATGGAAGTGGGCTTCATCGCCCAGGCGCTGCAACTCATCCACGGTGCCACCAACACCGCCTTGTTTCAGCCCAATACGGCAACGGCCTTAAAAAACCTGGCTGATGCCGGGCATCTTCAGCAAGCCGCGGCAGAGACGCTGATCCGGGCCGATTTCCTGTGGCGGACGATCCAGGGCATCAACCGCATCACGGGCCTGACCAGCCGCGCCACCGCACCGCCCGCCGCCATGCTGGAGCCGCTGTTGCGCGCCACCGGCTTTGCCACGCTGGAGGCCCTGCAGGGCGAAATTTTCAACACCGCCCGCGCGGCGCACAATATTTTCTCAAGGTTGATTACTGAAGGAGCTACCAAATGAGCCTCACCGAAGGTGCTAGCGCGCCGGATTTCTCCCTGCCTGCCACCGGCGGACGCACTGTTTCGCTCAGCAGTCTGAAAGGAAAACCCTTCGTGCTCTATTTCTACCCCCGGGCTGACACGCCAGGCTGCACCAAGGAAGCCTGCGCCTTCCAGGCCGGGTTGCCGGATTTCTCTGGCCTGGATGCAACAATTATCGGCGTCTCCAAAGACAAAATGAAAGCATTGGAGACATTCGCCGAAAAATTCAATCTGGAATTCCCCCTGGCCTCCGACCCCGAAGCCCAGGTGATTAACGCCTATGGGGCTTGGCAGGAGAAAGCCATGTACGGAAAAAAATACATGGGTATTGAACGCTCCACCGTGCTGGTGGACGCCAAGGGGACCATCGCCAAAATCTGGCCGAAAGTAAAAATTGATGGACACGCCGACGATGTTTTAAAGGCGGTGCGGGCGCTCGGTTAAACTTTTCCAGCGATTAGATTAGAAATACATTAAAATTCAGAAATATGTGGAGAAATTATATTATTCATTAACATTACACCCCGATGATCAGATCATCGTGGAAAAAGGTTCATGAATCATGTCCGGATTGATCGAGACTCTAGCTTCTGGAATTTATTATTCCGATTCCATCCTTAATTTTACCAGCGATCTGGAAGACCAGCGCGCGCGTAGCCTCGGAAACTACGAGATTCTCGACAGTTTACCGGAGGCATCGTTCGACGATCTTGCTTATCTTGCCGCAAGTTATTGTAATGCGGCCGCGGCAATCATCTGCTTCTTCACACCCAACGGGCAATGGATAAAAGCCAGTTGGGCTTGCGGCGCCAATGCCATGCGGGTGGAAAGACTGCCCCGTCATATCGTTCTTTACGATTCTAGCCTGCACTACAACGAAGATATTCTCCTGCAAACCGGGGCAGTGGCACCAAGCCTTGCCGCCATCAAATTGCGCATCATCGCCGCGGCATCTCTCACCGCGCCGGACGGGCTGGTGATCGGTAGCATTTTGTTGCTGGACCGGCGCGAGCGCAGTCTGCCAGATAGCCAGATTGCAGCGCTTACAAAACTCGCTGCCCAGGCCATGAGACTACTTGAACTACGCCGTACCCTCATCGGCCTTTCCGAAGCCAATGCGCGGCTGGGCCAGCAGAACATGACCGACGCGATGACCGGCATTCCCAACCGCCGCGCTTACGACCACAGGCTGACCGCGGAAGTTTCCCGCGCTGAGCGCACGGGCGAAGCGCTTTGCCTGCTGCTGGCTGATATCGATTATTTCAAAGCCTATAACGATGAATACGGGCATCTGGCGGGGGACGCGGCGTTGCAATGCGTGGCAAGGTTGCTGCGCGGCGCTCTGCGCCCTTATGATTTCCTGGCCCGCTATGGCGGCGAGGAATTTGCCATTCTTCTGCCGTCCACAGACCTTACGGACGCGCTGATGGTGGCCGAGCGTATTCGTGGCCTGATCGCGGCGGCTGAATTTCCTTGTCGTAAACTCAGCGTATCGATCGGCGTATCACGGTTGGATATTGAATCCGGTGCCCGCGCGTTGATGCTGGCGGCTGATAACGGCCTCTATCGGGCGAAAGCAGCCGGGCGCAACAAGGTGGTTATCGGCAAATTACGGGAAGGCGAAATAGCTGGATCGGCACGAGCCTAACGTTGCGTCTTGGCACAAAAAAACGTGCTTCGGCCAGATTGCGTGATCTGCCTGATCCCCTCACATTCCGGCGCGCCGGGGCAGTGCTCGCAAGCCTGCCCTGCGCGGCCATAAACCTTCCAGGCGTGCTGGAAATATCCTAGCTCCCCGCTCGGCTGCACATAATCCCGCAAGGAAGACCCGCCCGCCGCAATCGCCTCTATCAACGTGGCGCGCACGGCCTCAGCCAATGCTTCCAGCCGAGGCCGCGAGATTTTGCCCGCCGCGCGGGTAGGGGAAATATGTGCACGGAATAACGCCTCGCTGGCGTAAATATTGCCGATGCCCGCCACCACTTTCTGGTCCAGCAAAATGGCTTTTATGGGGGCTGAGCGTCCCTTCACCACCCCGGCCAAATAAGCGCCGGAAAATTCATTGCCCAACGGCTCCGGCCCCATGCCGGCCAGCAGCTTGTGGCTGTCCTCCTCCACGCTGCGCACTAGGTCCAGCGCCCCGAACCGGCGCGGGTCCACAAACCCCACGCGCCCGCCATCCTCGGTCTCGATGGTCAGGTGTTCATGCGTGGCCTCCGGCTTATCCAGGAGCATCCGGCCAGACATGCCAAGATGGATGAGCACCGACCAGCCATTATCCAGCCGCATCAGCATGAATTTGCCCCGCCTGCGGAAACCCAGCACCGTGGCGCCGGTCAGCACGCGAGGCAGCTCAGGCGGCACCGGCCACCGAATATCGGCACGGCGCAGCGTGGCACGAGCTATCCGGCGGCCGGTCAGGTGCCCATCCAGCCCGCGCATCACGGTTTCGACTTCAGGGAGTTCCGGCATGGCAAAACAACGCTATAAAGCTGCCCATGACCCAGAGCAATGAAGGCGATACCGCCGATTTCGGTTTCCGTTCCGTCCCCCGGAGCGAAAAGAGCACCCTGGTGCGAGAAGTGTTCGATTCCGTGGCAGGCAAATACGACATCATGAACGATCTGATGTCGCTTGGCATCCACCGGCTCTGGAAGCGCGAATATCTCACGATGCTGGACCCGCGTCCGCATTACAAATTGCTGGACCTCGCGGCCGGCACGGGGGACATCACCTTTGGCTGGCTGAAACGCGGCGGTGGGCCGGTGGTAATGTCGGACATCAACGCCTCCATGCTAAATGTCGGGCGAGACCGCGCGACCGCCAATGGCTATCTCAGCGATATCGAGTTTCTGGAAACGGATGCCGAGGCCATTCCCCTGCCGGATGCCAGTTTCGACCGTATCTCCATGGCGTTTGGCCTGCGTAACTGCACCAACAAGCAAAAGGTGATCGAGGAAGCCTTTCGCCTGCTGCGCCCCGGCGGGCGGTTTTTGGTGCTGGAATTCTCCAAGCTGCAAATCGCCGGGCTGGAGAAGCTCTACGATGCGTGGTCTTTCCAGGCTCTCCCCAAAATCGGCGGGGTCATCGCGAAAGACAGCGCCAGCTACCAGTATCTGGCGGAAAGCATCCGCATGTTCCCGCCGCAGGAGGAGCTGAAACGCATGTTCGAGGCGGCAGGGTTTGAGCGCGTGAGCTACCGCAACCTCTCCGGCGGCATCGCTGCCATCCATGCGGGCTGGAAGCTGTGAAGCGCATCCTGCTCATCGTTTCCGGCGGTATTGCCGCCTATAAGGCGCTGGAGCTGGTGCGCCTTGCCACCAAATCGGGCATTGGCGTCACCGCCGTGCTCACCAAATCCGGCGCGCAATTCGTCACCCCGCTCTCGCTCCAGGCGCTCACAACGTCCAAAGTCTATCAGGATCTGTTTTCCCTCACCGATGAGAGCGAGATGGGGCATATCGAGCTGTCTCGTTCGGCTGACCTCGTAGTAGTCTCCCCGGCCACGGCGGATATTCTTGCCAAAATGGCTGCAGGGTTGGCGGATGACCTCGCCAGCACCCTCCTTTTGGCCACGGATAAACCCGTGCTGGTGGCCCCGGCGATGAATGTGCGTATGTGGCAACACCCGGCCACCGAGGCCAACATGGCCCTGCTGAAACAACGCGGCGTAAAGGTGGTTGAACCGGATGTAGGCCCCATGGCCTGCGGCGAATATGGCCCTGGCCGCCTGGCGGAACCGCCGGTTATCCTCACCGCCATCCAGGAAGCGCTGAACGATGGCCCGCTCAAGGGCAAGCACGCCATCGTCACCTCCGGCCCCACCCATGAGCCGATCGACCCGGTGCGGTTCATCGCCAACCGCTCCTCCGGCAAACAGGGCCATGCCATCGCCGCGGCTCTGGCGGCGTTGGGGGCGCGCGTCACGCTCGTCACCGGCCCTGTTGCGCTGCCTAACCCGCTGGGGCTGGCGACCATCCACGTGGAAACCGCCCGCGAGATGCAAGCCGCCGTGCAGGCCGCCCTGCCGGCTGACATCGCCGTATGCGCCGCCGCGGTGGGGGATTGGCGCATAGCCACCGAGGCCGGACAAAAACTCAAGAAAGATGGCAACGCACCGCCTGCCCTCACCTTGGCTGAAAACCCGGACATTCTGGCGAGCATTTCCGCCCCCGGCCCCAATCGCCCACGCCTTGTCGTCGGCTTCGCGGCTGAGACGGAAAAGCTGGCCGAACACGCCGCCGCCAAGCGAGCGCGCAAGGGGTGCGACTGGCTGGTGGCCAATAATGTCGGCGGCACCGGCATTATGGGCGGCAATGAAAACGAGGTGCTGCTGCTGACGCAAACCGGCAACGAGCACTGGGAGCGCATGAACAAGCTGGCGGTGGCGCAACGCCTTGCCGCGAAGATCGGGGATTATTTTAAATGAAATCTGTTGGCGTAAAAATCCGCCGTCTCCCGCATGGCGAGGGGCTGGACCTGCCTGCCTACGCCACACTGGGTGCCGCCGGAGCCGACCTTCTGGCCGCCGTGCAGGCGCCTGTTATCATCGAGCCCGGCAAACGCGCCCTTATTCCCACCGGCTTCTGCATCGCTTTGCCGGAAGGTTATGAGCTGCAAATCCGCCCGCGCTCTGGCCTAGCGCTTAAAAACGGGATCACCTTGCCTAATTCCCCCGGCACCATCGACGAAGATTATCGCGGCGAGGTGGGTGTGATTGTTCTCAACACCGGCGACACGGCGTTTGAGGTCACGCGCGGTATGCGCATCGCCCAGGCTGTGCTGGCCCCGGTGGTGCGGGCGGCATGGCAAGAGGTGGATGACCTGACCGAAACCAGCCGCGGCGCTGGCGGGTTTGGCTCCACGGGGCATTAGCGGTTGTCTGTCACCAAAGCGCAACGCACTCCTGGGTGACAAAGCCGCGCCACATGGCTAAGGGGAAGGTGAATCCTTCACCCGAAGCCAGGCGGCCAGATGCGTAATTACACCCCTCCTGCCCTGGCTGGGCACCGCGTACCCAACCGCTTCGATGGCGCGGCGCTGCTCATCGTCATGGGGCTGCTCATCGCCCTGGTTGAGGTTGGTCGCACCACCATCGGCACCCCCATCGCGCAAATCCAGAACACGCCGATCCACCTTAGCCCGGCCTGGCTGCCTTATTATGCGCTGCGCTCCACCGCGCGCATGTTCGCGGCGCTGCTGTTCTCGCTCACCTTCACCTTCACCTATGCCACGCTGGCCGCCAAATCCCGCCGGGCGGGCATGGTGCTCATCCCTATTCTGGATATTCTCCAATCCGTGCCCATTCTGGGCTTTCTCACCTTCACCACCGTGTTCTTCCTGCATCTCTTTCCCGGCAAGGTGATGGGGGCGGAGCTTGCCTCGGTATTCGTCATCTTCACCAGCCAGGCCTGGAACATGGCCTTCAGCTTTTACCAATCCCTCACCACCTTGCCGGATGATCTGCGGGAGGCCTCGCGCAGCTTCCGCCTCTCCCCCTGGCAGCGTTTCTGGAAGCTGGACGTGCCCTTCGCGATGCCGGGCTTGGTGTGGAACACCATGCTTTCCATGTCTGGCGGCTGGTTTTTCGTGGTGGCGTCGGAGGCGGTGACGGTCGGCAACACCCAATTCACTCTGCCCGGCATCGGCTCGTATGTGGCGGTGGCGCTGGCGAAGGAGGATCTGCCCGCCATCTTTTACTCCAGCCTGGCCATGCTTGTAGTGATTTTGCTCTACGACCAGCTCCTTTTCCGCCCGCTGGTGGCCTGGTCGGGCAAATTCCGGTTCGAGACCACGGCCGCCATTTCCGGCCCTGAACCCTGGATGCTGAAACTGCTTCGCCGCACCGCCTTGTTCCGCGCCATCGGCGAGGCCATTGGCGGGGTGTTCGGCACAATATTCCGCCTGCGCCTTTCCTTCCGCCAGCCTGGCCAGGTGGACGAAACCAGCGAACCCTCCCGCATGATGGACGGGCTCTGGTTCGTGATGATCGCCGCCATCGCCATCTATGCAGCGTTTCATATCGTGCAATACGTCTCCACCACGCTGCATTGGCACGACCTCTTCACCGCTTTGCTGATGGGCGTTTACACCGCCATCCGCGTCACGGTGCTGATGATCGTCGCCTCCCTCGTCTGGGTACCCATCGGTGTGTGGATCGGCCTGCGCCCCGCTGCCACGCGCATCGCCCAGCCGATCGCGCAGTTTCTGGCTGCCTTCCCGGCAAATCTTTTATTCCCGCCGGTAGTGCTGGCCATTGTTTACTTCAACGTGAACCCGAATATCTGGCTCACACCGCTCATGCTCATCGGCACGCAATGGTATGTGCTGTTCAACGTCATCGCCGGGGCCGCCGCCTTTCCGGGCGATATGAAAGAGGCCGTGGCGAATTTCCACATTCATGGCTGGTTGTGGTGGCGCAAGGTGATGATCCCCGGCATTCTGCCTTACTTCATCACCGGCGCGCTCACGGCTTCCGGCGGGGCGTGGAATGCCTCCATCGTCGCTGAGGTTGCAAGCTGGGGCCGCCATCAGCTCGCCGCCCAAGGGTTGGGGGCTTATATCGCGCAGGCCACGGCGGCGGGTAACACGCCCCGCGTGGTGCTGGGTGTTGTGGTCATGGCCTGCTTCGTGATCTTCTTTAACCGTATTCTCTGGCGGCCGCTTTATGCGTATGCCGTCCGCCGCACCACGCTGGGGTAAACGCCATGGACCAGATTACCACGCCGCTCATCTCCGTGCGCAATTGCCGCCAGGCTTACCATAAGGATTCCAGCCCAGACCTCGTGGTGCTGGATAATGTGGACCTGACTTTGGACGAAGGCGAGATCGTCGCCCTGCTTGGCCGTTCAGGCTCGGGCAAATCCACGCTGCTGCGCATCGTCGCGGGGCTGCTGAAGCCTACCTCCGGCGAGGTGAGCTGGCGCGGCAAACCGCTGAAAGGCCCCGCCCCTGGTGTGGCGATGGTGTTTCAAAGCTTCGCGCTGTTTCCCTGGCTCACCGTGCAGGAAAATGTCGAGCTTGGGCTGGAAGCCCTGGGCGTTGGCAAGGACGACCGCGAGGAACGCTCGGAAGAGGCGATCGATCTCATCGGCCTTGGCGGATATGACGGCGCCTACCCCAAGGAGCTTTCCGGCGGTATGCGCCAGCGCGTGGGCCTGGCGCGGGCCTTGGTGGTGCACCCAGACCTGCTGCTGATGGACGAGCCGTTCTCGGCGCTGGATGTGCTCACTGCCGAAACCCTGCGTACCGACCTCATCGATCTCTGGATGGACGGCAAACTGCCGGTGAAATCCATCATGATCGTGACGCATAACATCGAGGAGGCGGTGCTGATGGCCGACCGTATCCTGGTGTTTTCCTCCAACCCAGGCCGAGTGGCGCATGAGCTGAAAGTGCCTTTCGCTCACCCGCGCAACCGGTTCGACCCCGCTTTCCGCGAAATGGTGGACGATATTTACGGCATCATGACCCGCCGCAAGGCACCGGAGGTTCATGCCGCCGCCACCGCGCCAAACCCGTTCGGCCACGCGCTGCACCCGGTGGGCACCAACCTCATGGCCGGCCTGCTGGAGACCTTGCGCAACGAACCTTATAACGGCAGGGCGGATTTGCCGGCCCTTGCCGCCGCCCTGCAGTTTGAGGTGGATGAGCTGCTGCCGCTGGGTGAAACGCTGAGCATGTTGGGCTTCGCGCTGCTGGAGGAAGGCGATATTCTGATCACCGAAACCGGCCGCCGCTTTGCCGAAGCCGAAACCGAAGACCGCAAGAACATCTTCGCGGATGCCGTGCGCGCGCATGTGCCGCTCATCACGGAAATCCGCAATGTTATCGACCAGCGCTCCAACCATCGCGCCGCGGCGTTGCGCTTTCGCGACCAGTTGGAGGATCATATGTCTCCCGAATATGCGGAGGAAACGCTCCGCACGGTTATCTCCTGGGGCCGTTATGCGGAAATCTTTGAATATGACGAAGAGGCGCAGCAATTCGGCCTGGAAGAAGAGGACGAGGAAGAGCAGGAGGCATGAGGCTCTCCGGCTCTTCCCGGAGCATTATTTCTGAATGAAGGCCAAGAGATCAGCGTTGAATTCATCCGCCTGAATCTGCGCTAGCCCGTGGCTGCCACCCTTATAAACCTTCAGCTCCGCGTTCTTCACGAGTTCAACAGACCGCAGCGCCGCATTCGCAATCGGCACAATCTGGTCATCATCCCCATGCGCGATCAGCGTCGGCACGTTGAATTTTTTCAAATCCTCGGTGAAATCGGTTTCTGAAAACTGCTTGATACAATCGAGCAGCGCCTTGAACCCGCCCTGCATACCCGCCAGCCAGAACGCCTCGCGCACGCCCTGCGACACATTCGCGCCCTCGCGGTTGGCATTGTAGAAAGGTATCGTCAGATCCTTGAAGAATTGCGAACGATCCTGGCGTACCGCCGCGCGGATGCCATCGAACACTTCCAAAGGTACGCCCCCAGGGTTGGTCTCGCTCTTCAGCATAACCGGCGGCACCGCGCCCAGCAGCACGGCCTTGGCCACGCGCCTGGTGCCATGGCGGCCGATATACCGCGCCACCTCGCCGCCGCCGGTGGAATGGCCAACATGAATGGCTTCCTTCAAATCCAGCGCCTCGGTCAGCGCCGCCAGGTCGTCGGCGTAAGTGTCCATATCGTTGCCGGTCCAGGTTTGCTCAGACCGGCCATGGCCCCTGCGGTCATGCGCGATCACTCGGTAGCCACGCTCCCCCAGAAACACCATCTGCGCATCCCAGGCATCGGCGCTCAGCGGCCAGCCATGGCTGAACACAACCGGCTGCCCCTTACCCCAATCCTTGTAGAAAATTTCCGTACCATCCTTGGCGTTGATCGTGCTCATCTCAATATTCCTTTTCACGTTAGCGATTAAATCGTGTACGATTAACTATCGTAGCCTGTTTTAAAAGTCAATCGTAAACGATATAATCGCGATGAAATTTTTTTAACGCTGATTCTGGAGACCCGAAATGTCCGGCTCGCGGCATGATACTCCGGCGCTAACCGCCAGGCTCGATGATTTTCTCTGCTTTTCAATTTATGCGGCGGAGCACGCCTTCAGCCGCGCTTACAAGCCGCTGCTGGCGGAAATCGGCCTCACTTACCCGCAATATCTGGTGATGACCGTTTTGTGGGAGGAAGATGACCAGAGCGTGGGGCAGCTCGGCGCCAAATTATCACTTGAATCCAGTACCCTCACCCCGCTGCTGAAGCGGCTGGAGGCTGATGGCCTGCTCACCCGTCACCGGGACAAGCAGGATGAGCGCGTGGTGCGGGTGAAGCTGACGCAAACGGGTGATAAGCTGCGCAACCGCGCGGCGAAAATCCCCGCCTGCATCCTGGGCGCCTCCGGCATGAGCCTGGACGAGCTGGGCAAATTGCGCGACCAGATCACGCAGCTCACCAAACGACTGGAAGAGTCGGCTAGCGCCTGACCAGCGACCAATAAAACGGCGTGCGCCCGGCGGCGATTGCCTTGGCCTCATAACGCGTATGGGGCCAGGTTTCCGGGTGAATGTCCGTGCGGCTGACGGTGAAGAAATTTTGCGCGGCCAGAACCTCGTTGGTCCACTCCTGATAGGTCGGATCGTCCGAGGCGATGCGCCACTCCCCGCCGGGGCGCAGGACCCGCGCCACTTCCGGCACAATTTCCGGGTGCACGAAACGCCGCTTGGCGTGCCGGGCTTTCGGCCAGGGGTCCGGGAACATCAGGAACAGCTTGGACAATGCGCCATCGGCAAAGCCGCGCAGCAAGGGCCGGGCATCATCGGTGTAAAGCCGCAAATTAGGCAGGGGCACGGGTTCGTTCACCCCATCCGGCGCAATGCGCGAGAGCAACGAGCAGATGCCGTTATCAAACACTTCCGCCGCGATATAACCGATATCAGGGTTTTTCGTGGCCAGCTCATAAGCGTGTTCACCGCCGCCAAACCCCACCTCCAACCACAATTCACGCGGTTGCATGGCGAAATCCGTTCCAGGCCAAGCGGTCTGGGGCAGAAATTCCTCCAGCAGCCATTCCTGGCGGGGGCGCAGCTTCTTGCCACGGGAGCGGCCATAAAGTCGGTCGGGGGGTGGTTTCAGAGTGGTCATGAGGAGGCTCTTTGCCCGCGCACGAGCGCCACGCCAAGTCCCGCCACCGCCATGCCCACCCAGGCCAGCAGCGGCATCGCCTCCCCCAGCAATCCCCAGGCCATCAACCCGGAAATTGGCGGCACCAGATAGAACAGCGCCGAAACCTGCGAGGCCCGGCCAAAACGCAGCATGGCGATATAAAGCGAGATCGCCACCAGCGAATTGGCGATAACGAGATAGCTCATCGTCACCATGAACCTCGCCGTTACATCCACATGGAAATGCAGCAGCGCGATAGGCAGCGTCGTTACCAACCCCACAGCATATTGCACCATGTTGGAGGTTACCGGGTGCATCCCGGTGCTGAAACGCTTTTCATAAAGCGTCGCCCCCGCCATGCCGAGCAGCGCGCCAAACGAAAACAGCACACCCAGCGGCGAGATATGCCCCGTTTCGCCATAGCCAAGGATGGTGATAACCGCGCCGCAAAAGCCAAGCCCCAGCCCCGCCCAGCCTTTTATGCCAATGCGCTCGCGCACCAGCACAGGCGCCAGCACGCCCACCAGCAGCGGCTGTAATGAGACCACCAGCGCCACCACGCCCGCTGACGTGCCCAATGAAAACGCCGCGTAGCACATGCCGAAATAAACGGTCTGGATACAGAACCCCACCACCGCCACATGCAGCCAGGCGATGCGCTGCCTGGGCAAAGCCGGGCGCAGCCAGATGGCGAAGGGGATGAGCACCAGAAATGCTAATGCATAACGCAACGCCAGGAAGGTGAAAGGAGCGGCGTATTGGATGCCGATTTTGGACACCGGAAACCCTGCTGACCAGAACAGCAGAAACAGCACCGGTGCCGCGCGAAGCCATGGTGGTGGAGAAGCTGGAGGAATATCCTCGGCGCGGGTTTGCATCATGCCATCAAAATAGAATCCGGCCTGGACCGACAGCCCAAGCCGTTTCAGAAAGACCTGATTTTAGCGGTTGAAGGCGCTCTTGAGCGCGGGCACCAGATCGGTCTTCTCCCACGTAAACGTTCCCAGCTCCTCATCCGGCGTGCGGCCGAAATGGCCGAAGGCTGAGGTCGGCACATAAATCGCCCGGTTGAGCTGCAAATGCTCGCGAATGCCGCGCGGGGTGAGGTTCACGAGGTCGCGCAGCGTCTTCGCCACCTTGTCCTCGTCCACATCCTTGCCGGTGCCGTGCAAATCCACATAAAGCGACAACGGCTGGCTCACGCCGATGGCATAAGAAAGCTGCAAGGTGCAGCGCTCCGCCAGGCCCGCCGCCACCACGTTCTTGGCCAGATAGCGCGACACATAGGCCGCGGAACGGTCCACCTTTGTGGGGTCTTTGCCGGAGAATGCGCCGCCGCCATGCGGGGCGGCACCGCCATAAGTATCCACAATGATCTTGCGCCCGGTGAGGCCGCAATCGCCATCCGGCCCGCCGATCTCGAAAATGCCGGTCGGGTTGACGTAGAATTCGTCATCTTTCGGCATCCAGCCTTCCGGCAGGGCGGCCTTCACGATCGGGCGGAGCATCTCCTTCACGCGCTCAGGCGTGAAGCCCGGCTCATGCTGGATTGAGACGACAACTGAGGTTGCCCCCACCGGCTTGCCATCCACATATTTCAGCGTCACCTGGCTCTTGGCATCCGGCAGCAGGCCCTTCACCTGGCTGTCGGCGGCCCGGCGAAGCTCCGAAATGCGGCGCAGGATCAGGTGCGAATAATAAATCGGCGCGGGCATCAGCGCCTCGGTCTCCGAGCTCGCATAACCGAACATAATGCCCTGGTCGCCAGCGCCTTCATCCTTGTTGCCGGCGGCGTCCACGCCCACGGCGATATGCGCGGATTGCGCGTGCAGATGCACGGAAATTTCGGCGTTCTTCCAGGAAAAGCCTTCCTGGTCATAGCCGATATCGTGCACCGCGAGGCGCGCCAGATGCGCCAGATATTCCTTGGTGATCGCCTCCGGCCCGCGCACTTCGCCCGCCAGAACGATGCGGTTGGTGGTGACCAGCGTTTCGCAGGCCACGCGCGCATAGGGGTCGGCCGCCAGATAGGCGTCGACAACGGTATCGGAAATCCGGTCCGCCACCTTGTCCGGATGACCCTCGGAGACGGACTCAGACGTGAACAGAAACTCACCGCGATCGCGCATTCAAAACCCCCATTAAACTCAAAGGCGGGGACCGGATGGCGTATTAGGGGGCTGGGGTCAATATCCGCCGTCTCACAGCTCCTATAACTTCAAAAAATCTCTCATGCCGTAGAGCCCCGAAGGTTGCGCGTGAAGCCAGAGTGCCGCCCGTACGGCGCCAGAAGCGAACACCCGCCGGTCGAACGCATGGTGGGTGAGGCTTATCTGCTCGTCCCCCGCCGTGAATGTCAGCGTGTGAGACCCGACAATCTGCCCGCCGCGCAACGTTGCGAATCCAATCTCGCCATCCTTGCGCGGACCGGTGTGGCCATCCCGGCCGGAAACAATCACATCCGCCAGATCCACCCCCCGCCCCGCCGCCACCGCGCGGCCAATGGCGAGTGCCGTGCCAGAAGGCGCATCCACCTTCTGGCGGTGATGCATCTCCAAAATTTCGGCATCATACTGGCTGGCTGGCAGTGCATGGCCCAGCTTCTCGGCCAGCAGCAGCAGCAGGTTCACGCCGGTGCAGAAATTTGGTGCCGCGATGATGGGGATGGTTTTCGCCGCCGCTTCAATCGCCGCCTCATCCTCAGGACCGTAGCCGGTGGTGCCCAGCACCCATGGGGTTTCCGTTTCTGCCAGAGCCTTGGCGTGGGCCTGCACGGTGCTGGCATGGGTGAAGTCGATCACCACATCCGATTCATGCGCCAGAGCCATGATATCCGGAAAATGCGCCGCCCCCGGTGGTGCGATGCCAGAGCGGCTGGTGCCGCCGGCCAGGGTTGCGGCGGCAGCGGCTTCCTGCGCCAGATAGATGCCCATGCGGCCGGAAATACCGGCAATGCCGATGCGTATGCTCATGCTGCACCATAGCTGATTTCGTTTTCGACAAAAACTGACTGAATTCGATAAAATTGTTGCGCCCTAAGATTGTCCTGACATGCAACTCTCAGGTATAATAAATTTTGTTAGCTAAATTCAGGCTGTTAAGGCTGTCACCGGGAGAGTTATCAAGAATGGGTTCGAAGACCAAACCAGCCCTGGTGAGCGGTGCTTTCCTGGCCGTTTTTGCCCTTTCGGCCTGCGCCACGCCCGCACCGCCGCCTGCCGTCATTATTCCACCGGCACCGCCACCACCCCCGGCCGATGCGACGCAGATTTTACCACCCCCGCCAAACCCCAGCGCCTCGCCTTCGGATGCCACAGGCTCCGCCGATGCGCTGGCCGCGATGGGCGACGCCTATTATTCCGGTGATGGTGTGCCACAGAATTACACCACCGCCGCCAGCTGGTATGGCCGCGCGGCACGGCTCGGCAATGTAAACGCCCAATATCGCCTGGCGGTGATGTACCAAACCGGGACTGGCGTTCAGGCCGATGCGCAAGCCGCCGATTACTGGTTTGCCCAGGCTGCCAACCAAGGTAACCCTGACGCCGCCCTGGCCCTCGGCAACGCCTACACCAACGGAACCGGCGTGCCGAAGAACGACGCCAAGGCAAGCCGCTGGTTCCAGAAAGCCGCCGATGCAGGCAATGCGGATGCCGAGAATAATCTCGGCTACAACTACAGCGTTGGCCTGGGCGTGCCGCAGGACTACGCCAAGGCGGCGCAATATTTCGCTGCCGCCGCGCAGCAAGGCAACGTGAAGGCACAATTCAATCTCGGCAATTACTATGCCCACGGCTACGGTGTGCCACAGAGCAACACGCTGGCGGCACAATGGTGGAAAGAAGCCGCCGATGCGGGCAATGCAGATGCCCAGGATGCGTTGGGCAACGCCTATATCTACGGCTCTGGTGTACCCTTAAGTCCCGGGAAAGCCGCCTATTGGTGGCAACGTGCGGCCGAACAAGGCAACAAGCCTGCGCAGTTCAGTCTGAGTCAGGCCCTCTCGACCGGGAGCGGAGTGAGACGCGATGTACAACAATCCGCCTATTGGTTGCTGCTCGCCACGGCGCCTTAACCCGGTGCGCGCCGGGCTGGTTGTCGCTTGCCTGATGCTGGGTGCCTGCACGGCACCACAGCAAATCAGCCAGGACAATCCAGGCGTGGATACACTCAATATCGCCGATGCCGCCATTGCCGGTGGTCACCCGCAAATGGCGCTGAACATCGCGGAATCCACCTTGCAGCGCGACCCACACGACCTGCAGGCGCTTTACCATGAAGGGGCAGCCTATTACGCGATGGATCGCTGCGAGGATTCCATCGCCGCATATAAAATCGCCTTGCAACAGGCACCCAATTCCTCTGCGGCAGAAACCGGCATCGGGCGCTGCCTGATTCGCCGCAACGCCCCTGAGGCCGAGCGAGCCTTCACCGCCGCCGTGGCTGACGACCCAACCAATGCTGACGCACAGAGCGATCTCGGCATTGCCCGCGCGCTCAGCGGCAATGCCGCCGGGGCGGTCAGACCGCTGCAACAGGCGCTGCTGCTCTCGCCTGGAAACATCGCCACAGAGGTTAATCTCGGCATGGCCATGGCGCTCTCTGGCGATAGCGAGGATGCGCTGCAATATCTCGGGCCATTGGCAATTTCCGAAAACGCCACGCCCAAAATACGCGCCGATTATGCCCTCGCCCTGGTTGGCAGCGGCCGCGCGGGTGAGGCACAGCAAGTGCTAACAAACGACCTGCCGCCAACAAAGGCGCAGGATGCCATCACCGCCTATGAACAGCTTTTGGGCCAGTCGGTCGACACACACCAGGCCAACCTTGCGCCAGCAGAAACCGGCCAGGTTGCGCCCACAGCACAAGCGGCCGGGCTTGCTGCACCTGTCTCGCTACAAATAACACCTGCGCATTTGCCCAAACGGCTCCCCGCCCGCCTGACCGAACCAAAAGCCCAGGCACAGTTTACCGCCGAGGCACCGGCCCTTCCTCTCGCGGTCATCACTCCGGCTGTCGCACGCTTTTCGGCAAACACCCTGCCCTGGGCCGCGCCGACCACAACTGAGGCAGTGGAACCCGTAGTGCCGCCCCCACCCATGTTGCACGCCAGGACCGGACATAAGCCCGAACACCATTATCGAGTGGCGTTGCATGATGTGGCGCATCGCGCAGCCCCTCGCAGCAAAACGCGGCTTGTGCATCCCCTGCTCGCCCAAATCCCAGCTACCCAATCCAGCGCCTTGCCGGAACTGGCACCAGGCAACGAGATTCTACGCTGAGGGGATAATCACCCAAATAAGAAGGGAGGCTGCAACGCCTCCCCTTTTGGGCCCGCCTTACATCCCGCCCGGATAATTCGGCCCGCCAGCGCCTTCCGGCACCACCCAGTTGATGTTCTGAGTCGGGTCTTTAATGTCGCAGGTTTTGCAATGCACGCAGTTTTGCGCGTTGATCTGCAAGGCAGGCGTGCCAGCTTCCACCCCCACAATCTCATACACGCCGGCCGGGCAATAACGCGTCTCCGGGCTCGCATATTCATTATAGTTCACGCTGATCGCCACTGCCGGGTCCAGCAATTGAAGATGCGCTGGCTGGTTTTCCTCATGATTGGTGTTGGAGAGAAACACCGAGGAAAGCCGGTCGAAGGTGAGCTTGCCATCGGGCTTGGGGTACGCGATGGGCGTGCTATCCTTCGCCTTCTTCAGCGTCTTGTTGTCAGCGTGGTTCTTCAGCGTCCACGGCGCTTTGCCTCTAAACACATAGGTTTCCAGCGCCGCGTTCACCAACCCGCCATAAAGGCCAAACTTGGCAAAGCCGGGGCGGATATTGCGCACGCCATGCAGCTCCGGCCACACCCAGCTCTCCCGCAGCATCTGAGGATAAGCGGAAAGCGTGTCCGGCTTATCCCCGGCGAAGGCTTCCGTAATCGCCTCGGCAGCGACCATGCCAGATTTCATCGCGGTGTGGGTGCCTTTAATCTTAGGCACGTTCAACGTGCCCGCCGCACAGCCAATCAACACCCCGCCAGGGAAAGCCAGCTTCGGCAGCGACTGGAAGCCGCCTTCATTGATCGCGCGCGCGCCATAAGAGATGCGCTTGCCCCCCTCAAACACAGGAGCGATGGCCGGGTGGGTTTTGAAACGCTGGAACTCCTGGAAGGGCGAGAGATAGGGGTTGGTATAATCCAGCCCGACCACGAACCCCACCGAGACGAGGTTTTCGCCGAAATGATACAGAAACGAACCGCCATAAGTGTCGCTGGCAAGCGGCCAGCCGATGCTATGCTGGGTCAAGCCCTTGCGGAAGTTTTCCGGCTTGATCTGCCACAGCTCCTTTATGCCGATGCCATAGGTTTGCGGGTCCACGCCTTCGCGCAGGCCAAAACTCTTCTCAAGCTGCTTGGTGAGCGAGCCGCGGCAACCCTCGGCGAAGATGGTGTAGGTGGCGCGCAGCTCCATGCCGCGGGCATAATTGCCGGTGGGCTCGCCATTTTTGCCGATACCCATATCGCCGGTGGCAATGCCCACCACCCGCCCATCCTCGATCAGCGTTTCAGCCGCGGCAAAACCAGGATAAATCTCCACCCCCAGCTCCTCGGCCTGCTGGCCCAGCCAGCGCACCACATTGCCCAGCGAGACAATGTAATTGCCCTCATTATGCATTTGCGGCGGGGTGGGCAGCTTGCGCGCCCCGGTGGGCGTGAGCATCACGAACTCATCCGCCGTCACCGGCGTGGCGAGGGGGATCTGCCCGGGGTCGATATCCGGGATCAGCTCTTTCAACGCGCGTGGCTCCAGCACCGCGCCAGAGAGAATATGCGCGCCGACCTCCGAGCCTTTCTCGACCACGCAGACCGAAAGCTCAGGGTTTAGCTGTTTCAGCCGGATGGCCGCCGAAAGCCCGCCGGGCCCAGCACCGACAACCACCACATCGAATTCCATCGCCTCACGCGGCTGTGCCTCGTCCGACATTTCTGGCCCCTCGTTATGATCTTATTTGCCGGTCTAATGACAAACCGAGTATTACGTAAAGGGCTGGCCGGGCCGGGTGAGCCAAGATAATAATTCGGGCATGGAATTGCTGGACGCGCTGAAGCTGCAATGCGAGTGGGGGGCTGACGAGGCGCTGGCCGAAACGCCGCAGGACCGCCGCAACGCTCCGCCGCCAGCTCCACTTGCATTTCAGAAGCCGCCCACGCCCCGCCGCGCCCCGCCCGCCACACTTGCCGGGCCGGAAGATGCCGCCCGAATTGCCGCCGCCTGCATGAGCCTGGACGAGTTGGAAACCGCGATGCGCGGTTTTTCCGGCTGCGCGCTGCGCGACACCGCAACCCAGTTGGTTTTTGCAGATGGCGCGGCGGATGCCCGGCTTGTCATTATCGGCGAGGCACCGGGCGGCGAGGAAGATCGCGCCGGGAAACCCTTTATCGGCCCCGCCGGGCAGTTGCTGGATAAAATGCTCGGCTCCATCGGGCTGGACCGTACGAAAGCGCGCATTATCAACACCGTACCATGGCGTCCGCCCGGCAACCGTGCGCCCACGGAATCTGAAATTGCTCTTTGCCTGCCTTTTTTGCACCGGCAAATCGCACTCATCGCTCCGGCGGGGTTGCTTATCCTCGGCGCGGTGGCGGCCAAGGCGCTGCTGAGCACAGACGCACAAAACGGCATAAGGAGAGTGCGCGGGCGCTGGCAACAGGCGCGAATCGAGGGGTTGCAACCTCCCCTGCCCGCGCTTCCCAGCTATCATCCGGCTTATTTGCTGCGCACGCCGCTGGCCAAACGCGAATCCTGGCAGGACATGTTGCAATTGCGAGCATGGTTGGAAACGCAAGTCTGATTAACTAAATTTTCATGGCTTTACTACATATTCTTCCCTGGAAGTCTGTGGCGAACTATGGCAAAAAAGTGGTATAAGTCGCGTTAATCTCGTGACTGGAAATTTGCGTCGCCTTTAAGGCTTGCGTCATCGTTAAGACATGTGTACGCCGTCCTCATGCGAGGAGCCCTTAAACAGCTCTCCCGCCTGAACGTGACACGTGCGGCGCTTGCCGCCATGTCCGTTTTTGCCTTTACCTGCATGGCCCCCATGCAGGCGGAGGCGAAGTCCCTCGATATGGGACAAGGACCGGGAACGACAATGCCCCCCACACCGCCCGATGATGGCACCAACGGGGATTCTGTGGCCTATGCCGTGCCCCGCAACGCGCCCTCGGGCGATGTGGAAGTGGTGCTGCCGCAACCCTTGGCCCCCAGCGATGTGGCATTTTACCAGCGTGCCCGGCAATTACAGCAGCAAGGCAAGTTTACCGCCGCCGACCAAATGCTGGGGCGGGTAGCGGATCCCGGGCTGGTTGGCGTGGTTCTGGCAGAGCGGTACTTGAGCAATAATTACATCACCAAACCCGCGGAACTCACCGCCTGGTGGGCGAAATATTCCACCGAGCCAGAGGCACCTGCCGTTTACGCGCTGATGCAGCATAAGCTGACACGCGCCGAAATGCCGCAACCGCCCCAACTTTCCTTGCTGCCGGAAGCAACGCTGAGCCCCCATGGTGCCGCGCGCCCCTCTGCGGCACCGGAAAGTGCCGCCTGGCACCAGGAATTTCTGGCAGGGCTTGATGACTGGAAGAAAAACGACCTGACCGACGCGGCGGATGATTTCCGCGAAGGCGCGCAAATGCAAGGCATCTCTGATGATGACCGCGCTGCCAGCGCCTTCTGGGCCGCCCGTGCGGCTTTGCGCCAACAGCAACCAGACCAATATCTGGACTGGCTACATCAGGCATCCTGGGCCGGCGACACATTTTACGGAATGCTGGCCAGCCGTCTGCTCGGTCAGGGCTTCGGCCCAACCGGCTTGGCATCGACATTAACGGAAGCGGATGTTTCTGCCGTTGATTCCCTGCCAGATGGCCATCTTGCCTTCGAGATGCTGCAGATCGGGCTAACCAGCCAGGCCGAAACGGCATTACGCGCCCTCTGGCCGCAAATGCAATCCACCCCCGGCCTTAGCCACGCCGTTATGGCCGTGGCCGCGCGCGCCGGGTTGGTGGATATCACCATCGCCATCGCCAGCACCATGCCGAGCCCGGTGAACGAAATTGCCGATGCCCGCCTGCCCTTGCCTGCCATGCACCCTGAAGGCGGCTTCAGCCTAAACCCAGCACTGCTCTACGCCCTTGCCCGCACCGAATCTGGCTTTAACGCTCTGGCGGTTTCGCGCGTTGGCGCGCGCGGGTTGATGCAGCTTATGCCGCAAACCGCCGCCACCATGCGCCGGGCGAACGGTATTACAGGTTCGATCGATGACCCCTCCGCCAATCTGGCGCTTGGCCAGGCTTATTTAAAATATCTGGGTCAGCAGCCGGGCATTCAGGATAACCTGCTCGCCATTCTGGCCAGCTATAATGCCGGGCCGGGCGCGGCCTCTGCCTGGTACAGCAGAATTAAAGACGATTCCGACCCGCTACTGTTCATCGAAACCATTCCGAATGACGAAACCCGGCGCTTCGTGCGCCAAGTGCTGGCTGATAGCTGGCTCTATGCCGAGGAGATCGGCCTGAAGCCACGCAGCCTGGACACGTTGGCACAGGGTGAATTCCCAAGCCTGCATGACTTCAACCCCACCCCTGTTGAAACGGCGGATGCAGAATGAGCCGCATTGACGAAACCCGTCGATTTATTCCCGTGAGCATCGCGGTCGCCACGATCTCAGACACACGTACAGAAGCGAATGACACTTCGGGCGATACGCTGGCCGCACGCGTGACCGAGGCTGGACACCAACTGGCCGCACGGACCATTATTAAGGACGATGCGGATCTGATCGAGGCGCAGTTACGCGCCTGGATCGCCAACCCCAATGTGGATGTGGTGATCACCACCGGCGGCACGGGTGTGACTGGCCGTGATGTAACACCGGAAGCCTTTCAACGCGTGGCTGAAAAAACAATCGAGGGCTTCGGCGAGCTGTTTCGGATGCTTTCCTATGCCAAAATCGGCACCTCCACCATCCAGTCTCGCGCCTTAGGCGGGGTGGCGAATGGCACGTATATCTTTGCCTTGCCGGGCTCCACGGGTGCTGTGAAAGATGGCTGGGACGATATTCTGCGCTTCCAGCTCGATTCCCGCCATCGCCCCTGCAATCTGGTGGAATTGATGCCCCGGCTAAAGGAACATTTGGCCGGATAATGAAAGGTCGCTGCGTGCGACTTTTTATTTAATCTTTTTGTTCTGCCTTTGTTCTTGACTCGCGGTCTCAAAATGACCTTAATCAAACAAGAACGGAGCATGAACACTATGTCTGTTTCCCGCGTGCGAATCAAGGCTGAAGCTGGCTCCGGTGCCCTTAAAGGGCGGGGCACCGGGTTAAACCCAGCCAACCGTTTTGAAGCTGAGCGGCTTGAATCCTTCGCTGATGGCTGGAACCACGAGGAGGAACAGGCACAGCCGCAAACCATGTTGGTGCGGGACAAAGCCCGCAGCATCATCGCGCGGAACGACAGCCCAGACCTCGCTTTTGACACAAGTATCAACCCCTATCGTGGCTGCGAACATGGCTGCATTTATTGCTTCGCCCGGCCCAGCCACGCTTATCTTGGCTTCTCCCCAGGCCTGGATTTCGAAACAAAGATTGTGTTCAAGCCGGAGGCAGCCCGCCTGCTGGAAAAAGAGCTGTCACGCCCCGGCTACAAACCCGGCGTGATTGTGCTGGGCTCGAATACTGACCCGTATCAGCCGGTGGAGCGAACGCTCTGCCTCACGCGTTCGGTTCTTGAAGTGCTGGAGCGTTTCAACAATCCTGTCGGCATCGTCACCAAATCCGCCGGCGTGGTGCGAGACAAAGACATTCTCGCCCGTATGGCTACGAATGGGCTGGCCAAGGTGCATGTTTCCATCACCACGCTGGACCCCGCCTTGGCCCGTGCGATGGAACCGCGCGCCGCCTCCCCTGCCCGGCGTCTCGCCGCCATCTCCGAACTTGCCGAGGCGGGCATTCCGGTGGGGGTAATGGCCTCGCCGATGATCCCTGGCCTGAACGATGCTGAGATGGAGAAAATACTTGAAGAAGCCGCGAAAGCGGGAGCGACCAGCGCCTACACCACCATGCTGCGCCTGCCGCATGAGCTAGAGGCTTTGTTCACAGACTGGCTGCATAAATATCTACCCGAACGCGCCGCGCATGTGCTCAGCCTCATTCGGCAAAGCCGCGCCGGGCAATTGAATGATTCGCAATTCCACACGCGCTTCGCGGGCACCGGCCCCTATGCGGGGTTCATGGCGCAGCGCTTCATCCGCGCTGTGCAAAGGCTGGGGCTGAACAAGGAACGCTACCGGCTAGATGCTTCGCAATTCCGTGTTCCCGGCCGCGCCCCGGCCAGCTTGCAACTGAACCTATTTTAGAAAGGAAATTCGTCATGGATTGGCTGTTTTCTGTAAATCCCAGCGTCGTGATTGGTTTGGTTTCGGCTTTGGGCTGTTTATATTTTCTGTGCATCTGCGCGGAAGAAACCAAAACATTGCTGGCTTACCGCCGCACCGCGCGTCTTGGCGCTGCCGAGCGTCTGCCAAGGCATCGCCGCGTACGCTTCCCACACACCCCGCGCGGCAACAACCACGCTTACGGTCTTCAAGCCATGACAGCGTTTAAATAATCTCGCGCACCAGCTCCGCGGGCCGGCAAAACCTGGCGCCCTTATCCGTCACCACCAAGGGCCGGTTGAGCAGAATTGGGTGCGCGGCGATGGCATCCAGAATCGTAGCCTCGGCAGCATCCTCCAAACCCAGCTCCGCCACCAGAATCTCCTTGGTGCGCAAAAGCACTGAGGCACCGCCAAGCTTTTTGGCAAGCTCGGTAAGTTCCTCGCGGGAGAGCGGAGTTTTCAGATACTCGATAATCTCCGGCTCCACCCCGGCCTCGTGCAAAATCTGCAACGCATTGCGCGAGGTGCCGCATTTTGGATTGTGATAGATGTTCGCGTGCATCGGCTTATTTATGGATCATCGTGCCGATACCGTGCTCGGTAAACAGCTCCAGCAGCAACGCGTGCGGCACGGTGCCATCCAAAATTGTGGCACCTTTCACCCCTTGCGTCACCGCTTCCATGCAGGTTTCCACCTTCGGAATCATGCCGCCGGAAATCGTGCCATCCGCAATCAGCGCATGAATTTGCGTGAGTGACAAATCGCTCAGCAATTGCTTGCTCTTATCCAAAACACCCGGCACGTCGGTTAGCATCAGCAGGCGCTGCGCGTTCAACGCGCCCGCAATCGCCCCCGCCACCGTATCGGCATTGATGTTATAGGTCTGGCCATCCTCGCTGGCCCCCACCGGGGCGATCACGGGGATCAGTCCCGCACCGGTCAAGGCATGGATCACGCGGGTGTCGATAAAGGCGGGCTCGCCCACATAACCAAGGTCCAGCGCGCTTTCGATGGCGGAATCAGGGTCTTTGTAGGTCCGGCGCAGCTTGCGCGCGCGGATCAGCCCGCCATCCTTGCCCGAGATTCCCACAGCCAGAGCACCGGCAGCGTTAATCAGCCCGGCCACCTGTTTGTTCACCGTGCCGGCCAGCACCATCTCCACCACTTCCACCATGGCGGCATCCGTCACGCGTAGGCCCTGCACAAAGCTGGACTGGATATTAAGGCGCTTGAGCATGGCGTTGATCTGCGGGCCGCCGCCATGCACCACCACGGGGTTGATACCCACCTGCTTCAGCAACGCGATATCCCGGCCAAATTCATTGGCAAGCGACCCATCCATCGCGTGGCCACCATATTTCACCACAATCGTCGCCCCGGCATATCGGCGCAGATAAGGCAGCACCTTGGTGACGATATGTGCTTCCCGGGCAGCGTCTGTGATGTCTTGGCTGTTCATCTCGTCCTCATTCAGCGAATTGCGCAATGGCCGCGCGCAGCTCCTCAATGCCGATGCCGCCAGCACTGGAGGTGGTGATAATCTCAGTCATCGCGGCGGGGTGTTTGGCGGCCAGTGCCGAAACTTCCTCCTGCTTGCGTTTCAACGGGCCGGGCTTCACCGAATCCGCCTTGGTCAACACAAACTGAAACGGCACGGCGGATTGGTCGAGCAGTTCCATCACCGTGAGGTCTGAAACCTTCACCTCCACGCGTGCATCCAGCAACAGAAACACCCGGCGCAAATTAGGGCGGCCGCGCAGATAATCCAGCATCAGCCCCTGCCAGTCGCGCTTTATCTCTTTCGGTGCCTCGGCATAGCCGTAGCCCGGCATATCAACCAGCACCACAGGCCCCGCCTGGCACTCAAAAAAATTGAGCTGCCGCGTACGCCCCGGCTGGTGCGAAACCCGCGCCAGCGCCTTGCGCCCGGTAATCGCATTAATCAGCGAGGATTTGCCGACATTGGAACGCCCCGCCAACGCAATCTCGTTGCCACGCGGCTCCGGCAGATGTTCCAGCGCCTGGGCAGCGTAGAAAAACTCGCATGGCGAGGCGAACAGCTTGCGCCCCGCCTCAATCTGCTCCGGGCTGGGCCCGGCGCTCTCGAAATTCAGCCCTTCGCCGGGACTGTTTTCTGCCTTGGCGCCGCCGCCCTGCGCATGATCAGCCATTGCTGCCCCACGGAAAGAATGTTGTTCCACGCCCAGTACAGCACCAACCCCGCGGGGGAGCGCGCCAGCATGAACGTAAAGATAATCGGCATGAATTGGAACATGCGCTGTTGCGTCGGGTCAGCCGGGGCCGGGTTCAGCTTCTGCTGCATGAACATGGTTATGCCCATGATAATCGGCAGTAGGCCGACATGCAGGATCGGGTTGATCGTGGTCGGATCAAACGGAATCAGGCCAAACAGGTTGAAGATGTTCGTTGGGTCCGGCGCTGAAAGGTCGTGAATCCAGCCATAGAACGGCGCGTGGCGCATTTCGATGGTGATGAAGATAACCTTATAGAGCGAGAAGAACACCGGAATTTGCACAAGCATCGGCAAACAGCCCGAAGCCGGGTTGATCTTCTCGGCCTTATACAGCTCCATCGTCGCCTGTTGGAGCTTGGTATTGTCGTCCTTATACTGCTCTTTCAGCGCCGCGATTTTAGGCTGCATCGCCTTCATCCGGCCCATTGAGCGGTAAGAATAGCTCGCCAGCGGGAAGAACAGCAATTTCACGCCAATCGTGAAGATGATGATCGCCAGGCCGAAATTGCCGGTCAGCGTGTTCAGCCAGTCCAGGCAGAAGAAGATCGGCTTGGTGATGATGTAAAGAACGCCGAAATCCACCGCCTTGTAGAAATTCGGGATGTGGTCGGTATTCTGGTAATAATCCAGAATCTTCACCACCTTGGCGCCGGTGAAAAGCTGGCTGGTGAAGCCCGCCTGCCCGCCTGCTGGCACGCTCAGCGGACTCTGGGTGATAAAGCTGGTCTGGTAAGCTCCGCCATCGCCATCACTCACCGTGTTATAGCTCATGCTGGCATTCATCTGCGCGGATTGCTCAGGGGCAATGGCCGTCAGCCAGTATTTGTCGGTAATGCCGGCCCAGCCGCCCGGCCCAGTGGTGGAATAGGCAACGCCACCCGGTGCCTTTTCGCCATTATTCTTCAGCGGCACATAGCCTTCCTGCTTCAGCGTGCCGTTGAACACGCCGAGCGGGCCGTCGAACAGCACCCAGCTCGACTGCTCCTTGGGCTTATAATCGCGCACC
>JAKBCH010000062.1 GCA_021808055.1 Pseudomonadota bacterium | reverse complement strand
TGTCCCCCGTCAGCGCCTATGGCACAAATTAGAGGTTGCGAATTAAGGAGGTTTTGGGCTTCGTCGTAGTGACGAAGGAACGAAGATGAAGCCCAAAACCTCCTCAAGACCATTGCCGGCGAAGGCCCCTGCCGAGCAGGTGGTGAAAGATATCCGCCGCCAGACCCGTCGGCATTTTTCTGCTGAAGACAAGATCCGCGTTGTGCTGGAAGGACTGCGCGGGGAAGACAGCATTGCCGAGCTTTGCCGCAAAGAGGGCATTGCTCAAAGCCTCTATTACACCTGGTCAAAGGAGTTCATGGAGGCCGGGAAGCGGCGCCTGGCAGGTGATACGTCCCGTGCCGCGACGACCGGTGAGGTCCAGGATCTGCGCCGCGAGGCCCGTGCCCTGAAGGAATGCGTTGCCGATCTGACGCTGGAAAACCGCCTGCTCAAAAAAAGCATGATCGCGGATGGGGGCGACGAGGAATGAGGTACCCCGCATCTGAGAAGCTCGAGATCATCAGAATCGTCGAGCAGTCGCACCTGCCCGCGAAGCAGACGTTGGATCGGCTCGGCATTGCCCGACGGACCTTCTATCGCTGGTATGATCGTTTCCTTGACGGCGGGCCGGAGGCGCTGGAAGACCTTCCCTCGGCGCCGAACAGGGTATGGAACCGCATCAGCGCCGGCATCCGGGAGCAGCTTGTCGAGATGGCGCTGGAGCAGACCGAACTGAGCCCTCGTGAGCTGGCGGTGCGCTTTACCGACGAGAAGCGCTACTTCGTGTCCGAAGCTACGGTCTATCGGCTTTTAAAAGCCCACGACCTGATCACCAGCCCGGCTTATGTCGTGATCAAGGCGGCTGAGGCGTTCCACACGAAAACGGCTCGCCCGAACGAGATGTGGCAGACGGATTTTACTTACTTCAAAATCATCGGATGGGGGTGGATGTACCTTTCCACCGTGCTCGATGACTTCTCGCGCTATATCATCGCCTGGAAGCTGTGTTCCACGATGCGAGCCGAGGACGTCACCGATACGCTGGATCTGGCCTTGGCTGCCTCGGGCTGTGGCAGCGCCAGAGTGCTCCACAAACCAAGATTGCTCAGCGATAATGGCCCCAGCTACATCGCTGGTGAGCTGGCGGAATACATCGAGGCACGGAAGATGAGCCATGTCCGCGGCGCGCCGATGCATCCCCAGACCCAAGGCAAGATCGAACGCTGGCACCAGACCCTGAAGAACCGTATCCTGTTGGAGAACTACTTCCTGCCCGGAGATCTCGAAAATCAGATCGGCGCCTTCATCGAGCACTACAACCGCCAGCGCTACCACGAGAGCCTCAACAACGTAACGCCTGCCGACGTCTATTTTGGAAGGGCCGACACTATCATCAAACAGCGCGAAACAATCAAACGACAGACCATCGAACATCGCCGCTTGCAGCACCGAAAGCAAGCGGCTTAGGATTAACCCCAAGACAAGGCCCACTCTCCGTTAATTTACGCCCCGAGCTGTGCCAAAGGTTTTGACGACGGACAATCGGCAGTTCCAGCTTCTCCGCCAACCAAGCCTATGTGGCGGCGAGCCGGGCGCGGAATCGGACCGACATCATAATCGATAGTAAGGAGATCGACCGGGAATTGCGTACCCAGGCCAGGATGGCGGGCCGCGCTCTGAACCAGCAGCCTGCGCCGTCAGATAGAATGGCGCAGTTGGCGCGTGGTTGGGCCCGGGCGGAGATAAAAGAGCGGGCCATTTTGCTGCAACCAACGGCCCCTGGCTTGCAGCGTCAGGCTGATTTGGAACGCTAGGGCGTGGATTTGTCGAGGCTGGCTCACGAGGCTGGCCGCTGGTAAGTCCATTTTGAATAGCGGAGAAGTGTCGGGGTCAGTCAATAAAAAAGATTGCTTCGAAGTAATGAAATGGAGGTTTTGTCCGAAACATTAATTCTTTTCTGATAACGGAATATTCTCTTGCTCTTCAACCGGAGGTATGCATGATAATTAACGATTAGTATCGTTCCGATTGTGAAGGTGTTGCTTGGATCTCGAGGCTGTTGACATCAGCAAGGTGGCCTCGGACAGAGTGCGCACGGAAAACCCTGATCCGGGGATGTCTCAAATCATTCGACGACGGACAGGCCCCATCGCTGCATCCCTTTATACACGGTACATTCGCTAGAATGTGAAAGAAAAGCCACGCCGCACATGGAGCGCTTTGCTCACTCACTGCCAAATATGGCCGATGAAGCGTATTGGGAGCCTTTGGCTGAGCATTTGCGGGCGGTGGCCGACATGGCACGTGGCTTTGGTGAGCCGCTGGCACTCGCCGGTTGGGCCGAGGCCGCCGGATTGCTTCACGACATCGGCAAGGCGTCGGATGCCTACCAGTCCTATATCCGGGGCAGGGGGCCAAGCCCGGATCACAGCACGGCGGGTGCTTATGAGGCTGGACTGCGTTTTGGGAAGCTGGGGCGTTTTCTGGCCTTTGCCGTGGCAGGGCATCATGCCGGTCTGGCCGATGGCAAAGCCCTGAACGAACGCCTGCAAAAGAAGCTGGAAAACTATACCGGCTGGGAGGCCTATACCGGGGAGCTGCCGTCGCTTGTCTTGCCCGCTTGGGGCAAGGAGCAAAGCCGACGGAATCCGGAGATATATTTTACCCAGGCCTTTTTTGTGCGGATGCTGTTCTCGTGTCTGGTGGATGCAGATTTCCTGGCCACCGAGGCTTTCTACAGTCCCGAGGTGACTCAAACCCGAGGCGGGTTCTCGACCATCCCCGCTCTGCAAGCCCGTCTCGCGCAACACATGGCCGGGTTTGCTGGCGCGGAGGCGACCGGATTAAACAGGCTCCGCCATCACATCCTCACCCATGCCCGTGAGCGTGCCGCGTTGGCGCCGGGGTTGTTCATCCTGACCGTCCCTACCGGCGGGGGTAAAACCCTGGCCTCCCTCTCCTTCGCGCTGGACCATGCGGCGCGCCACGGGCTGCACCGGGTAATCTATGTGGCGCCTTATACCTCGATCATCGAGCAAACGGCACAGGTGTTCAAAAAGGCCCTAGGCGATGCCGATGTACTGGAACACCATAGCGGCCTCGATTGGGACAAGGCGGAAAAGGAGGCGGATCCGGACGGCACCCAAAAGCTCCGCCACGCCACGGAGAATTGGGCAGCGCCGGTCGTCGTGACCACGGCGGTACAGTTTTTCGAGAGCCTGTTCGCGGCGCGGCCTGGTGCCTGCCGCAAGCTGCACAACATCGGGCGCAGCGTCATTGTGCTGGATGAAGCCCAGACCTTGCCCCTACCCGTGCTGCGCCCCTGCCTGGCGGCGCTGGAAGAACTTACCCTGAATTACGGCGCCAGCGTGGTGTTGTGCACCGCCACGCAGCCCGCTTGGCGGCGCCAGGATGGCGCTTTGCCTATGACGAAGGACAAGCGCCAGCTTGGCTTCACCATTGGCCCAGAGCGGGAATTAGCCCCCGATCCCGCCGCATTATTCGCCGCGCTGAAGCGCGTGCGGGTTGAGGTCATGACCACTCCCGTAACCGACGCGGAGATTGTCGCTCGGTTTGCGATGCAGGACCGGATGCTGTGCATCGTGAACAGTCGCGCCCATGCCAAGGCGTTGTTCGACCTGATCGCCGCTTTGCCCGGGGCGCGCCATTTGACGACACTGATGTGCGCCGCGCACCGGCGTGAGGTGTTGGCGCAAATCCGCGATGATCTGGCCGCGGGGCGACCGGCCCGGCTGGTGGCCACGAGCTTGATCGAAGCCGGGGTGGATGTGGATTTTGCCGAGGTCTGGCGGGCCAAGGCGGGGCTGGACTCGATTGTCCAGGCGGCGGGGCGCTGCAACCGGGAAGGCAAGCTGGTGGAGCTGGGCCGGGTGGTAGTGTTTGAGGCCGCAGACCATAAGGCGCCCAAGGCCTTTCTCGCCTTTTCTCAGGCTGCCGAAGGGCCGTTGAATATGCCAGACCCGCTGGGTTTGGAGGCGATTCAGCGCTATTTCCAGGAGCTCTATTTCAGCAAAGGAGCCGAACGGCTGGATGCCCTGATGGTTGAAGGGCTTCCCGGCGTGCTGCCTGCCCTGGCGGAGAGGGATTTTCCCTTCGCCAGCATCGCGGAGGCTTTCAGGCTGATCGACGAGACCATGCGCAGCGTGATCGTGAATTGGCAGGGCGGTGCGACGGAAGCGCTGAACGCACTGCGCCACGCCCCCGTCCCGCCGCGCGGCACGTTGCAAAGACTCCAGCAATTCATTGTACCTGTGCCGGAGGCGGCGTGGAAGGCGTTGCGCCAAAGCGGCGGAATTCAGCCGGTAAAGCCAGAGGCCTATGGCGAGAGGTTCATGGTGCTGGCCACTGACAGGTTGTACAGCGAGACATCTGGTTTGCTGACCTCCGATGAAAGCGCACTAATTTTCTGAGATTCCAGTACAGACGGTTGTGCGCGAAGCCGAAATGGAACACGCTCTGCGGGCAAGAGAGCGATTCGGAGCGTCCACGTTATGGCTTACGGCGTCCGTCTGCATGTGTGGGGGCAATATGCCTGCTTCACGCGCCCTGAGATGAAGGTGGAGCGCGTCTCGTATGACGTGATGACACCTTCCGCCGCGCGCGGGATTCTGGAGGCGATCCATTGGAAGCCTGCCATCCTGTGGCATGTGGACCGGATTCATGTGCTGAAGCCGATCCGCTTCCAAACGATCCGCCGCAATGAGGTGAACAACAAGATCCCCGAATCGACCGCACGCAGCGCGATGAAGCGCGGGGATTTGAAAGGCCTGTGGCTTTCCGCTGGCGGCGGGGTGGGTACGCAGCGCTCCACCACCCTGCTGCGCGATGTGGCTTATGTCATTGAGGCGCATTTTACCCTCACCGAAAAGGCCCGGGAGGGAGACACCGAGGCCAAGCACATCGCCATGTTCAACCGCCGGGCGGAATCCGGACAGTGCTTCCATCGGCCCTGCCTGGGCGTGCGGGAATTCACGGCAGATTTTGCGTTGGTTCCGGAGGGGGCGGCTTCGCCCGCCAGTGAGCTGCCTGAAGCGGAGCAAAACCGTGATCTCGGCTGGATGCTGCACGAGATCGACTTTGCCCACGACAACACGTCCCGTTTCTTCCGCGCCAGGCTGGAAGGCGGCGTGCTGGACGTAGCCAGACTAGCAACTGAAGGGCTGGTAGCATGACGGTTCTGCAGGCGCTTAACCAGTATTATGGACGCATGGCGGCGCGTGGCGATGCGGAGCCGCCAGGATATTCGCGCGAATCCATCGGGCTGTGCCTGTGGCTGAATGAAGATGGCAGCATCGCCAAGGTTGAGGACTTAACCGATTACACGGGCAAGAAACCGCAGCCCAAGCGGTTGGTGGTGCCGCAGGCGGTTATTCGTACCTCGGGTGTCTCCAGTAATTTCTTGTGGGACAAAACTGCCTACACGCTGGGTATTGGCCGGGACAAGGACAAGAAATTGGTCCGTTTTTTTGAGAAAGAACATTCTGAATTCGCGCGGCTGCACCGCGAACGCTTGGTTGGCACAAACGATGCCGGGCTTCGCGCCTTGCTGGCTTTCACTGATACGTGGAAGCCGGAAACTTTCGAAAGCGACAGCCGCTTCGCGCCTGACATGCTGGACAAGAACATCGTGTTTGGTTTGGCGGGTGGGAGGTTGGAATATCTGCACGAGCGCCCCGCGGCACAGCTTCTGATCGAAGAGCCGAGAGAAATCTGGCAGACACGAATTTGCTTGGTCACGGGGGAAGAAGCGCCGATCACGGAATTGCATCCTTCCGTAAAAGGGGTCGATGGCGCACAAAGCTCTGGCGCCAAGCTTGTTTCATATAATGCCGATGCCTTCACGTCTTATGGCGCGGAGAGTGGCGCCAATGCCCCAACTTCCGTGCAGGCGGCCTTCCGTTATGGCACCGCCTTAAACCGGCTGCTGGACAGAAGCAGTAGCAACAGGCTGAAGATCGGCGATACCACCATCGCCTTCTGGGCCGATGCCGAGGGGTTTGGCGAACAAGCCGCCGCCGCCGCGGAAGAGGCCATGGCCATGGGCATGGAGCCGCCAGACGATCCATCCGAGGCCAATAAGTTACGCGACACGCTCAAGGATGTTCGTGAAGGCCGTCCGCCGCGTGGCCTTCCAAACCTTGAGCCGGGCACGCGATTTTACATTCTGGGCCTGGCACCAAACGCCGCCCGGCTGGCGGTGCGGTTCTGGCTGGTGGACAGTTTCGGCAATTTTTTCCAGCGTCTGGCTCGCCATTTTGAAGCGTTGCGAATTGAGCCAGAGCCCTGGAGAAAACCGCCATCAATTAGAAATCTGCTTGTCCAGACTACGGTTCGACCAGGTTTCGGAAAGAGTTTTTTTGAGTTAGAAAAGGATGTACCCCCGCTTCTGGCCGGGGAAACAACCCGTGCCGTGCTTTCCGGCCAGCCCTATCCGCGCACATTGCTCGCCGCCGTCATCATGCGCCTGCGCGCGGGAGACAAGTTCACTGGCTGGCATGCCGCCGTCATCAAAGCCTGTATCAACCGCCGTTCCAAGGAGACGCTGCCCGTGGCACGCGATATCGAAAACCCTGATCCAGCCTACCAGTTGGGCCGATTGTTCGCCGTGCTGGAGGCCGCCCAATACGCGGCCCTTGGCAAGGTAAACGCCAGCATTGCCGACCGCTATTATGGTGCCGCCTCGGCCACCCCCGCCCGCGTGTTCGGGACATTGTTGCGCAGCGCACGCAACCATATCTCCGATGCCCTGAAACGCGGCAAGGGCAAATGGGTTGAGTCACGGCTCAACGAGATTTTTGGCCATCTGCCGACTGAATTTCCAAAGACGCTGAGGCTGGAGGAGCAGGGGCGTTTTGCCGTTGGCTATTATCACGAGCGCGCCTGGCGTGGTCCGGGTGAAGCCACGCAGGAAGAGGGAGAAGAAAAATGAGTACGCCCTTAACGCAGCGGCATGATTTTGTGCTGTTTTTCGACGTGACTAACGGCAACCCGAATGGCGATCCGGACGCGGGCAATATGCCCCGGCTGGACCCCGAGACCAGCCGGGGGCTCGTTACCGATGTTTGCCTGAAGCGCAAAATCCGCAATTGGGTGGAGTTGAGCCGGGAAAAGGAACCACGCTACCGGATTTACGTGACCGAAGGCGCGGTGCTGAATGAGAAGCACCGCGAAGCGTTTATCGCGGAATGCCCCGACTACAAGGACGTGAAGACAGCGGCCAAGCTCTCGCCAAAGACTGACGAAGACGCGGTGAAGGTTCGCAAATTCATGTGCGACAATTTTTTCGATATCCGCAGCTTTGGTGCCGTGCTCTCCACGGGCATTAATTGTGGTCAGGTTCGCGGCCCGGTGCAGTTGAATTTTGCGGAGTCTGTCGAGCCGGTGCTGCCCCTGGAAATCTCCATTACCCGCATGGCGGCGACCAGCGAGAAGGAGAAGAAAGACCTTGCCGAGGGGGATGACGAAAAACGTGGCGATAAGCGCACAATGGGCCGCAAGCACATCATCCCCTACGGGCTATATCGCGTGCATGGCTATGTCTCCGCGCCGCTGGCCTCGCATGAGACCAAGGGCACCGGCTTTTCGCAAGAAGACCTGGACGTGCTGTTTGAGGCGTTGGACCAGAACATGTTCGAGCACGACCGTTCTGCCGCGCGGGGCGAGATGGCCAAGCGCAAATTGTTTATCTTCCAACACGACTGCGCGTTGGGCAAGGCGCCGTCGCACGAATTGTTCGGGCGCATCACCACGCTGCGTCGCTTTAAGGGGCAGACCCACGCCATCGGCGATGACGCCACGGATAACTGGCCGCCCGCCCGTAGTTTCGACGACTACGAAATCCGCGTGAACCGCGACAACCTGCCCGCTGGCGTGGAGCTGATCGAGCGGTGAGCCTGAAGCCGGGAACGGAGGCGCAGGAAGAGGCGCTGATTCCGCTCTCGGCCTTGCAGCATTTTTTGTTCTGTCCCCGGCAATGCGCGCTCATCCATGTGGAGCAGCTTTGGGCGGAGGACACGGCGACGGCGGAAGGCCGTGTTCTGCACCAGCGCGCCGATACCGGGCCGCCGGAACGTCGACAAGGTGTTAAAATTCTGCGTGCGCTCAGCTTACGCTCCTTCACCCTGGGTGTGGCGGGCAAGGCGGATGTGGTGGAGATGCACGGCGGCCAGCCTTACCCGGTGGAGTACAAGCGCGGCAGACCAAAGGCGCATCGGGCGGATGAGGTGCAGCTTTGTGCCCAGGCGATTTGTCTGGAAGAGATGTTCAGCTGTGGGGTGTCCCAGGGGGCGTTGTTTTATGGCGCCACGCGACGGCGCGTGGAGGTCACCTTCGATGATGCCCTGCGGGCGCTGACGCGGGACATTGCCCAGCAAACGCGCGTCATGCTGGCCTCCGGGCGTACACCGCCGCCTGTGTTCAAGTCCGGCTGCACCGCCTGCTCACTGCATGACCTCTGTGCGCCGGAAGCCTTGCAGACTCCGCCGCGCGTTACGTCGTGGCTTGAGCGGCAGGTTGGACCGTAGATATGCGGCGGCATCTCAATACCATTTACGTTACCTCAGAGAATGCGTGGATCCGCAAGGATGGCGAGAACTTAGTAGTGGAGGCAGAAGGCCAGGAGCTGGGCCGAGCGCCATTGCATATGCTCTCCGGGCTCATCTGCTTCAGCCGGGCGGGCGCTTCCCCAGCGGCCATGGCGGCCTGCGCCGAGGCGGGCATCTGCGTCTCCTTCCTGGACCCGAATGGCCGCTTTCTGGCACGCGTGGAAGGCGCGCGTAGCGGCAATGTGCTGCTCCGCCGTGGGCAGTACCGTCTGGCGGACGATCTGGCGCGTGGCGCTTCCATCGTCCGCGGCATTGTTGTGGCCAAGACGGCAAACCAGCGTGCTGTTCTCCGGCGCGCGCTGCGCGACCATGGTGAAACATCAACGTCTGACACGGTTGAGGCGCTGACGGGTGCCGAAGCCCGGCTCTCCGATGTTACCCGCCGCGCCTTGCTGAACGATGATATCGCCTTGTTGCGGGGGGTGGAGGGCGAGGCGGCGCAGGTCTATTTTGGGGTCTTCAGGTGCCTCATTCGCAATCCTGAGTTTGCGTTCTCTGTGCGCTCCCGTCGCCCGCCGCTTGATGCCGTGAACGCGCTGCTCTCGTTCTTGTACGCCATGTTGGGACACGATTGCCGCTCGGCGCTGGAGAGCGTGGGGCTGGACCCACAGGTGGGGTTTCTCCATGCCGACTGCCCCGGCCGGGCCAGCTTGGCTCTAGATTTAATGGAAGAGTTCCGCCCCGTTCTGGCGGACCGGCTGGTGCTCAGCCTCATTAACCGCCGCCAACTCTCGCCTAAGGATTTTGTGTTTGAAGATGGTGGTGCTGTGCGACTGACGGATGATGCCCGCAAGGCGGTGCTGGTGGCCTATCAGGAGCGCAAGAAGGACGAGCTGGTGCATCCCTTCCTGAATGAGAAGGTGACACTTGGTTTGGTGCCGCATATTCAGGCGCAGCTTCTGGCTCGGCATTTGCGTGGCGATATGGATGGCTATCCCGCCTTCATCTGGAAGTAACGGCCATGTTGATGCTCATCACCTACGATGTGGGCACAACAACGCCAGCAGGGCGGCGGCGCTTGCGCCGGGTGGCGCGTGCGTGCCTCGATTATGGCCAGCGCGTGCAGAATTCAGTGTTTGAGTGCGAGGTCGATCCGGCGCAATGGGTAGAATTACGCGCCAGGTTGATCGCCGAAATTCTGCCCGCGGAGGACAGCTTGCGCTTTTACCGGTTGGGTGCCGAGGGGCGCAGACGGGTGGAGCATGTGGGCGCGAAGCCGGCGCTGGACCTGGAAGGGCCACTATTGTTTTGAGCGCGCGAACCTGAAGCAAGCGGGGTTTCCCCGGGAGGTTCGCAGCACGAAAATCTTTGACATATGAATATGTTGTTTTCGGATTGGCCGACTTGGCCGCCGCTCGTCTTGCGGGCGGGTGAGGTTCGCGCATCCGTTGAGGATGACGGCGAAGATTTCTGCGGATACAACAAGACGGTCGCCCCCCGCGCGGGGGCGTGGATCGAAACTGGATG
>JAKBCH010000061.1 GCA_021808055.1 Pseudomonadota bacterium | reverse complement strand
CTTCTGCGCGCCAGCCTGAATGCGGGCGAGCATTTCTTCCATGGTGCCGCGCAGGGCGGTTTGCGCCGCCACCTGGCGTTCGCGCAGCTTGGCCGCGCGGTACTCGGTGATCTCGCGGGCGCGCTGTTCGTTTTCCACCACCACGAAGGGCTCGCCTGCCGTGGGGGCACCGGAAAGCCCAAGGATTTCGACGGGCTGGGAGGGCAGAGCCTCCTTCACGTTCTGGCCCTTGTCGTTCAGCATGGCGCGCACGCGGCCCCACTGGGCGCCTGCTACCACAATTTCACCCTGGTGCAGCGTGCCTTTTTGCACCAGCACGGTGGCCACCGGGCCGCGGCCCTTATCCAGCCGGGATTCGATGATCGCACCTTCAGCGGTACGGTCTGGGTTGGCGGTGAGTTCCAGCACCTCGGCCTGCAGCAGAATGGCTTCTTCCAGCTTGTCGAGATTGGTTTTCTTCAGCGCCGAAACCTCGACATCGATGGTGTCGCCACCCATGCTCTCGGTCACGATTTCGTATTGCAGCAGCTCCTGGCGGACACGGTTGGCGTCCGCGCCCGGGCGGTCGATCTTGTTGATCGCCACGATGATGGGTGCGTCCGCCGCTTTGGCGTGTTTAATCGCCTCGATGGTCTGCGGCATCACGCCGTCATCCGCCGCGACAACCAGCACCACGATATCGGTGGAGGCAGCGCCGCGCGCGCGCATGGCGGTAAAGGCTTCGTGGCCCGGTGTGTCGAGGAAGGTGATGGCCTGGCCGGATGGCAGGGTGACCTGATAGGCACCGATATGCTGGGTGATGCCGCCGGCCTCGCCAGCCGCGACATCCGTATGGCGCAGCGCATCCAGCAGGCTGGTTTTGCCGTGGTCGACATGGCCCATGATGGTGACAACAGGCGGGCGCGGCTGCAGCTCTTCATCCGTGTCTATCTCGCCTTCCAGGCCAATCTCCACGTCGGAATCAGACACGCGGCGCACTTTGTGGCCGAATTCATTGACGATCAGCTCAGCGGTGTCGGCGTCGATCGCCTGGGTGATGGTGGCCATCACGCCCATCTTCATCAAGGCGCGCACCACATCGCGGCCAGGGGCAGCCATACGGTTGGCCAGCTCCTGAACGGTGATGGTTTCAGGCAGCACAACTTCGCGCACCACTTTCAGGCCATCGGAGCGCAGCAGCTCCAGCTCCGCCTGGCGGCGTTCGCGCTCGCGTTGGCGGCGCACGGAAGCCAGTGAACGAGTTTTCTCGTCCTCGCCCTCAATGGCGGCCTGAACATCGATACGGCCAGCGCGGCGGTTGCCGTCGCCGATTTTTTTGGCGGGTGCGGCAGGCATACCGCGCCGTGGTGCCGGGGTGGCCGGGCGGCGTGGGCCACGCGGCGCGTCTTCGTCATCCTCGCCAGCAGGGCGGCCGCCTGGCTTAAGCTGTAATGTGGTGCGGGGGGCAGGCGCGGTGGTGGCCGGGCGCGTGGGTTGCGCCGGGCCGGGCCGGGCCGGGGCTGCCGGGCGTTGCGGTGTCGCCACAGGGGCCTGCGGTGCGGGTTCGGCTGCCTGCGCTGGCTGGCTGGCGGCGCGTTCTGCCTCGGCCTTGGCCAGGGCGGCGGCTTCAGCCTCCTCAACCTTGCGGCGTGCGGCTTCCTCAATTTCGCGCTTGGCGTCTTCCTCGGCCTTGCGGCGGGCTTCCTCAGCCGCGGAGAGGATGGAGATTTTTTCCTGCTCGCGGCGCTCGGCCTCGGCCTTGGCGGCGGCGGCCAGCACGCGCTGGCGGGTGGCGAGCTCAGCGGCGGTTAAGGCACGTTGCGCCCCACCACCACTGGTCTGGCGGGGGCGCTGCCCGGAAGCGGCAGGGTTGGCCGCAGCGGGGCGCTCCGGCTGCTGACGCAGGGTTAACGGCGCGGCAGGGGCAGCAGGGGCCGCAGGCGTGCCGGGTGCCGGGACAGCCACAGCCGCGGTGCCGCGTTTTTTGCGAACCTCAACCTGCACGACCTTGGAGCGGCCATGCGAGAAGCTCTGCCGCACCGACCCGGCATCAACCGTATGGCCGGCATCGCCGCGCGCAGCGGGGCGCAGCGAGAGCCTGCCCTTGGTTTCATTCTGGTCGTTGCCGTCGCTCATGCTAAATCCGGTCCAATCTTCACGTCATGGCCGGATTTTACCCCGGCCTTGTTTGCTGGGCTTACTGCCCGCTTACGCTTTCCTTCGCAACACCCAGCAGGCGTCGCGCCTCTAATTCGATCATCTGCGCCAGCCGCCCGGGCGAGATAACCACGTGCACCGTGTGCTCGCGTCCAAATATTTTGCCCAGCGCCACGGCGGAAAGCACCGCCACACACGGCACCGCGCGGGCACCTACGAAACGGGCGCGTTCCTCAACGCTGCCATCGGCGGCCTGCACAACAAGCCCGCCTTTACCTGTTTGCAGCCACTCCCTGGCTTTTTCAAAGCCGGAAATGGCGGCACCGCTGCGCCGCGCCAAACCTAGCAGATCAGCCAAGCGCCGCGCCAGCACAGCTTCCACCAGGGTATGCAGGCTTTCAGGCAGTTTCAGCGGCGCGCGGGCGGCACGCGCGAACACACCACGCCGAACCGCCAGTTCTATCACATCGGCGTTGGCACTCAACCACATTCCGCGTCCTGGCAGGGTTGCGCCGGGGTCGAAAACCAACGTTCCGTCAGGGGCAGCGACGAAACGGAGCATCTCCTCCCGCCGCCCTTGCACCCTGGTGACGATGCAGCGCCGGAGCGGGCCTTGCTCTGGCTCCTCCGGCAAAGCTTCGGGCGACAAATTTGCGAGTTCAGGCTGCGTTGCCGTCCTCCCCTTCGAACCAATGCGCGCGCGCGGCCATGATGATCTCATTGGCCTGCTCTTCGTTGATCACCTCGGTGCCGAGGATCTCCACCAGCTCATCGCCAGCGAGATCGGCCAGGTCATCCAGCGTTTTCACACCCTTCTCGCCCAGCACGATGAGGTCTGCGGCGGAGAAAATTTCGATGGCGGCGATGTCGTCAGACACACCCAAAGCCACGCGTTTTTCCTCCTGCTCACTCGCCTGGCGTTCCAGGAAGGTTGTGGCGCGGCGGGCCAGCTCGATGGCGACATTCTCATCGAAGCCTTCGATGGTGGCGATTTCGTCTTCCGGTGTGGTGATCAGGTCCTCGATCGACTCGAAGCCTTCCTGCACCAGCAATCCGGCGATCACGTCGTCCACATCCAGCGCCTCCACAAACAGGCCGGTCTTGCGACGGAATTCTTCCTGGCGGCGCTCGGATTCCTCGGCTTCCGTAAGGATATCGATATCCCAGCGGGTAAGCTGCGAGGCAAGACGCACATTCTGGCCACGGCGGCCGATGGCGAGCGAAAGCTGGCTATCCGGCACCACAACCTCGACCCGCCCGGCATCCTCATCCATCACCACCTTGGAAACCTCAGCCGGGGCCAGCGCATTCACCACGAAGGTGGCGACGTTGGGGGACCAGGGGATGATATCGACCTTTTCACCCTGGAGCTCGGCCACCACCGCCTGCACGCGCGAGCCGCGCATACCCACGCAGGCACCAACAGGGTCGATGGAGGCATCGCGCGAGATGACGGCCATTTTCGCGCGGCTGCCAGGGTCGCGGGAAACGGCTTTGATCTCGATGATGCCGTCGTAAATTTCCGGCACTTCCTGCGCGAACAGCTTGGCCAGGAAGCCAGGATGGCTGCGGGAGAGGAAAATCTGCGGGCCGCGCGGTTCCTCGCGCACATCGTAGATGTAAGCGCGCACGCGGTCGCCGTTTTTCAGGTTCTCGCGGGGGATGCATTCATCGCGGCGCAGCAGCGCCTCGGCCCGGCCGAGATCGACCATCAGGTTGCCGTATTCAGTGCGTTTGACCACACCGTTGATAACCTCGCCCACGCGGTCCTTGAACTCGTTGAACTGCTTGGAACGCTCATATTCGCGCACGCGCTGCACGATCACCTGCTTGGCGGTCTGCGCGGCGATACGCCCGAAATCGATGGGCGGCAGCGGGTCAACGAGATGGTCACCCACTTCCTTCTCGGGCGCGAATTTTTTTGAAATGGCGACGGGGATCTGCGTTTCTTCATTCTCCACCACCTCCACGATCTCGGTCCAGCGGGAGAGGCGCACATCGCCGGTTTTACGGTCGATGGTGGCGCGAATATCCTTCTCGTGCCCATATTTGGCGCGCCCGGCTTTCTGGATGGCCTGCTCCATCGCCTCCAGCACGTCCTCACGTTCGATCTGCTTTTCGCGGGCCACGGCATCTGCAACGAGCAATAATTCCGGGCGGTTGACGGAGGTGTCCATGTGATCCTCTAATTTGTCACTTTGGGTTGGGTGGTGAAGGCAATTAGCGCGTCGGTCAGCAACAGCTTGGCCTTGCGGATATTATCACGAGCGATCTCGACGGTCTCGCCATTTTCCAGGGCGAGTTTCGCGGTGGTGACATCAGCGCCGACCAGCTTGCCGGTATAGCGTTTGCGGTTCGCCGCATCTGGGAAATTCAGCTCGATGCGTGCCTCAAACCCGGCATAGGCGTTGAAATCCTTGGTGCGGGTCAGCGGCCGGTCGATGCCGGCGGAGGAAACCTCCAGATGCCAGGCGCTGTTGATCGGGTCTTCCACATCCAGCACGGCGGAAAGCAGGCGGGAGATTTTCTCGCAATCCTCCACCGTGAAGCCAGTACCATCGGCGCGGTCGGCCATGATCTGCACGGTCGGCGTTTCGGTGCCCATCACCTGCACGCGGACCAGTTCATAGCCCTGGGCTTCCAGCGGCTCGACGATCATGTCGGCAATGCGGCCCTCAAGGCCAGTATGGGTCGGGCGGTTTTCTGACAAGCCAAAAATCCAATAAAAAAGGCGGCCCGTTAAGGCCACCCTGTGAAACAGCGGGTATTTGTTGGCGCTTATGTACGCCGAGGGGCGGAAAAGGGCAAGGGGGATTCGGCGCGGAACCTCTCCCAGCCCTGGGCGCGCAATTCGCAGGCCGGGCAGGTGCCGCAGCCATAGCCCCAATCATGCAATGTCTCCCGCTTGCCCTGGTAACAGCTATGCGAGCCTGTGCGGATCAGCTCCACCAGCCCATCCCCGCCCAGCTCCCGCGCCATCTCCCAGGTCTTGGCCTTGTCGATCCACATCAGCGGTGTGTGCAGCACAAAGCGGCTTTCCATGCCGAGATTAAGGGCGGCCTGCAACGCCTTCACCGTGTCGTCCCGGCAATCCGGGTAACCGGAATAATCGGTCTCGCACACACCGGTGACGATATGCTTGATGCCACGCCGATAGGCGATGGCGGCGGCGAAGGTGAAGAACAGCAAGTTCCGCCCTGGAACAAACGTATTCGGCAGCCCGTTCGCCTGCATGGCGATTTCGGCATCTTTGGTGAGAGCCGTATCGCTGATCTGCCCCAGCACGGAGAGGTCGATCATATGATCCTCTCCCAGCTTTTCCGCCCAGCCAGCGGTGAGCCCGGCCATGGCCTCGCGCAAAGGCGCGCGCACATCCAGCTCCACCCGGTGGCGCTGGCCGTAATCAAAGCCCAGCGTCTCCACCCGGTTGAAGCGTGAAAGCGCCCAGGCGAGGCAGGTGGCGGAATCCTGCCCGCCGGAAAACAGCACCAAGGCGGCGTTCGGGTCCAAGCTCATGCGGCTTCCGGCCCAAAATAGGTGCAGCGATCCTGGTTGGAGGCGCGCGAGATACTCACCCGGTGCAAGGCAGGGCAGGCGGGGGCAAGGCGCGCCCAAATCCACGCACAGAGATTTTCCATGGTCGCGGGGCCAAGGTCTGGCACCTCGTCCAGAAAGCGGTGGTCCAGCGCGTCGCGGGTGGTTTCCAGCAGCCGCCCCAGTAGCCCCACATCCATCACCATGCCGGTGGCGGGGTCGGCGTGGCCGCGTATCGTCACCTCCGCCAGATAGGTATGGCCATGGATACGGCGGCTGGACTCCGCCTCGATCTTGCGATTCAGCGTGTGCGCGGCGTCGAAGATGAATTGCTTGCTCAGCTCGTACATCAACGGATTCCCAAAAATTTATGCGTTTGCAGGCAGAGCCGCCATTGCGGGTTGGCCATGCAGAAAGCCACCGCCGCCTGCGTGTTGGCGACTTGGTCGGGGCCATCCATCGGTTGCAGCAGGAAATGGGTGAAGCCAAGGGCTGCAAACCGTTCCGGTTCAGCGCCCGCCTGCGGAAACACCAGTTTCAGCTCATCGCCGCGCTCCACCGCCAAAGCCGCGCCAGCTTTGGGGCTGACGCATAGCCAGTCTATCCCCTCTGGCGGGGAGATGGTGCCATTGGTTTCCACCGCAATCTCGAACCCGGCCGTGTGCAGGGCTGTTACCAGCGCCGCATCCACCTGCAAAAGTGGCTCCCCGCCCGTTAGCACCACCAGCTTGTTGGCTGTATCGCCCGCCCAGGCGGCGGCGATGGCATCGGCCAGGTTTCGCGCCGTGGCAATGCGCCCGCCGCCGGTGCCGTTAATGCCCACAAAATCCGTATCGCAAAACTTGCAGGTTGCGGTTTCGCGGTCTTCCTCGCGCCCGGACCATAAATTGCACCCGGCAAAACGGCAGAACACCGCCGCGCGGCCGGCATTCCGGCCCTCGCCCTGCAAGGTGTAGAAAATCTCTTTAACGCTATAGGCCATGAGAAGCGGGGATTTAGAGGCCCAGGGCGGGAAACGCAATTATCGCCGTGGCAAAGCAGGGGCGCGCCGTTTCCAAATGAACCTCTTTGACGGGATTCGCCTCTGCAACCTATGGTTGCTCATTTTTCGCAAGGCATAATGATGATCCGCAAACGAATCCTTCTGGCCGCCATGGCAATGCTGTTTCCGCTGGGCCAAAGCGTGGCGTTGGCGGGGCCGTATAAGGGGCGTTTCACGGGGCTGTTTTACGGCCAGGGGGAGGGCTGCTGGGGAACGCTGTTTATCAGAACCAGGACCATTTCATGGACGCCGGGCATTCTTACCTGCAACCGGACGGCTTATACGATTGTGGATAAAAGCCTGCACACGCCGTTTGAGAATTACGACCATATCGTTTTTAAGCTGCATCATCTCAGCAATGGCTGCCCATTTCCTTATGTCGGGCTGTATTATTACCAGCCCAAGGCTGAAACTGAGGCCACCAAGGCGGACCCGTACCAAGGAATATTTTATGATTGGACTGTCGTTGGTTTTGACAGTTATCGGCAGTACAGGAGTTTTCCCTACAAAGGATTTGAAAATGAATCTATCTATATCGACGAACAAACTCAAAATATTTTATATTGCAATCTTCCTTACGTGAATGGACCATATCCCTATGGCATTCCTATAGACTAAGGAGATAAGCGTTCTTGCGCAGCTTATACTAGTTAGTATAAATAACATACTCTTTTTGGAGTTATGTTGTGCCAAAGACTTCCATTGAACTGAATATCCCCTCATATCCGCGAACCGAACCCGCTCAGCGTTTTGCGACGCAAGATGTCACCCAACTCCAAAAAGATATCGATGCTGTGGAGGGAAGTGCTCATCCTGCTCGTGCCCTTTCCTGGAACGCATACGATCAAGACATTCAATCAATCGTTTCGGCGTATAACAGCCATTTGCAGAACACGCCCGGCTCTAGCCAGTTGGATTGGCATCTGGTCAAAGCCATGATTTGGACAGAGACAGGGCCGTATGCGCCGCATGACTAATGGGAAAAAGCCCCCATGCAATCGGCCAATCCGGGGGATCTTGGCTGGTCAGACCTCATGCGCCAGCAGGATAAAATGCAAGACATCGTGCCGCCCAACCTGCGGAGCGCGGTGGCCTCGGCCGGATTAACACCGCAGAACAACATTGCCGCTGGCGTTGGCATTCTGTTGCAACACGCTGCAATCTGGGGACCGAAAACAACCATAGACAAGAAAAACGTTAAAACCGTTACCACCCAGAAGGGCGATAGCCTTTACATAATTGCTAAGCGCGCCGGGACGACGGAGCAGGTGCTGAAGGACATGAACGCCGGTACGAGGCTGGGCCCGCTCCGGCCTGGAATGGTTCTCAAATATGCCCCGGCAAAAACGGTTAAAGCCATTACCGGCTGGCGTTCCATCTCGCAGCAAAGCACCTATACACTCTACAACCATCATCCGGGGTCGGATTACGGCCACAAAGTGCAGTTCTTGTACGATCTCATCAAGCGCAACAACATATTGAACTAAGAAAGGCCGCCCGCGAAGCTGACGGCCTTTCTATAGCAATCCGCGAATTACGCGGAGTAGTACATCTCGAATTCCACCGGGTGCGGGGTGTGTTCGAACTTATACACTTCCTTCCATTTCAGCTCGATATAGCTCTCGATCTGCTCCTTGGAGAACACATCGCCCGCGAGCAGGAACTCGTGGTCGGCTTCCAGGGCGCCGATGGCTTCGCGCAAGGAACCGCAAACGGTCGGGATGTCTTTCAGCTCTTCCGGCGGCAGGTCGTAGAGATCCTTGTCCATGGCGTCGCCAGGGTGGATCTTGTTCTTGATGCCGTCCAAAGCTGCCATCAGGATAGCGGAGAAGGAGAGGTATGGGTTGCAGGTCGGGTCCGGGAACCGCACTTCAACGCGCTTGGCCTTCGGGCTGGTCGTGTACGGGATACGGCAGGAAGCGGAACGGTTGCGGGCGGAATAGGCCAGCAGCACCGGGGCCTCGAAGCCGGGGATCAAGCGCTTATAGCTGTTCGTCGAAGGGTTCGAGAACGCGTTGATCGCCTTGGCGTGCTTGATGATGCCGCCGATGGCATACAGGCAGGTCTCGGAGAGGTCCGCATAGCCATTGCCCGCGAAAAGCGGCTTGCCGGCTTTCCAGATGGAGAGATGGGTGTGCATCCCCGAGCCGTTATCGCCATAAATCGGCTTCGGCATGAAGGTTGCCGTTTTGCCGTAGGAATGCGCGACGTTGTGGACGCAGTATTTATAAATCTGCATCTGGTCGGCCATGGTCGTCAGCGTGGCGAACTTGGTGCCCAGCTCGTGCTGAGACTGCGCCACCTCATGGTGATGCTTCTCAATCGGCAGGCCCATCTCGCCCATGGCGGAGAGCATTTCGGCGCGTAGATCGCTTTCGCTGTCCACTGGCGGAACCGGGAAATAGCCGCCCTTCACCACCGGGCGGTGGCCCATATTGCCTTCCGGATAGTCCTTCATGTTGGAGCCGGGGCCCTCGATGGAGTCTAGTTGGTAGGTGCCGAAATTGCCGCCGGTGCCGAACTTCACGTTGTCGAACACGAAGAACTCAGCTTCCGCGCCGATGAAGGCGGTGTCGCCAATGCCGGTGGACTTCAGATAGGCTTCGGCCTTCTTGGCGGTGGAGCGCGGGTCGCGGGCATAGCCCTGGCCGGTCGCGGGCTCGATAATGTCGCAGAACAGGATCAGGCTCGGCTTGGCGGAGAAGGGGTCCAGCACGGCGCTGTCCAGATCCGGCTTCAGGATCATGTCCGACTCGTTGATCGCCTTCCAGCCCGCGATGGAGGAACCATCGAACATAAAGCCGTCCTTTAAAGAATCTTCATCGACCGTGCTGATATACTGGGCGGTGTGCTGCCACTTGCCCCTGGGATCGGTGAAGCGCAGGTCGACATATTCGACCCCGTTCTCCTTGATTAAATTGAGAACTTTCGCGACGCCGTCGCTGCCCTCGGCCTTCTTAGCCATGCTATTTCCCCGTTGTGTAAATGTTACCCGTTCAGGCCCGCGAAGCGCACCATGCGCCCGCCTTTAAAAGCGTAGCGCCCGGCATGTTAATAACCATGCCGGGCCGCTTGGCAATGCCCGGCTAGAGTGCGATGACTTTAGCTTCGCTCGCTTGCGAGCGTGGCTAAAGTCTGAATCGCCCTCTAAATATTTGATATAGAGGCGGATTCAGATTTTAGATCGAATCGCCCAGCGATTCGAGCTAAAACCATCCGGCTCTAGACCGCGGCTTCGCCCTTTTCACCGGTACGGATGCGGATGGCTTCCTCGACGGTGGAGATGAAGATTTTGCCATCGCCGATGCGCCCGGTGCGGGCCGCGTTGGTAATGGCCTCAACCGCGCGTTCCACAACGCCGTCGTCGCACACAACTTCGATTTTCACCTTGGGGAGAAAATCCACCACATATTCAGCACCGCGATAAAGCTCGGTATGGCCCTTTTGCCGCCCGAACCCCTTGGCCTCGACGACAGTGATGCCCTGAAGGCCAACCTCGTGCAGCGCTTCCTTCACTTCATCCAGCTTGAACGGCTT
>JAKBCH010000060.1 GCA_021808055.1 Pseudomonadota bacterium | reverse complement strand
TTGCCCCCCTGCCGAGGTCGGCGTTGGTATAAAGCTTGCTCAAGAGCATCGAGGACAAAGCTGGTGTGCGCGGTACGGTTGACACGCCAGCCGACGATGTATCGAGCAAAAACATCGATGATAAACGCGACATAGACAAAGCCCTACCAGGTCGAGACATAGGTGAAATCGCTCCCCTCCGCTGCTTTTCCCTGGGCTGCGCCCATGGAAACTTGAGCTGCTCCGCCCAAAGCTGGCTGGGGCAGGCAACCCGGAACTTGCGACTGGTGGGTGGATAAGCAGGCTGCGACGCAGAAACTGCATGATGCGATCATAGCGCATTTGGAGGCGGACAGAAACCGTCACTTGTTGGCCCAGGAGACGGCGCCGGCTGATACAGCTGTTTAGCGGCAGCCCAGCGCTTCAGCTCTACCCGCTGAACAACTGCCCGGCTGGCCGCCACTGCCTGAACTGGCACCAACGGCGTGCGTCCTTGCCTGACCACGCCATATGCCTGCTGGGAGCGATCCGACACATGGCCGAGCATCTGGGCAAGCTGGTCACGGCTAGTTCCTTCCGCCTTGCGATCGGCGGCGAAGGCGTGCCGGAAGCTATAGGGGCTGGCCACGTAGCCGACTGCGGGAAACAGCCGGCGGGAGAGTAGCCTGACCAGGTCGGAGAATGCTCGCGGATCAGGAATGGACACCTGGACCGTGCCACCCCGGCTGCTCGCCCGGATATGCAGCTCTTTGGCGATACCGGTCCGATTGTCGAAACTGAGCTGGCGCAGCGGTTGGCCGGTGATTTCGGTAACCTTGGCACCTTGGATGGATATGAGAATATGATCCGCTCCCGCTTCAACAAGGACGCCTTTGGCCAGTTCTGAAGGGCGCAGGTCAGTCAGCACGGTGATCATCAAGGCCCTCATCACGTTCAGGGGCAGGCCGCATCTGCGGACCATCTGTATCCGCCAATCTGAGGGCAGCTTCGAGAGTCCGCGGCGCTTGCTCTTCCTTGTCGCCCCCCCGGCTGGTCTGACCCAGAGGCTCTGGCTATCACGAGCGCCTGGTGGATAGCGGCGCAGGATCCCGATCGCTTGCTCCACCATGGTCCAGAAGCGATGCGCTTGCTTCACGGACGCGTGATGGCCTCGTATCGCCCATTCGGCTGGCACCCCGTGCAGAAAGGTAAGAGCCTGATACACGAGTGCCGCGCGATATAGATTAAAAGAGTGCCGGGAACGGCAGCCGATCTGTTCGGGCAGCAGCTGTCTGGTCGCCATGCGCCTGCAAGCTTTTTCGTATTGTTTGACTGTCTGCGCTGAAGGGGAGGGCGTGCCGTTTTTACATGCCGCCTCGACCATCGGCATCAAGGCGGCGGCACGGCGCTGTATGGCCAGTTTCAGAGTTTGCAAGTCAGGTGCTTCGTTCGTCATGCCTCCGAGCATATGAAGCGTGCCGGAAATAACTCAGTGGTATTTGGAAATTTTGACCGACGGAATTTGTTCGACTGGCATCATTAATCGAGCCTGAGGTCTTGGGCTTTAGCACTACAGTTGCCTTTTATCTCAAGTTCTGAATCAATGGGTAACCATGGTTCAAGCTCTGAGAAGTGGTGGCGCATCTGTTGAAGACACACTGGAACTTTGGGCGTCATCGCTGCGGGATGTGAAAGGCCGTATACGTCCATTGTTCACGCAGGCGCGTGTTGCGGCGTCGGCGGGTGATTTTCTTGATACGCTTCTGGGCAACGAGCCGCGCAAGACCGGGTGGATGCGCGCTGAGGCGGCGGGTGATTCTGGCCCGTGGCGGCAGCAGGCGCTGCTCGGGCGGGGCCGCTGGGATGCTGATGCCTTGCGTGATGTCGTGCGGGACTAGGTTGTCGAGCATTTGGCTACGGACGACGCGGTGCTCGTCATCGACGAGACGGGTTTCTCGGTGGATGGCACGCTGATTGACGCTTGGGCCAGCATGAAGAGTTTTGTGCCCAAGGATCAGGATGAGCCTCCGGCACCGCCCGCGGGACGCAATGCCGAGCGGAATTTCCGCGGCGAGACGCGCTCGAACGAGACCCATGTCTCCACCACCGACCCGGACGCCAGGCTGTACCGCAAGAGCCAAGGCCAGCCAGCAAGGCTGTGCTATATGGGGCATGTGCTGATGGAGACCTTAATGGTCTGATCGTGGACAGTACCCTTACCCACGCTACCGGCACCGCCGAGCGCGAGGCTACCCTGACCATGCTGGACCGCCGTGCCGGCAACAGGCGCATCACGCTGGGCGCCGATAAGGCTTATGATGTTACGGAATTCGTTGGTGAATTGCGGGCGCGCAAGGTGACGCCCCATATCGCCATCAATGGCACCATCAGTAAAACCGGCAAGCGGCGCAAAACCGCCATCGATGGCCGTACAACCCGCCACCCCGGCTATGAAATAAGCCTGCGATGCCGAAACGGCCGCACCACGCGCCATCCAGGCTACGAGATCAGCCTGCGATGCCGAAAACGTATCGAGGAAGTCTTTGGTTGGGCCAAGGCCAGTGCCGGATTGATCAAGTTCAAAGTCAGAGGACGCGAAAAAACCAACGCCGTATTCACCTTCTTCGCCGTCGCCTACAATCTCGTCAGATTGCCAAAACTCCTCGCCCAACAGCCCACCTGACCCACAAAGCCCGAGCATCTCCGGGCCTCAGACAGGCAACTGCCTGCCAAATCAGGGCGGGAAAGTCAAAAAAACATCCGTCCAAAAATGTTTTGCAGCGGCCTGCTAGGTGGGGACATCCACCCCATCAGTTCACCCTGCGCAAGCTGGTTCAGGGATTGGGGCTGGGGTTACGCACCGAAGTGCCCGCAGAGACGGGGCTGAAGAAACTTGCGGACCAGATTAGCCACGACTGGACACAAAGGCTGCAATGCCGCCTGCTCAATCTGGGGTGAATCCGGCCTAGCCTCGCAGCCGGGTGAATGGTAAGGGCGCGGCCATGTCCATCGTGCTCGCATTGCCCAAGGGGCGTATTCTGGAGGAAGCCGGGCCCGTTTTGGCCCGCGCCGGACTTATGCCGGAACCGGAATATACTGACGAAAATTCCCGCAAGCTGCGTTTCCATACCAGCCATCCGGATGTGGATGTCATCCGGGTGCGCTCTTTCGATGTAGCCACCTTTGTGGCTTTCGGCGCCGCCGAGATCGGCATTTGCGGCGGCGATGTGCTGATGGAGTTTGATTACCCGGAGGTTTACGCACCGCTGGACCTTGGCATTGGCAAATGCCGTATTTCCGTGGCCGAGCCGAGGGACGATGCGGGGCTGACGGACCTCTCCCGGGTCTCCGCCATTCGTGTCGCCAGCAAATACCCCAATACCGCCAAGCGGCATTTCGCGCGGCGGGGCATCCAGGCGGAGATTGTCGAACTTTCCGGCTCCATGGAGCTGGCGCCGGGTTTGGGGCTTTCACGACTTATCGTTGATTTGGTGCAAACTGGTAGCACGCTTAAGGCGAATGGGTTGGTGGAGACAGATGTGATCGCGCAAGTATCATCGCGTCTCATCGTGAATCGTGTTGCTTTGAAAACGAGACCGGATGAAATTGGTGCCTGGGTGGAGGCATTCAGGAAGGCGCTGGGTTCATGAAAATTTTGACCACACAAAATCCTGGTTTTGGATCCGCGTTCGCAAAGCTGCTCTCCCGTGCCGCGGTGGCGGAGGAGGTTTCCGGTGCGGTACGTGAGATTATAGAGAACGTGCAGGTGCGCGGCGATGCGGCATTGCTGGATTACACCGCACGCTTCGATCGGCTGGAGCTGGCCGCTTCCGATCTGCGGGTGACCGCTGATGAGCTGACCAAGGCCGAGGCACAAACACCCAAGCCGGTGCGCGAGGCGCTGGCCGTGGCAGCGCGGCGGATTGAGGTTTTTCATCGCGCGCAGATGCCGCGCGATATTGCCTATACTGATGACGAAGGCGTTATCTGCGGCATGCGCTGGGGGGCGCTGGATGCGGTAGGGCTGTATGTGCCCGGCGGCAAGGCGGCGTATCCGTCCTCGGTGTTAATGAACGCGATTCCGGCCAAGGTGGCAGGGGTGCGGCGCATTGCCATGGTGGTGCCGGCACCCGATGGCGTGTTGAACCCGTATGTGCTTACAGCGGCGAATGTGGCCGGCATTAGTGAAATCTACCGCGTGGGCGGGGCGCAGGCGGTGGCGGCATTGGCTTATGGCACGGCCACCATCCGGCGTGTGGACAGGATTGTAGGCCCCGGTAATGCCTATGTGGCGGAGGCCAAGCGGCAGGTGTTTGGCCAGGTGGGAATCGATTCCATCGCTGGCCCGTCTGAGGTGCTGATTATTGCCGATGAAGGCTCAGACCCCGTGCAACTGGCTTATGATTTGCTGGCGCAGGCCGAGCATGACGAGGACGCGCAATCCATTCTAGTGACGACGAGCGGTTCACTTGCCGCTGCCGTGGAAACCGCTGTGGCTCAGGCCCTGGAAACCTTGCCGCGCAAGGAGATTGCCGGGGCAAGCTGGCGGCGCCATGGCGGGATTATTCTGGTGCGCGACTGGGACGAGGCGGTGGAGATTTCCAACCGTGTGGCCCCGGAGCATTTGCAGTTGATGCTGGTGGACCCTGAGCCTGTGTTCGCTAAAGTGCGCCATGCCGGGGCGGTGTTTCTGGGCCGCAGCACGCCGGAAGCGATGGGCGATTACATTATTGGGCCGAACCATGTGCTGCCCACCTCCGGCACGGCGCGTTTTGCCTCCGGGCTTTCGGTGCATGATTTTCTGAAGCGCACCAGTTTTGCCAAGGTGCCCCCACAGGCGTTGGCCGCGCTAGGGCCTCACGCTGTTACCATTGCTGAAGCCGAAGGCCTGACGGCCCATGCGCAAAGCATCGCGGTAAGGCTAAATACGCCGTAAAATCTCCGCCACCAGCGCGTCTATGTCCTCCTCCGTGGTGCGGTGGTTGACGATGGCGCAGCGTATGGCCGTGCGGCCATTGATGATGGTGGTGGAGGGCGCGAACAAGCCGTCTTCCTGTAAATCGGCCACGAGGTCCAGAGTCTGCTGATCGGTTTTGCCCTCAATACCGAAACAGACGATGTTGAGCGCCGCCGGGGCCAGTAAAACAAGGCGGTTACTGGCCTGAACGTGATCCGCCAGACGGTTGGCAAGGGCGCAGCTATTTTCCACCACCCGCGCCAGGCCTTCCGTACCATAGGCGGAAAGCGTCATCCAGATTTTTAAGGCCGAGAAGCCGCGTGAGAGATCCGGCCCCAGATCGCACGGCCAGGGAAAGCCGCCTGCCAGGCCGCGCGGGGCGGCAGCGAGGTAGCTGGTAGGCTGGGCGAAGGTGGCGTTATGGATATCCGGGTCGCGCACCAGCAGGCACCCGCAGGAATAGGTTACCTGCGCCCATTTATGGAAATCAAAGGCGATGGAATCTGCCCGGCCCAGCCCCGCAGTGAGGTGGCGTTTAGCGGGCGAGAGGGCGGCCAGCGCGCCAAAGGCACCGTCCACATGGAACCACGCGTTTTCAGCGGCGGCGATGTCTGCGGCTTGGTTCAAATCGTCGAACGCACCGGCATCGACACTGCCGGCGGTGGCGGCGATGAGGAAGGGCGTGTAGCCTGCAGCCTTGTCCTGCGCGATGGTCTCACGAAGCTCATTCATGTCCATACGGAAATCCGCATCGACGGGGATTTTGCGCAAGGCGGTGCGGCCAAACCCCGCCATGTCCAGCGCGCCGGTGACGCAGCGGTGCACACCCGCCGAGGCATAGGCGGTGAGCTTGGCACCGTTTACGCCGGTATCATGCCCGGCCTCGCCCAGAGCTTTCTGTTTGGCGCAGAGCACGGCGCAGAAATTCGCCATGGAGGAGCCGGTGAGCAGCACGCCGCTTGTTTGTGCGGGCATACCCAGCATTTCCGCCGCCCAGGCGATCACTTGCCGCTCCACCGCGATGCCGACATGGTCCCGCCCGCCGCAATTGGCGTTCATGGCGCCCGCCAGCAGCTCCGCCAGCATGGAAACCGGGTTGCCGCCGCCATGCACCCAACCCATGAAGCGGGGGTGCAGATTGCCCGTTACGTAGGGCTGAATATCGGCCGTGAAGCGGGCGTAAAGAGCCTCTAAATTCGTGCCGGTGCGGGGCAAGGGGGCGGTGAAGGATTGCCGCACAGCCTCCGGCATCGGCCGCCAGACGGGTTGTTGGCGCAAGCTGGCGAGGTGATCCACCATGTCGTCCAGCATCTGGTGGCTAAGGGTGCGGAGGGTGGACCAGTCAGCGGGGTCGAGCGTGCTCATGGCATGGGTATGGGCAAGCCTGCCCGGCGTGGCAAGATTAAGGCGCGGGGGCAGGGCTCACTTCAGAAAAAAACGTATAGCGCGCGGAATAGGGTATCTTTGCCGTCGCCCCCTGGTTGCTTTGCGTGCAGGCTTGGGCGGGTGCGCCCCCGCCCTGGGTATCGGTGCGGGTCACGGTTGTCACGTCTGCAAAAATTCCGGCTTGGCCTATGGAGACGGTGTGCAGCACCAGCCAGGGGGCATTGCGCGGGCCAGCCGGAGACGCGTTCGCGGTGAGAACTGTGCCCTTGATCTCGCTGCCATCAACGGCCTGCCAGCGTGGGCCATAAAAATGCCGCGCGATGGCTTTGCCTAAGTTATTATACATATGCGCGTCCGGACCCAGCAGCTTCCAGGAAGCTGTGCCCGCATCCGTCTCGCAACGATAAACCTGAGTGCCGCGCCCGGTATATTCCTGGGCGGGCGGCGGCGAAGCCGCGGCGGCGCTTCCAGCTAACACAAACACAAAGGTGAAGCATCGAAGATAACGGGTCATGATTTTGCTTTCGGCAGAAAATTTCACATTTTTCTCAGTGTGTGCAGGAATCGTGATAATGCAAGCGTTTTAGGTTCTGCCGCGCAAGGCTGTCGCCAGCGTGCCTTCATCGAGAATTTCAATAGCGCCGCCAATTGGAACACCTTGGGCGAGGCGGGAGATGGGCACGCAGAAACGCCGCAGCCGCTCGGTGAGGTAATGGGCGGTGGCCGCACCTTCCACGGTGGCAGGCAGAGCCAGGATGATTTCCTCGATGCCGCCATCCTCAAGTCGCGCAAGCAGCGGCGCGACGGCGAGATCCTGCGGGCCGCGCCCTGAAAGGGCCGAAAGCGTGCCGCCCAGCACATGATATTTACCGCGATAAACATGCGCGCGTTCCAGCGCCCAAAGATCCGCCACGTTTTCCACCACGCAGATGCGGGCCTCGCGCAGAGGCTCGGCGCAGATGGCGCAGGGGTCCGACGAATCAAGATTGCCGCAAACAGTGCATGTACGCACGGAGGAAGCGGCCGCACGCAGCGCATCCGCCAGGGGCATCAATCCGTGTTCTCTCTCCCGCAGCAGCTTCAGCACAATGCGCCGCGCGCTGCGAGGGCCAAGCCCCGGCAGGCGCGAAAACAGGCCGATCAGATTTTCGAGTTCAGCGCCGCCCACTTCAGAAGGGCAGTTTCATACCTGGCGGCAGGCTTATGCCGCCCATGGCGTTTTTGGTCTCGGATTCCATCATCGCGTCCAGTTTGGTTTTAGCATCCGCATGGGCGGCGGCGATAAGGTCTTCCAGCATCTCAGCTTCCGCGGGGTCGATCAGCTTGGGGTCGATCTTCACGCGCTTCAGCGCGCCCTTGCCGGAGAGAGTAACGCGCACCAGCCCGGCACCGGCAACGCCTTCCATCTCGGTGGCTTCTAGTTTGGCCTGCATGTCGGCCATTTTTTGTTGCATCTGAGAGGCCTGCTTCATCAGGCCAGCGATGTTTTTCATTTACTCGTCTCCTTCATATAACTCGTCCGGCGGGACCAGCGCCGCCCAGTCGGCAGGCAAATCGGGTTCCGCCTCTGGCTCGGCTTGTGTTTCTACCTTGGTGCCCGGAAATTGCGCCAGAATGGCCTGCACCAGCGGATGCGCCAGAGCTTCATCGCGCGCCTTGGCGGTGGCAACACCTTCCTGCTCGTCGATCGTTGCCTCACCCAGTTGGGTGGAGAGCACGATGGTCCAGCGGCGGCCGGTTTCCTCCTCCAGCATGTGCGAGAGCTTCGAGATCAGATCACGCGGGTGATCTTCCGTGAGCCGCATCTCAATCACCGGCGGGGCGAAGCGCACCAGATGAACGGAATGACGCAGATGCGCATACAGCATGGCATCCCGCTTCGCCTGCGCCAGGCCGACGACATCCTGGAACGTCAGGGCGCGCGGGGCGTGTGCCTGCATCACCACATTGCCATTGGCAACCGCGCGCGCGCCACCTCCATTTGGTCCGCCGGGTGCTGCGCCGCCGATGGAGGAGGTGGGATTCTCGGTAAGTTTCTTCACCAGCTCACCGGGTGGTGGTAGATCAGCCACATGGCAGAGGCGGATGAGAATCATCTCAGCCCCCGCGCGGCGGTCTGGTGCAGTTTCCACTTCCTGCAAACCCTTCAGTAGCATTTGCCAAAGCCGCCCCAGGAACGGGATGGAAAGCATCTCCGCGAAGGCAACACCACGCGTGCGTTCCATCTCCGGTAGCGCACCGCTTTTGGCCAAAGCGGGTACGGATTTCATACGGGTGAGAAGATGCGCGAGGCCCAGAAGATCCGACAGCAGCACGCCAGGGTCAGCGCCGCGCTCGTAAGATTCATCGGAGATTTTCAGTGCGGCCTGGATATCGCCTTTCACCACGGCGTCCATCAGGTCAAACACGAAACCGCGATCCGCAAGGCCGAGCATCTCCGCCACCATCGGGCCGGTGATCTCGCCGCCATCTTCCGCCCCGCGTGCGATGGCCTGGTCCAGCAGCGAAAGCCCGTCGCGCACCGAGCCGTCTGCGGCGCGGGCGATATGGGTGAGCGCTGCTTCGGAAATTGCGATGTCTTCCTTTGCCGCGATACGGGTGAAATGCGCGGTGAGTTGCTCAACCGGCACGCGGCGCAAATCAAACCGCTGGCAGCGCGAGAGCACGGTGACCGGCACTTTGCGGATTTCCGTGGTGGCCAGCACGAATTTAATATGCGGCGGTGGCTCCTCCAGGGTTTTCAGCAGCGCGTTGAACGCCGCCTTGGAGAGCATATGCACCTCATCGATGATGAACACCTTCACGCGCGCGGAGAGCGGCTTGAAGCGTGTCGCCTCGATAATCTCGCGCACATCATCCACGCCGGTGTTGGAGGCGGCGTCCATCTCCACCACATCCGGGTGGCGGTCTGCCAATATGGCTTTGCAATTGTCGCACACGCCGCACGGGTCTGGCGTTGGGCCGCCGTTGCCATCAGGCCCGGTGCAGTTCAGCGCGCGGGCCAAAATGCGCGCGGTGGTGGTTTTACCCACGCCGCGCACGCCGGTGAGCATGAACGCATGGGCGATGCGGTTCATCGCAAAGGCGTTGCGCAAGGTGCGCACCAGGGCTTCCTGGCCAATTAAATCATCGAAAGTCGTGGGGCGGTATTTGCGGGCCAGCACGCGGTAGGCGGCGGCCTTTGGGGCCTCCTGCATGGTCTCCTCACCAAACAGGCCTGGGCCCGGCGGCGGGGCGTCTGGCGCTTCGTCGTCGAACAAACCCATGAGCGGCGCGGACCTTGGTGTAGAGAATGCGGGTGGGAGACCGGACAACGACCCATGCGAAATCCGTTGTGGCTGCTGCCTTCCGGCCCTGACCAGGTTGGCGGGCCGCGATGTCCGCCGCCGATCTCCCGCGCTGATTATCGCCCGAGCGGCGGCAGAGTGCAAGCTTGGATGCTTCTCTCTGAATTGATTAGGAAAGTTTAACCAATCAGACGATGTCATCTGATTGGATATTGCTTTGGTACGATAGGGGGGGAGCCGGATGATTTTAGGACGAATCGCGATGTGATTCAGTCTAAAATCGACATCCGGCTCTAAACACAATGAAATAGAGGGCGATTCAGACTTCGGGCTCGCTCACAAAGTGAACGAACCTGAAGTCATCGTAGTTTAGTTAATGCTGTCGAGCGTGGGGGTCATAATCTCCACAGTATCTTCAGGCATCACCACGGCTTCAGGTGCCGGCGCCACAACCTTACGACGAGATGGGGTTGCGTTTTTCTTCACAACAGCGGTCTTTTTGGCAACCGGCTTCTTTGCGGCAACGGTCTTTTTGGCAACCGGCTTCTTTGCAGCAACGGTCTTCTTGGCTGCCGGCTTCTTTGCAGCAGCGGTCTTTTTGGCAACCGGCTTCTTTGCAGCAGCGGTCTTTTTGGCAACCGGCTTCTTTGCAGCAGCGGTCTTCTTGGCAACCGGCTTCTTTGCAGCAGCGGTCTTCTTGGCAACCGGCT
>JAKBCH010000059.1 GCA_021808055.1 Pseudomonadota bacterium | reverse complement strand
TCCCAGACATTTTCCATGGGGTTTAATTCCGGCGCGTAGGGCGGCAGGGGCAGCATTGTGATGTTGTCTGGCACAATCAGCCGCTCGCCTTTCTGGTGCCATCCGGCGCCATCGCAGACGAGGCGGCAATGCGCACCGGGTTTCACCTGCGTGCTGATTTCGGCCAGATGCTCGTTCATCGCCTCGGTATTTACGGCGGGCATGATGATCGCAACACCCACGCCGCGTGCCGGGCAAATCGCGCCGAATATGTGAACGGAATCGTGACGGTTGTCGCGCAGCATGGACGGGCGTGAGCCGATGGGCGCCCAGACATATTCGATGGAGCCTTTCTGGCCGACCCTGGCCTCGTCCTGGAACCAAACTTCGACCGGCTTGTCCCGAGCCGTTGCTGGCAAAGCCTCCAGGCTCAGGCTGGAGAAGTTTTTTTAAAAGCCTCCTGGGCATCAGCATCTTTCTTCGGATAAAAGGGGCGCGGCTGCAGCCGTGTCAGCTTCAACCGGCGCACAACCTCGCCGTCAGGAACCGCGTCAGCTGGTATCAGAGCCCCGACCTAAACCCCATCGAAATGGTCTTCGCAAAGCTCAAAATGCTTCTGCGAAAGGCCGCAGAGAGAACCGTCGAAGCGACATGGCTAAAAGTCGGGACACTGCTCAATCAATTTACTCAGGACGATTGCAAAAGCTACTTGCGCCACGCAGGCTAGAATGGTGGATCAGGTTAATCACAAATTACTCTAGGCACAAGCCACGCGGATACGTTTTAGCGCTTCATCTTTGCCCAGCGCAATCAGCGTTGCGTCAATGCCAGGGCTCGTCGTGCTGCCGGTAAGGGCGGCGCGAAGCGGCTGCGCTACCTGGCCCAATTTTCGCCCTTCAGTTTCAGCAAAATCACGCAAGGCAGCGTCAATTGCTTCAGCCGCGAAGTGGGTGTTTTCCATAACGCTTACCAGCCGCGCCAGCATTTCCTTGTTTTCAAGTGTCAGCAACGCTTCGGCCTTTGGTTCAAAGGGCAGGGGCAGTTGGCGTGCCAGAAAGGCGGATGATGCAGTTAATTCCTCAAGCGTTTTTGCACGCTCCTTCAACCCCGGCATCAGATGCAGAATACGTTGCATCGCCGCCGTGCTCACCGGAATACCCGCTTTCGCCAGGCGCTCCACCACATCGTCGCGCAACCGCGCATCATCGGCCTGGCGCAGCCACAGGCCGTTCATATGAGTCAGCTTGGCGTAATCCATGCGGCTCGCGGCCCGGCCCACACCTTCCAGCGTGAAAAGCGAAATCTGTTCGTCCCGGCTCAGAAATTCCGCATCGCCATGGCCCCAACCCAGGCGCAGCAAATAATTGCACAACGCCTCCGGCAGGAAGCCCTGTTCACGAAATTCCAAAATACTCACAGCCCCATGGCGTTTGGAAAGCTTCGCGCCATCTGCGCCATGGATCAGAGGAATATGCGCGAATTTTGGTTTTTCCCAGCCCATTGCATCGTAAATCTGAATCTGCCGGAAGGTGTTGGTAAGATGGTCGTCACCGCGGATCACATGGGTGATCTCCATGTCATGATCGTCGCAAACCACCGCGTGCAAATAGGTCGGCGTACCATCCGAACGCAGGATGATCATGTCGTCCATTTCGGCATTTTTCACCCGCACTTCGCCTTGCACCAGGTCATTCAGCACTACTTCGCCTTCACGCGGGGCGCGCAGGCGAATGGCGGGCTTAACACCTTCGGGCGCTTCGGAAGGGTCGCGGTCGCGCCAACGCCCATCGTAACGGGGCGCGCGTTTTTCCGCCACCGCTTGTTCGCGCATCTGCGTCAGTTCCTCGGGCGTGCAATAGCATTTATACGCTTTGCCCTCGGTCAGAAGTTGCATCGCCACTTCTACATGGCGCGGTTCGTTCTTGGTCTGGAAAACCGGCGTTTCATCGGCTGTTAAGTCCAGCCACTCCAGCCCGTCCAGAATCACCTGCACGGCGTCCTGGGTGGAACGGGCTTTGTCGGTATCCTCGATGCGGATCAAAAATTCCCCGCCATGGTGCCGGGCGAAGAGATAGTTGAAGAGGGCCGTGCGGGCGCCGCCAATATGCAGCAAGCCGGTGGGGGAGGGGGCAAAGCGGGTGCGGACTTTCATGGCTCGCCTGTTACTCTTTTGCGCCGAATTGTGCCAGCGGGCGAAGAAGGTTAACGTTGGGTAACAACCGGAGGTGGTGTTGCCGTCAAGCTGGTTCGCGCGCTGGGTCGAAGCTGAACAAGGGCGATTCTTCCTGCTGCTGCCTGTCGCCATGGGGGCGGCGATTCTCGCCTATTTCGCGCTGCCTGTGGAGCCGCCGCTTTGGTGCGGGGCGCTCGCACTCACCCTCTCCGGCGCGGCGCTGGCGGCGGGCTGGCGCCACGCTTATTGGCGTTTTGCGGGCTTTCTGCTTTTGGCGGCCTCGCTTGGTTTTGCCAGGGCGGAGTGGCGCACGGCCTTGATGCCGCCATTGGTGAGTGTGCCAAGTGGGGTCTCCAGCCTTTCTGGTTTCGTCGCACGGGTGGAGCCGCTGCCCAGCGGTGCCAGAGTGTTGTTGCGCGCCCCGCGCATTGGCTACGGCCTAACCCTGCGCCGTGATGTGCGCATTAAGCTGAAGCCCGGCGACGCCCTGCCGCGCAGCGGGGCGCTGGTGAAATGCTACGCCCTGCTATTCGCGCCGGAGCGCCCGGCCTATCCTGGCGGGTGGGACCAGGGCCGGGATTATTACTTCGCCAATATCGCCGCGGTTGGCGCGGCTGTGACGCCGCTTAAGCTTATCCGCCCCGCCCCGCCAAACCGCCTGAACGATACGCTTCAGGCTTTGCGTGCAAATATTTCAGCGGCGATTTTAAATACTCTGCCCATTTCCACCGGCTCCATCGCCGTCACGCTGCTCACCGGCGATGAGCAGATCATCCCACCCGAGGAACGCAAAGACTTCGTGCTGTCGGGTCTCGCGCATATTCTGGCGGTGGCCGGCTTGCATGTCGGTATCGTCATGGGGTTGGTGTTTTTTGCGGCACGGTGGCTGCTTTCCCGTAGTGTATGGGTGGCTTTGCACTTGCCGGGCAAACCCATAGCCGCTGTGCTGGCGCTGGCTGGCGGCGGCGGTTATGCGCTGCTTACCGGCGCGCATTTGCCCATTCTGCGCAGCCTCGCTATGGCCAGCCTGGTGACTTTGGGCGTGCTTATTGGCCGCAAAGCGGTTTCCATGCGTGGGCTCGCCATCGCCGCGATGGTCCTGCTGCTGGCAACACCCGAGGCGATTCTCTCCGCCAGTTTTCAGATGAGTTTTTCCGCCGTGGCCGCCCTCATTGCGGGTTATGCGGCGGTGCATCCTTTTTGGTCGCGCTTTCATGCATCGCGCAATGCGGGCGGTGCGGTGCTTATGCATGTGGTGGAGCTGGCGTTCACCAGCCTGCTGGCGGGTGGCGCTTCCATGCCGTTTTCGGCGTTTCAGTTCCAACAGATAGAGCCCTACTGGATCCCCGCCAACCTTATCGCCGTGCCGCTAACAGCGTTCTGGATCATGCCCTGGGGGCTGGCGGGCCTGGCTTTGCTGAAGCTGCATCTGGCCTGGCTGGCCTTCAAGCCAATGGGCTGGGGCATTGGCATCATAATCTGGGTAACGCAGCATATCGCCACCTGGCCGGATGCGCTCATGCCCGTATCGCCTATGCCGGATGCCGCCATTTTGTTAATCGCGGCGGGCCTCGCCTGGCTGTGCATCTGGCGCTCCCGCGCGCGGCTGGCGGGCATTGGGTTCATGGTTGTGGGTTTGGCCTTGGCGCTGCTGGCCCGCCCACCGGATGTGCTTATTTCATCGGATGCAAAGCTCATCGCCATCCGCTCAGGCGCGGATGTTTTTTTGGTTGAAGAACCAAAGGCCAGCAATTTTACCCTGGAGCAATGGCAAAGCGTGTGGGGCAGAATGCCGCTGCTTCCGGCGCAGTGCAGCAGCTCCTCTTGCCTGATCGGGCGGGTTTTATATGCCATCGCGCCAGTGACAAATTGCCAGGGGGCGGACGTGCTGGTCTCGCCCTTGCCGCAGAAAGGCTGCGCCGGGGTTGCAACCCTGGACCCTGTTTTCGCCAGGATGAACGGTGCGGTCGCTTCTTGGGTGACTGCATCTGGCGTGATGCTGCGGACCGACAAAGCAGCCCAAGGCCATCGCCCTTGGGTAACGCCATACCCACAACGATAGGTTGTTTAATTAGAAAGTTTTTGTTAACCGTTCAGCTATGAGCATCGCGCTTCCTGGCCTTGCCTTGCCAGCCATGCAGCCGCCTGCGGCACAGTGGTTAAGTTTGCGACGGCATTGGCGGGTTGTGTTGGCCAGCGCCATCACCATTCCCGCATTGGCCGCGATCGCTCTGGCCGTGCTACCCGCCAGTTATAGCGCCACCGGCATCGTGCTGTACGACCCCGCGGGCGCGGCGGTGCCGGGCGGTCCTTCCGCCACAGCGCAAAGCGGGCTGGACGAAGATGCCGTAACGGCCAGTCAAGGTGCCATCATCGCCTCGCTGCCCGCCGCGACCGCCATTGCCCAACGGCTGAACTTGATGAATAGCCCCATCTTCAATCCTGTCCTCCGTCACCGCCATTTTCCCTTCACGCTGTTGCCACACCCGGCCCCGCAAACCAGCGCCGCCCTGGCGGGTGAGGTGCAAAATCGGCTCAGTGTTTCAGTGTTGCCCGGCTCGCGGGTGATCAGCGTTTCTTTCGCCGCGCCATCGGCCCAGCTTGCCGCCGCGGCCGTCAATTTGGCGATGCAGATTTACCTGAACCATGAGCGCGAAACCTCCTTCCAGGCGTTAACGGATGCGCAAGACTGGCTGGAAGCCCATTCCGCCGTGGTGCAGCAGCAGCTTGACGATACCGAGACGGCTCTGGCCAAGGCGCGGGCAGGGGCGGGGCTGGTGCAGGGCGCGCAGGCCACGCTCACCACGGAAACCGCGAGCCGCCTCGCGGCCTCGCTGGTGGAGGCGCAGGCTGGTTTGGCCATGGCCCAGGCGCGGCTGGACGCTGCCACCCAGGCAGGCGGTGATGAAGCCGCCGCCAACGCCGCCATCGCGCCAAATTTGCTGCCGCTGCGTACCCAGCAGGCGCAGCTAGCCGCACAACTGCATTCCCTTACCAGTGAATACGGCGCTGATTATCCGCCTTTGGTGACGGTTCGCGCCCAGCTTGGGGCACTCACCGCGCAGATTGCCGCCGAAACCAACCGCGAGATGGACGCCGCGCGTGCAGAGGTGGCAGCGGACGAAGCGCAGGTCATGACGTTGCAAACGGCCCTGGCCCATGCCCGCACGCAGAGCCAAACCGAGGATGAGGAAGCCGCGCCGGTGCGCGCGCTGGAGCAACGGGCAGACGCCGGGCGGGACATGCTGCGCGCCATGACCCTCCAGGCCGGGCAGTTGGCGCAGGATGCCTCCTTAACAAAACCTGACGCGCGCATTCTCTCCGCCGCGGCCGTGCCCGCGCACCCTGTCTCCCGCCATGCGCCTCTGGTGCTCGGCGCGTCTTTGGTTTTGGGGCTTTGCTTGGGCGTTTTGCTGGCGGGATTGCTGGACTCGCTGGACACCTCCTTGCGCTCCGGCGAGGCATTGCGGCGGGAATTTGGACTTATCTGCCATGCATTGCTGCCGGAAACGAAAAATCCAGCCGAGGCCTCGCTGGTTGCGCCATTTTCGCTGTATGCTGAACAATTGCGGGCGCTGCGGATGGGGCTTGGCCTGGGCCAGGGGCAAAGCCGCATTCTGGCGGTCACGGCCGCGCGGCCGGATGAAGGCAAGACCACGCTCTGCATTGCCCTGGCCCGCGCCTTGGCGGCTGCTGGCTTGAAAGTGCTGGCGATAGATGGCGATTTGCGCCAGCCGAGCTTCAACGCGATTTTTGGCATTCAGGGCAAGCCGGGCCTGGCCGAACACCTGGCGGGACAAGCGGCTTTGGCTGACTGCGTGGTGCAAGACCGGCTGACACCCCTCGATGTGCTGCCCGCCGGCGCTCAGAGCCGCGCCGCGCTGAACCTGTTTCTCTCTCCGGCGCTACCCGCTTTGCTGGCTGCGCTCCGCGACAAATACGACATCGTGTTGCTGGATGCGCCACCAGCCTTTGCTCTGGCGGAAGGCCGGGTTCTGGCGCGCCTGGCCGATGCTGCAGTGTTGTGCGTACGCTGGGGGCATACGCCGCGCCGCGTGGTGCACGGCGCCATAACTTTGCTGCATGAGGCAGGGGCGAATCTCGCCGGGGCGGTGCTGACGCGGGTGGATGCTAAAGCGCATGGGCGCTCCGGCCATGCCGACGCTGAGTTCTACGCCCCGCGCTATGGCGGATATTTCTCGAAAGAAGGCTAATCCGTCAGTCGGTCGAGCGCGGGTAAATTAGAAAACCCATAGCGTTTAAGAGCAACCGGGCCGAACAGCCCAGCGGCCAGCAACAGCGGTGCGAAAAATAGAAAATGTGCGCCATCCCAGGGGGTGAAGCGGAGCATAACGCCTTTGGTAAGTCCGATGCAGATGGTGTTGCCGAGATAAATCATGAAGCTGTAGCGCCCGAAAAACAGCAGCATCTCCTGCGCCAGGCCTGGCCGTATCCGCCGCATCGCTCCGTGCAACGCGGGCATGGAAAGTGCGCCAAGCGGCAGCATCACCGCTTTTTGCTCAACCTCCTGGCCCCAGAGTGCCACGCCGATTAACCCCGCCAGCAACGCCGCAAAGGCCAATGGCCAAAGCCTGTCCATTAAAATATTCCAGCGCGGTTCTACGAAGCCTGCAACGGCACCCATCAAAAAAAACGGTGCGTAGGTGAAAACCCTGTCAGCATAAACATATGGGGGCACGGGCAACCAGCACAAAGCCAGCGATGCCGCCAACAACCACGGCAGCCGGTTTGGCTTGCCGTTCATTGCCCACAGCGTTGCGAGGGAAAGCACGAACAACACGAACAAATACCAGATGCTAAGGGCCGGGCTATCGGCGGTGTGCCAGAACAGCCCGTCCAGCCCCAAGGCGAAAGATTCCGGCACATGATCCACAAACAAAAATCGCGCGGCGACAAGTTTACCCGCCAGGACCAGCAGACCCAACCCAAAAAACGGGATGAGCAGCCGCTTTGCCCGCGCCCTGGCAGGTTGCCACCCCCCCCCGCCTTTCGGCAGCCAGAAAGCTAAAACTTGCAACCAGCCCGCTGAGATAAAGAAAAAACGGCATATGAAAGGCATAAATCGCGCGGCGCAGCGGCTCGTACCAATGCACGCCCTGCGGGTCTTGCCGGGCCACCAGATGCCCGAACACAACGAGCAAAATGACGAGCCCCTTGGCTATGTCGATATCCACACGCCGATCGCGTATAAAATAAACCTAAGATTGTTTAATCATTAACACAACTCCATTAAAACTGTTATCCGTGGGGCATGGTTTTTCGTCGCGCCCTTGTTTTGCTACCCTTGGCTGTGCCGGTTCCGGCGCGGGCGCAAATGCTGGATGAGCTGCTGCCCGGCGCTGTTCCGGGTTATGGGGCAGCCCCGTCCTGGCTGTTAGCGCGGCGCGCAATAGCGCCTGGTGCCACGGGCTGGACATTCGGTGGGCTTCATCTTTCCCCCGGCGTTGCCGCGCGGGGTGGCTATGATTCAGCCCCAAACGGCAGCATAGGTTCTTCTGTTTTTGGCCTAACGCCCAGCCTGTTGCTGGCGGACCCGTTGGCTGGGTTCGGGGCTTTTGCCGAAGCCGATGCAAGCGCTTATCCGCAAAACCGCGCGCAAAACGTAACCAGTGCTGCCTTGGCTGCGGGGGAGCGTGTACAATTCCCGCGTGAGACGCTCATCCTTTCAGGTGCCTTTGTAAAATCCGCGGAAACCGGCTTCGCGCTTAGCTCGTTTGTCATCCCTAAACCCATAGCCTTCACCTTGAAGGATATCCGCCTGCGCGATAACATAATCGCTGGCAGCCTCAGCATCTCGCCGCAAGTTTCCGCCAGTTTCTACAACTTCGTTCATCTTGCGTCGCAAGACCGACAGGATCTGCGGGCCAGCCTGCGGTTACATTACGATAGCGGCGCGGCGCTCTCTTATGTCGCCGAATTGCAGGGCGGCCGGAGTACAGGTGCGGATATTGCCCAGGATGCAAACAATTACGCCGCCTTGGCGGGATTGCAGGACAAGGCTGACGGCCTATGGACCGTCTCCGCCCTGGCGGGTGGTGCCTGGCGTGCGCCACGTGTGGGGCGAGGGCTTGCAGCGCCGGTGCTGGAGGCGCGGCTGGATTGGTCGCCCGACCCGCTGGATGAATTGCGCCTCAACCTGGCCCGCGAGATCGATGACCCTGACCGGTTGAGCGCTGTGCCCTACACACTTACGGAAGCAAAATTCACTTACATCCGCTCAGGATTACGCGACATTACCCTGAAGGCGATGGCCAATGCCGCCAACGCCGCTTATCTTCACACGGCTTTGCGCGAAACGATCTTTACCACCAGCGCGGAGGTAAAATAGCAGATGAGCCCGGCGCTGGCGCTTACGGGGCGTTATGGGTTCAACGACCGGCAATCCAACCTGTTAGGTGCCGCCAACGAGCACGTGCTGACCTTCGGGTTAAGCTGGACGCCGTGAATTTTCTGGGACTTTGCTTTTCCGATCGGCCTTTGGCGCAGATATGCGAAACGCTTCTGGCTCGCCCCGCGAATGCGCCGTTTGCTTATGTCGTGACCCCCAATGCTGACCATCTGGATCGGTTGCGGCGCAACCCGGCGCTCAGGCAGACTTATGAAGCGGCGTTGTTCCGGCTGTTTGATTCACGATTTCTGGCGCGTTTTGCAAGGCTTTTGGGGCAATATCCACCTCCCGTCGTCACCGGCGCTGACCTGACCGCCATGCTGTTGCCGAGCCTGGCCGGAGAGCGCGCCGGGGTGGTCGGCATGAATGATGCTGCCTTCGTTGCCTTGCAAGAGCGTTTTCCGCGTATCAACTTTATCCGGCACAACCCGCCGATGGGGCTGCTGCATAACCAAGCCGCGTTTGCCGAGGCCGCGCGTTTTGTCGCCAGCGCAAACGCCCGTTTCGTGTTTTTTGCAATCGGCTCGCCGGTGCAGGAGCTTTTGGCCCAGGACATTGCGCGGCAAGGCCAGGCGGCGGGGCTTGGGCTTTGCATTGGCGCGGCATTGGAGTTCGCCGCCGGAACCCGAAGCCGCGCACCGGCCTGGATGCAACGTGCCGGGTTGGAATGGCTCTACCGCCTTTGCCAGGAACCGCGCCGCCTGGGGCCGCGTTATTTGCTACGCGCCCCGCGCGTGCTGGTTTTAGTGCTGGCGGAGGCTGTTGGTTTTCGGGCAGGATATGAATAGCTAAATTGGAGGCAGAATTTGGATTTTGTGGCTCCTGAGCGCCGCCGTGGCGGGGAGGACTCCCTTTGGGCAGTGGTGGCCGTCATTGGCCGGGTTATCCGCATCGCGGAAGTGTTCCCCAGCCGCGCATTGGCGTTGAGCGATCAGGCGTGGCGCGAAACCCAGGTGCGCGCTTACGCAAATTTTCTTGAAAGAACCGAGCAGCCAGTCCCACGTTACATGATAAGGCCGATCCGCCGGACGGATCTGCCCCGGCGGTGGAAGCCTCTGCCGGCACTAGGGTTTTTGCACGGGAATTGGTGATGGCGGAAAAACGGATCGAACATGACGCGCTGGGCGATGTGGAGGTTCCGGCTGAGCGCCTCTGGGGCGCGCAAACCGAACGCAGCCTGGAGAATTTTCGCATCGGGCGAGCGCGTTATGTCTGGGGCCGGGATGTGGTGCGGGCATTTGGGATTCTGAAAAAAGCTTGCGCGCTGGCCAATGATGCCTTGGACCAGCTTCCTGGCGAAACCGCGCAGCTTATCGTTCGTGCCGCGCAGGAGGTGATTGACGGCAAATGGGATGCTGAGTTTCCGCTCGTCGTGTTTCAAACCGGTTCTGGCACGCAGAGCAACATGAACGCCAACGAGGTGATCTCCAACCGCGCCATCCAGATGGCGGGCGGGGTTGTGGGCAGCAAGACGCCGGTTCACCCGAATGATGATGTGAACCATAGCCAATCTTCCAACGATACGTTTCCGGCGGTGATGCATATCGCCGCGGTGCAGGCTACCGCCGAAAAGCTGCTGCCTGCCGTTAAGCACCTCGCGGATGTGTTCAAGGCCAAAAGCCTTGCCTATGGCGACGTGGTGATGACCGGGCGCACGCATTTGCAGGATGCAACACCGATTACGCTGGGGCAGGTCATCTCCGGCTGGCACGCGCAGTTGGAGCAAGCTGGTGCCCTCGTCACCTCTTCGCTGGGCGGGCTTTATGAGCTGGCCATC
>JAKBCH010000058.1:8355-10504 GCA_021808055.1 Pseudomonadota bacterium | reverse complement strand
TTCGCGGCACGCGGCGGGTGCATGGCATGGCGCGGCAGCAGCCCCAGCCCCAGCGGAATCAGCGTGAGCGACACCAGCAGCGAGGCACCGAGCGAGAAGACCATGCCCAGCGCGAAGGGCACGCAGAACAGCCCCGCCAGCCCGCCGGTGAACAGCAGCGGCACGAAAACCAGCATAGTGGTGAGCGTGCCGATAATGTCCGGCGCCATGATCTCCTGCAAACCTCGCCAGATGCCGGGCCAGGTCTCGTCACCTGCTTCCCAGCGGTGGAAAATGCTCTCCAGCACGATGATGGAATCATCCGCCACCAGCCCCAGCGCCACGATAATGGCACCGAAGGTAAGCAGGTTGAGGCTCTGCCCGGTGGCATACAGCCCGGCGATGCCCAGCAGCAGCGATGCCGGGAGAGACAACGCCAGCAGCCAGGCACCGCTGCCCGCCCCCAGCACGGCGAGCAGCCCGGCAATAGCCAGCACACCGCCTATCAGCAGGTTGCGGCGCAAATCATCGCTCGTGGCCGCTACCAGATGGCCCTGATCGTAGATCCGCAACACGGAAACGCCTTCCGGCAGCGGCACGGATTTGATGGCCTGCGCGAGTGCTCGTGTCACTGGCAACGTAGATGCACCCTGCTGCTTGAAAACCACCAGCGCGATGGCGGGTTCGCCATCCAGTAATTCTCGCTGATGCACAGGCTCCGTGCTGTGCACAACGCGCGCTAATGCACCTAGCGGAATGGGGCCGTGCGGCCCTATCACCGGCGTTTGCGCTAGCGCCGCGGCGCTGGGGGTGTTGGCGAAGGTGATAAGGGAATCGACATGGCCAAGGCTAAGCGCACCACCCGGCACCAGCATCGCCTGCCCGGCCAGTGCCTGTTGCAAAGCCTGCACGGAAACCCCGGCCTGTTGCATGGCGGTAAGGTTGGGTTGCACCCAAAGCGCCTCGTCCCCCAGCCCGGCGGAGGTGACGAGTTGCACCCCCGGTACGGCGCGCAAGGCCGGCACCAGTTGCATTGCCACCGCGCGCGCCGCCTCTGCCTGCGAGGTGCCGGGGGCGATGCGCACGGCATAGTCTGCCACCTCGTTGATGGCATTGCCCATGATCTGCGTGAAAGGCTGCACGCCGGGCGGCAGGCTGGTCTGGCCGCGCTCAATGGCGCCGTTCACCGCCTGCAAATCCGCCTGGGCGTTGGTGGTGGCGGCAAAGCGCAGATCGGTCTCCACCAGCCCGTCACTGATGGTGCTGCGAACATTGGAAACCCCCGGCAGGCCGAGCAGCACACCCTCCAGCGGGGTGGCCACCATCGCCTCCATATCCGTGGCGGTGGTGCCGGGCAGATGCACGGTCACACTCACCTCGGGGTAGTTGAAGGCGGGCAGCACCTCTTCGGGGATATTAAACAGGGCGAACACCCCAAAACCGAGCAAGGCGGCATAGATCATCAGCCACAAAGCCGGGCGGGCAGCCAAGCGGAGCAAAGCGTCTGGCATGGTTTAATCCGGCGGCTGATATTGAGACGCGATGCCGCGATGATAGAGCAGCGCGGCATCCTGGACGATGATCTGATCCCCGGCGGCAAGGCCCGACAGAATGGGCGTTTGCGTGCCCTGCGCTTCGCCCGGCACCACCGGCACGGCATGGTCGCCTTGCGCGTCATGCAGCATTACCCACCAGCGCCCGTCATCCAGCACCAGCGCCTCGCTGGGCACCAGCAACACAGGACGGGGCGGCAAGGCAAGGCTGAGGGTGCCCGCTTCGCCCGGCTGCAAACCCGCACCATAGAAAGCCAGCACCACCCCACCATCGGGCTGCGCACCCTGCACACCGCGCAGCGTTACCGGCACGGCGGACCCACCATCAGCAGGAATAAACCGCCCCTCATCGCCGGGGGAAAGCATGGAGGTCCGTGGCCCGTAAAGCACGGCCTTCACCCAGGCCCCGGCAGCGGGCTGCACCACAGCTATTTCCTGACCCGGCTGAACAGGCGTGCCCGGCCCGGCGTTGAGGCTTTGCACCTGCCCGGCTACCGGGCTTTGCAGGCTGGTGGCCGCACGCAGCGCCGCAAGATTGGCCCACGCTGAGGATGCTGCGGCCTGTGCCTGCGCCACCGCCGCTTTGGTGGAGAGATGATCCGCGAATTTGCCACGTT
>JAKBCH010000058.1:0-8345 GCA_021808055.1 Pseudomonadota bacterium | reverse complement strand
CCGCCAAATTGGCATCGGTAGCGTTGCTCGCTCCTTGCGCCGCGGCCAGTGCCGCTGCGATCTGCGGGCCGCCGAGTTGCCCGATCGTCTGCCCTGGCTTCACGCTTTCGCCGGGCGCGACGGCGAGGCTGGTGAGCACGCCCGCTTGCAGCGCGGTGATGGTAATGGGCGCGCCGGGCTGCACGGAAGCAAAGCCGGAAAGGATGGGGGCTTGTTGCGTGGCTTGCACCGTTACCCAGCTGGCCGGGGCCTGGGCCGTGAGCGCCAGCGCTGCCGCGATGAGGCCAGGCGGCATGAATTTTGAGCGTCGAGTCATCCGGCGCTGATACGCCCGCCCGCCGGGCGGAACCGCGCTATTTCAATGATAATTTTATCATGTTCAGCCCTCCATGGAGGGAAAATGCAGTGTGACCTGCGTGCCTTGCCCCAACGTGCTCTCAATCTTCGCCCGCCCGCCGTGCAGTTCCATGATCGACCGCACGATGGACAGCCCCAGCCCCGAGCCTTGCGCCGCCTTGTGGCCGCGCGCCGGGTCGGTCTGGTAAAAACGGTCGAACAGCCGGGGCAGATGCTCAGGCGCAATGCCCGGCCCCTGGTCGGCAACGACGATCTCCACGCCACTGGCGGGGCCTCCGGAGATGGCCAGCACAATTTCCGAGCCTAGCGGCGCATGGCGCACCGCATTCGCCAGCACATTCCCCACCGCCTGGCGGAGTAGCAGCATGTCCGCATACAGCGTGGCGGCCCCTTCAATGCGGATACGCAACTCCTTGGGCCGGGATTGCGCCTCGTACTGCGCCACCACCCGGGCGCAAATCTCGGCAGCCTCGCAACGCTCATGGCGTAGCGCATGGCTCGGGTTCTCCACCCGTGCCAAAAACAGCAAATTCTCGATGAGCCCGGTGAGGCGCTGGCCATCCTCCAGCGCGGAGGTGATGGCGGCGCAATACTCTGCCGCGCCGCGCGGGCGGGTAAGGCAGACTTCCAGGCTGCCATTGAGGTTGGAAAGCGGCGTGCGCAACTCATGCGCGATATCCGCCGAAAAGCGGGAAAGCCGCTCGAAGCTGGACTCAAGATTATCCAGCATCTGGTTGAACACCTGCACCAGCCCGGTCAGCTCGCGCGGCCAGGGTGGGTGCATTGGGATACGGCGGGAAAGCTGTGCGGGGGTGATGCTCTGCGCCACCTTGGCGATACGCGCCACTGGCGCCAGCGCATGGGCGGCGGCCAGCCGTCCGGCGCCGAGCAAAAGCGGCACCATCAGCACGAAGAACACGGCCAAAGCACGGTGGAAATCCGTCAGCAGCGCATTATCCCGCGTAATGTCCAGGCCGATTTGCAGGCTCACGCCCTGTGGCCCCTGCAAAGGCAGGCTGGTGAGCAGCCAGGAGCTATCGCCGGTTTGGTAAGGAATGAGAGAGAGGCTCTGTACGCCGCGCGCGGCGGGAAACAGGCGCGCGGGCAGCGTGGTGGCCATGCCCGGCGTTTCACCCGCCTGTTGCCCCGCCACCAGTACCCTGGCCTCATAGGGGCGCAGGCGGGCGTCGGCAGTTTCCTGCAATATCTCCTTGACCAGCGCGTCCGGCGTGCCATCGCCATCGCTTAGATCATCTTGCAACTCCGCCGCCTTGGCCTGGAGAAAATCCCGGTGGGCGGTGGTAAAATTCGCCTCAAGCTTCCAGTTTGCCAGCAGCGCGAACAACCCCACCGCCAGCAGCGCCCCCAGCGTGTAGAGAAGCGCCAAACGCCCGCTGATGGAGGCCGGACGGATGGTGGGAAGCCTCATCGATCCAGCACATAGCCGGTGCCGCGGATGGTGTGCAGCAAGGCCGTTGCGAAAGGTGTATCCAGCTTGGCGCGCAGGCGGCGGACCAGCGCGTCCACCGCGTTGGATTGCTGGTCGTATAGCACGCCCCAGAGCGCCTCGGCGATGAGGGTGCGCGAGAGCACCCGCCCCTGGTTGCGCGCCAGCAGCAGTAAGAGCGCGTATTCCTTTGAAGTAAGGTGCAGGCTCTGCCCGGCGCGGATGACGCGGTGGCGCAGTGTGTCGATCTCCAGGTCTCCCACGGCCAGTAGCCCGCCGCCCGGTGCGGCCTTGGGCAGCCGCGCCAGGTTGCGCAGCCGGGCCAAAAGCTCCGCAAAGGCGAAGGGTTTGATGAGATAGTCATTGGCGCCGAGATCGAGACCGCGGACCCGGTCTTCCACATGGTCCCGTGCGGTCAGGAACAACACCGGGGTGCTCCGCCCGGCTGCACGCAGGCGTTTGAGCACCTCCCAGCCGTCCAGTTCCGGCAGCATTACGTCCAGGATGATCGCGTCGAATTCATGCTGCAGCGCCAGTTCCAACGCGTCCGCACCGTTTTGGGCCGCCTCCACCGCATGGCCATCCTCGCGCAGCCCCTTGGTGAGGTAGTCGGTTGTCTTTTTTTCATCTTCCGCCAGCAAAACCCGCATAACCCGCCCTGAAGACCTCGGTTGAGACCATACCGCAATTCGCCAATCGCAGCGTTAAAAATCCAGATGGGCAGAACGGTGCCGGAATGTCCAGCCACGGCCATGCCTGGGGCTCAATATTAAAGATGTATGTATCTTGCATCTTTTAAGGGCTGTGTATAACATGCATTCTAGATACATGTTTTAACCAAACGACCGAGCCCGTGTCGTACTGAAGGAAGCCTGCCTATGCTGACAGCCGCCCAGACCGCCATCATCAAATCCACTGTTCCCATCCTGGAAGCTGGCGGAGAGGCGCTGACAACGCATTTCTACAAGATTATGCTGGCGGATTATCCACAGGTGCGGCCGCTGTTTAACCAGGCGCACCAGGCCAGCGGCACGCAACCGCGCGCCTTGGCCAATGGCGTGTTAATGTATGCCAAGAATATCGACCGGCTCCAGGAGCTTGGCTCTCTGGCAGGGCAGATCGTCAACAAGCACGTGGCGTTGCAGGTTCTGCCGGAGCATTACCCCATTGTTGGGGCGTGCCTGCTGCGTGCCATCCGCGAGGTGCTGGGGGAGGATATCGCCACGGATCTGGTGATTGATGCCTGGGCGGCGGCCTATCAGCAGCTGGCTGATCTGCTGATTGGCGCTGAAGGGAAAATGTACGACAAGCTCGCCGCCGCACCCGGCGGCTGGCGCGGTGGGCGCACTTTCCGCGTTGCGGCAAAGGTCCCAGAAAGCCTTGAAGTTACCTCGTTCCACCTGGAGCCCGTGGATGGCGAGCCCGTGGCCGGTTTCACGCCGGGGCAATATCTGGGAGTGAGGCTTTTCATTGAAGGGCAGGAGGTGCGGCGCAATTATTCCCTTTCCGCTGCGCCCAATGGCCGCTCTTATCGCATCAGTGTCAAACGAGAGCCTGGTGGCTTTGTCTCCAACTTTCTGCACGACAAACTCAACCAGGGCGATACGCTGGATGTTTTTCCGCCCGCCGGCGAGTTTGTTTTGAAAGATGGCGCCAACCCGCTGGTATTGATCAGCGGCGGTGTTGGCATCACTCCTACGCTCGCCATGGCCGAGGCCACTTTGGCCCAGGGCAAACGGGAGGTTATCTTTCTGCATTACGCCCGCAATAAGGCCGTGCACGCTTTCGAAAAAACATTAAAGGATTGGGCGTCTCATCACGCGCAGTTCAGGCATTTCGTTGTGTACGAACATGGTGAGCAAGAGCAAGCTCATGCGTTTGGCCGCCCTGCCGTTGAGCATTTGCAAAGCCTGCTGCCGTCCGATCTTAACTGTGAGGTTTATTTCCTGGGGCCAAAGCCGTTCATGGCGGCGATCAAGCGCTTCCTGATAACGCTAGGCGTGCCGGCCGAAAGGTATCAGTACGAGTTCTTTGGACCGGCTGAAGCTCTGGGCTGAGTTGTCAAAAGGCCATGCCGTCGCGCGGTATGGCTTTTTTTGCTCGGCGGGCTGTAACTATGGGGCATGACGAAAAAACAAGCGCCTTCTGATCAGCTGACCGATGAGGACTATCAAACCTTGGCTGCGATTCGTGCCGCCTTGCGGCGTTTCATGCACTTCAGCGAGGATGCGGCAAAAGGCGCGGGGCTGACGCCGCAGCAACATCAGGCCTTGCTTGCAATCCGCGCCGCGCCGGGGAAGGTGCTTTCCATTGGAGAGCTGGCGGATCTGCTGCTTATTCAGCCGCATACTGCGAGCGAGTTGGCGGACCGTCTTGGAATATTAGGCCTTGTGGAACGCAGGCCAGGCGCGAAAGACCGGCGCATGATGAAGCTACATCTGACGTCAGCCGCCGAGAAGGCGCTGCAGGCGCTTTCTGTCACGCATAAAGCGGAGTTGAGGCGCCTTCGGCCGCTACTGGACGCACTGTTGTGCAGGCTTGAATAGTCGGCTTGATTACATCGTGATACGATATATATGTTCGCCCGGTTGCAATTGAGGTAATATTTGGCATGGCGGTATCTGGCGGCGGGCACGGTATTTTAGAAAAGCTCGGAGATTTCACGACCGAACCCAGGGTGCTGGCCATTGCCGCAATGGGAATTGTGGTAGGCACCGGCGGCGTGGTTGCGGCCTGGGTGCTTCTCCGTCTCATCGCTTTGGTTACATCCCTCGCATATTTAGGCCATCTCGGCGGCATGGGCACGGCGCCAGCTCATCTGCCGGTATGGACGGTTGTGGTGCCTGCCCTGGGAGGTTTGGCCGTAGGTCTGATGGCGCGTTACGGCAGTGAGAAGATACGCGGCCACGGCATACCGGAGGCGCTGGAGGCGATTGTTCTGGGTGGCTCGCGCATGGGGCTGAAGGTTGCTATCCTGAAGCCGATCTCTTCTGCCATTTCCATCGGTACGGGCGGCCCATTCGGCGCTGAAGGACCGATTATCATGACCGGCGGTGCCATCGGTTCGCTGTTCGCCCAGTTCTTCGCGCTTACAAACATGGAGCGCAAGACTCTGCTGGTGGCGGGCGCCTGCGCCGGCATGACCGCCGTGTTCGGCACTCCTGTCGCCGCCATGCTGCTTGCGATTGAATTGTTGTTGTTCGAGCTCAAGCCGCGCAGTTTTCTGCCAGTCGCCGCTGCCTGCATTACCGCGGCGCTGGAGCGCAACTGCCTGCTGGCACCTGCGCCGTTATTTCCCTTCACCGGCGGCGTAACCGTAAACCCTATGCACGGAATCGGTTGGGTTGGGCTTGGCTTGGTTACGGGGTTTGGCTCGGCGCTGCTCACCGTCATGGTTTATGCCACGGAGGATTGGTTTGCGCGGCAGAAACTGCATTGGATGTGGTGGCCCGTGCTGGGCGGATTGGTTGTTGGTCTTGGCGGGCTCATTGATCCGCGCGCACTGGGCGTTGGCTATCCGGATATCGCGCAGATGCTCGCGGGCAATCTGGCGGGCCTGTCGGCGTTGCGGCTTATGGCGGTAAAGGCCGTTATCTGGTCTGTGGCTTTGGGGTCTGGCACATCTGGGGGCGTACTTGCGCCACTGCTGATCATCGGGGGTGGTTTAGGTGCGGTATTGGCCCCCTGGCTGCCTGCCGCAGCACCCGGATTTTGGCCGGTTCTTGGCATGGCGGCGATGATGGGCGGCACCATGCGCGCACCGTTGACGGCAACCTTGTTCGCGGTGGAGTTGACAGGAAATCATGAAGTTCTGCTCCCGGTCATCACCGCCTGCATGGCGAGTTATGCGGTAACCGTGCTGATCATGAAGCGTTCAATTTTGACCGAAAAACTGGCGCGGCGCGGGCATCATATCACCCGCGAATACAGCGTCGACTGGGCTTCTCTCACCCGTGTACGCGAAATCATGGCGGCCCCGGTTCAAACGCTGGATGCGGCCATGCGCGTAGGTGACACGATTGATTTCTTTCTCGATCTGTCGCACCGGCACCGTTGTTATCCGGTTGTTGATGAGGAGCAGCGGCTTGTCGGCCTGGTTTCGCGCGCTGATATCCTTGACTGGATCGGCGCGGAAATCCCACGCACGAGGTACCTCACCGAGGTTTTGGCGAAGGCGGCACCTCCCACCGCTTCGCCCAACGAGACAATATCAGCCGTGGCTGTACGGATGATGGTCTGCCGGGCCCCACGAATTCCGGTTGTTGATCCTGCAACGCAAAAGCTCGTTGGCATGATATCAAGAGCGGATTTGATCAAGCTGCGTTGGAAGGAATTCGAGGCAGAAACGATTCGTGCGGTTCACTTTAGACGCAGGCGCAAACAACAAGACAAAAATGGCAGCCACGAAGAAAAATGGATATTCGATGCCAGGATATAAAACCGGCAAGATGCAAAAACTGCTCAAATTCGGTATTGGGTTTGCGGTTCACTTCGGTTAACCTTGGGTCTCGCTTCTTGTGAAAGGTGCGGAGGCATACCTTAAGAAAAATGAAAATGGCCAAGCGCATCATACCGGAAAATCTTTCAAAAATTCCCACGGAGTTCTAAAAATGCCCAGCGTAATATATGTAAGCTCGAATGGTTCCCGCAAATCTGTTACGGTTGAGGTGGGCGTGAGCGTCATGGCTGGTGCTGTTGAGCATGGCGTTGACGGCATTGTTGGCCAATGCGGTGGCAATGCCATCTGTGGCACCTGTCACGTTTACGTCAACCCGGATCAACTCTCGCTGCTTGAGCCGATTGCGGACGATGAGGCCGCGACGCTGGAAATCGTGGCGGCGGAGCGGCGGCCAAACAGCCGTCTGGGTTGCCAGATCGCGATGAAGCCGGAGCTTGATGGCCTGATCGTCGAGATGCCGGAGTATCAGCTGTGACCGGAGATTCCGTGGTCGTAATTATCGGAAGCGGTCAGGCTGGCTTCCAGGCCGCGGCATCCTTGCGTGAGCGGGGGTTTGGCGGCAGGGTTATCCTGGTGGGGGATGAGCCGACTTTGCCATACCAGCACCCGCCTTTGTCGAAAGCCTACCTCATGGGCAAGCTTGACCGCGCGGCGCTGCGCTTCCGGCCCGAGGCGTTTTTCCAAGATAACAGAATCGAACGCCGCGCTGGCTATAGGGCCGAAAAAATTGACCGGACTGCCAGGCAGGTTCTGCTGCATAACGGCGAAGCCATCGCTTATGACCACCTCATCCTTGCTCCGGGCGCGCGCAACCGGCCCCTGCCGGTGCCAGGTGCCGAACTTGCGGGCGTGGCTCAGCTTCGCAGCGTGGACGATGCGGACAGACTGCGTGAATTTTTGGATAAAAATGGCCGGGTCGTGGTCATTGGCGCCGGGTTCATCGGGCTGGAATTTGCCAGCGTGGCGGTTGAGCGCGGGGCGGAGGTAACCGTTATTGAAACAGCAGACCGGCCGATGGCGCGGGTTCTTTCGAAGGAGATGGCCGATTATTTCCGCGCCGCCCACGAAGCGCAGGGTATCCGGTTCAAATTCAGCGCCACGGCCGCGAGGCTCGTAGGTGAATCCAGAGTCGAGGCCGTTGAAACCGGTGACGGACAGCGTTTCCCGGCGGATCTTGTGCTTGTGGGTATTGGGGTGATCCCGAACACGGAGCTTGCCGCACAAGCGGGTCTTGCGGTTGGCAACGGGATTATCGTGAATGAGCATCTCACGACGAGCGATCCTTTCATATCGGCCATAGGGGATTGCGCGCTGCACCCAAACCCTTATGCGGTAAATGGCACCATAAGGCTGGAGTCTGTTCAGGGGGCGGTGGATCAGGCGCGTTGTGTTGCCGATTGCCTGACCGGGCATCCCGCATCCTACGGGAGCCTGCCGTGGTTCTGGAGCGACCAGGGCGCATCGAAGCTGCAAATCGCCGGGCTGACGCAACCGCATGACCAGACAGTGGTCCGCGAAACCAATGCAGACGGCAAGGCTGGTTTGTCGGTTTATTGTTTCCGGTCTGGCAGGCTGATCGGCGTGGAATCCGTGAACCGGCCGCTTGACCATGCGCTTGCCCGGAAATTGTTGGCCGCGGGAGGAGACATGCCAACCCCAGAGGATGTCGCGGCCCCAACGTTTGAGCTTAAAAGCTGGATAAAGCCATAAAGCCATGCGCGCTCGCGCAGGCGTAACGGGGCGCTATTTTCATGACGGCGGTGGCCGGCCGTAGTATGATCCCCGCAAAACGCGAGGCCTCATATGTCAGCCTATGCCACGCATGTGGTCAGTAACCAGCCACCGCCGTTGGAGGATTTCGATGCCTGGCGCTCGGATGCGCCGCTGCGGGACGCGGTGCGCGTTTTTGGCGCGCAATGGGCCGTTCCGCGCCTGGCGGCCTGCGGCGTGCGGGTGGGTTCGGCGCATGTTCAGGCTCTGGCGCGGCTGGCTAACCATTTCATCCCGGAACTGCATACACACGACCGCTACGGAAACCGCATTGATGAGGTGGCGTTCCACCCGGCATGGCACACCTTATCG
>JAKBCH010000057.1 GCA_021808055.1 Pseudomonadota bacterium | reverse complement strand
ATCTCCCTGGCCGGGGTGAGCCTGAACCATGGCGTGGTGCTGCTGGACCGCGCCCAGCGAAACGAGGCGGCAGGCATGAGCCCGCAAGAGGCCGTGGAGGAGGCGCTGAATGTGCGCTTCCGCCCCATCCTCCTCACCACCGCCGTGGCGATTTTGGGCATGTTACCTACGGCTTTGGGGTTCGGCACGGGTGCCGCGCCGGAGCAGGGGCTGGCGGTGGTGATCGGCGGCGGCATTCTCTGGAGCGCTTTGCTTTGCACCAATTTGCTGCCAGCACTTTATCTGGCCGGGCGCGGCGGGCAGAAGCCTGAAGTCTAAATCGTTCTCTATCTTTTTGTTTTAGAGCGGATCATTTCGTGATCCGCTCTAAAATCATCCAGTTCTAATCATCCAAGACTGGCACGCGAATCTTCTGGCCACCTTCGTTAAAATCGGCCTTTTTTGCTTCCAGGCCAGCCACGCGCGCGGCGTCTTCCCGAATGTCGTGGCTGATTTTCATGGAGCAGAATTTTGGACCGCACATGGAGCAGAAATGCGCGGTTTTATGCGCTTCTTTGGGCAGGGTTTCATCATGAAATGCGCGCGCTGTGTCTGGGTCGAGCCCCAAATTAAACTGGTCTTCCCAGCGGAACTCAAACCGGGCGCGGGATATGGCGTCGTCACGCAATCTGGCCGCCGGGTGGCCTTTGGCCAAATCCGCTGCATGGGCAGCAAGTTTGTAGGTTATGACGCCAGTTTTTACATCGTTCCGATTTGGTAATCCAAGATGTTCTTTGGGGGTGACGTAGCACAGCATGGCTGTGCCGAACCAGCCGATCATCGCGGCACCGATGGCGGAAGTGATGTGATCATAGCCAGGTGCAATGTCGGTTGTTAATGGCCCAAGCGTATAAAACGGTGCCTCGCCACAGGTGGCGAGCTGCTTATCCATATTCGCTTTGATCTTGTGCATGGGTACGTGGCCGGGGCCTTCAATCATCACCTGGCAGCCCTTGGCCCAGGCGATTTGCGTCAGCTCCCCCAATGTTTCCAGCTCGGCGAATTGCGCGGCATCGTTGGCATCGGCGTTGGAGCCGGGACGCAGCCCGTCGCCAAGCGAGAAGGAGACATCGTATTTACGCATGATGTCGCAAATTTCGCTGAAATGCTCATAGAGAAAGCTTTCCCGGTGATGCGAGAGGCACCATTGCGCCATGATGGAACCACCGCGCGAGACGATGCCGGTGACGCGATTTGCCGTAAGCGGAATATGCGCCAGCCGGACTCCAGCATGGATGGTGAAATAATCCACGCCTTGTTCGGCTTGTTCAATGAGCGTATCCTTGAAAACCTCCCAGCTAAGTTTCGAGGCGTCGCCGTTAACTTTCTCAAGCGCCTGATAGATGGGCACGGTGCCAATGGGGACGGGAGAATTACGCAAGATCCAGCCGCGGATATTATGAATGTTGCGGCCGGTGGAAAGGTCCATCACTGTATCAGCGCCCCAGCGTATCGCCCAGACGAGCTTTTCCACCTCCTCGGCGGCAGAAGAGGTGACAGCCGAGTTGCCGATATTGGCATTGATTTTCACCAGGAAATTGCGGCCGATAATCATCGGTTCGATTTCCGGGTGGTTGATGTTGGTCGGGATTATAGCGCGCCCCGCCGCGATTTCCGCGCGGACAAATTCCGGCGTTACGAAATCCGGGATGTTGGCACCGAAGCTCTCGCCATCTGCCAGACGTTCGGTTGCACCCGGCGCGGCTGCGGCCCGGCCTAAATTTTCCCGGTGGGCAACGTAGATCATCTCTTCAGTGATGATGCCAGCACGGGCGTATTCAAATTGTGTGACATGCTGGCCTGTTTCTCCCGCATGAATATCATGCGGGGCAGGGCAGGGCGGCACCAGCATTTCTGCCGCGGCAAAGCCATTATCAGCCGGTTGCACAAGCCGACCGGAGAGCCGGGTGAACCCGCGTGCGGCCACCCAGCTTGCCCGTGGCTTGGCCAGCCCGGCGTTGAGGTCAATGGCCTGGTTCGCATCGGTATAGGGGCCTGATGTGTCGTAGAGCGGGAAGGGCGGTTCCTGCGCGCTGGGGTGGAGTGCAATCTCACGAAACGGCACGGAGATATCGCTGCGCCCCGGAGCGGTGATGTGAAATTTCCTGGACCCTATGATGGGACCGGTGGTAACGGAAGCAGGTTTGGTTTGGTGTTGCACGCGCACTCTCCTCAACAATGAATGGAGAGCGGGGACGCTTTGCGCCTGATAAATCCCGCCCCTCCGCCGGTGTTAACCGGATCAGGTTCAAAGGGTTTATCGCGGCGGGAAATTCCCCTGGCGACGTCTCAGCTCCGTCTCGGAGCTCCCCTCGGTATGTGCATCAGAACGCGTTCGATGGGTTTTTGTCAATGGTGAGCTTCGGACACAAAAAACGCCGCGCTAACATAAGCGCGACGTTTTTTAACTTTAGCAATTACGCGTGGTTTGGTTTCAGGATTTTGCAACCGAGGTTTCGAGGTCGAGAACTTCCTCAAACTCGTTGATCGCGTTGATCTCCGTGCCCATTGCGATGTTCGTCACGCGCTCAAGGATAAATTCGAGCACGACAGGCACCTGATGTTCTTCCATCAACTGCTGAGCGCGAACAAACGCGTCCTTGAACTCGTTTGGTGTTTTAACGCGGACGCCTTTGCAGCCCAGGCCCTCAGCAACAGCAACGTGGTCAACGCCATAACCCGGCACGGAATCACCGTCTTCCTTCGCGTTGATGTTTTCAAATGCGAGGCTGACCTCGTAATCCATCTGGAAACCGCGCTGTGCCTGACGGATCAGGCCGAGATAGGAATTGTTCACCACAACATGCAGGTAGGGCAACTTGTGCTGCGCGCCGACGGCCAGTTCTTCGATCATGAACTGGAAATCGTAATCGCCGGAAAGGGCGACGATCTTGCGGTTAGGGTCGGCCGCGCGCACGCCCAGTGCTGCGGGCAAGGTCCAGCCCAGCGGGCCAGCTTGGCCGCAATTGATCCAGTTGCGGGGCTTCTGGACTTTAAGGAATTGCGCACCTGCGATCTGCGACAGACCGATGGTGGTGACGTAACAGGTGTCGGCATCCAGGCACTCGTTCATTTCCTCGTAAACGCGCTGCGGCTTCAGCGGCACGTCATCGAAATGGCTCTTGCGGAGCATGGTGTTCTTGCGGTGCAAGCAATCCGCGGCCCATGCCGAACGGTCTTGCAGCTTGCCTTCAGCCTTCAGCTCCTTGGCAGCCTGGATGAACAATTCCAGCGCGACCTTGGCGTCTGAGACGATGCCGAGATCGGGGCCGAACACGCGGCCGATCTGCGTCGGTTCGATGTCGACATGGACGAATTTGCGATCTTTTGTATAGACCTCAACCGAGCCGGTATGGCGGTTGGCCCAACGGTTGCCGATGCCGAAAACGAAATCGGATTTCAGCAGGGTGGCGTTGCCGTAACGGTGGCTGGTTTGCAGGCCGGCCATGCCAGCCATCAGCGGGTGATCATCAGGGATGATGCCCCAGCCCATCAGGGTCGGGATTACGGGCACGCCTGTCAGCTCCGCCAGTTCAACCATCAATTCGCTCGCATCGGCGTTGATGATGCCACCACCGGCGACGAAAAGCGGGCGCTCAGCCGCATTGAGCATTTCAAGCGCCTTGCGGGCCTGCTTAAGCGTGGCCGCTGGCTTATAAACCGGCAGGGGTTCGTAAGTGTCGATGTCGAATTCGATTTCCGCCATCTGCACGTCAATTGGCAGGTCGAGCAGGACCGGGCCGGGGCGGCCGGATTTCATGACGTGGAAAGCCTGCTGGAAGGCGCGCGGCACCAAAGCGGGCTCACGCACGGTGCAGGACCATTTGGTGACGGGCTTGGAGATCGCTTCGATGTCGACTGCCTGGAAGTCTTCCTTATAAAGGCGGGCGCGCGGTGCCTGGCCGGTGATGCACAGCATGGGGATAGAATCCGCCTGTGCCGCATAAAGGCCGGTGATCATGTCTGTTCCGGCGGGGCCGGATGTGCCGATGCACACGCCGATATTGCCGGCTTTCGCGCGGGAATAACCGTCAGCCATGTGAGACGCGCCTTCAACGTGGCGGGCCAGAACGTGGCGGATTGTGCCGCGCTTGCGCATAGCGGCGTAAAAGGGGTTGATGGCGGCGCCAGGCAGGCCAAAGGCGATGTCTATGCCCTCGCGCTCTAAAACCAGCACAGCGGCGTCCACTGCAGTCATCTTTGCCATTGAGTCCTCCGGCAGGTGAATTGATCGCTGAGGGAATATCCCAAATCGATAAGGGAATTCGAGACAGCTTCCATGATACGGGAAAATTTTAGAACCCGTATTTGCAAAGCTCATAGTTTAGAAACTGCCTTGTGTAAATCGGGGCCAATCTGGTAATGCCGCTGCGGTTTTCCCGGATTGTGGAAAATCGGCAAAAGCGTCCCGTAATTTCAAGCGCTTGGCCTTTCATGCCGTGAAAGAAGGAGACCGCGATGCCGCGTCGGCCGACCACGAAGAAAACCGCCGCGGCTTCGCGAAGCGGGCAGGGTAGGGGCGGTTCAGACCAGGTCCAGTCGCTTGTTCGTGCATTGTCGCTGCTGAACCGCATTGCCGAATGCCCGGATGATGGTGCCAGCTTAACAGACCTGGCCCAGCAGGTTGGCCTGCCGGCTTCCACCGCGCACCGGCTGCTTCTCACGCTGGAGCAGGAGCGTTATGTGCGGTTTGGCACCAGCAGGCGGCTCTGGACCATTGGGGTTCAGGCTTTTGTAACCGGCTGTGCATTTATTAAAACCCGTAATCTTGCGGCCCTGGCGCGAACGCATTTGCGCCAGCTTATGGAAAACAGCGGCGAGACGGTTAATCTCGCGGTGGAGGATAAGGGCGAGGCGGTTTACCTTGCCCAGGTTGAGTGCAGGCAGATGATGCGTGTGCTGGCCCGCCCCGGTACCCGGGTGCCCATGCATTGTTCAGCGGTGGGGAAAGCCATTTTTTCTGAGACGTCCGAGAAGGCGATCGGTCAGATTCTACGCCAGCACGGTATGCCCAAATTAACCGCCAAAACCATCGTCAGCCCGGCGGGGCTGCGCGCCGAGCTGGTTAAGGTGAAGGCTCAGGGCTACGCGGTGGATGACGAAGAGCATGCTGTTGGTCTGCGGTGCATCGCAGCGCCGGTTTTTGATGAAACCGGCGATGTGGTGGGTGCGGTTTCGGTCTCTGGCCCCATGGCCCGAATCGATGAAGACCGGATTGTTGAGTTGGGCCGCATGGTGGTTGAGGCGTCTGTCGCCATTTCCGCCGAGATGGGTGCGGCCCGCGCGCCCAGATTGAGCAACCCGGCTTAGAGCCGGATAGAGATATGTCGTGCTGCGGCTTTTTTGAATTACGAACTCGAAATATCCGAGGAACAATTCAAACTGCCTGTGTTAAAGAAAAAGAACTGATCTGGAAGCAAAATATAAAACCAATACAGAGAGGTCGAAATGGCAGGTAGTGAATCGGGCGCGCCGTTGCAGGCGAAGCTTAAATCCAACTCCGTCGGGCTGGCGGGGGCGGTTATCATGTCTGCCGCCATCATGGGGCCCGCTGTATCAACCTTTTTCAATCCGCAATTCTCAACGCCGTTTTCCGGACCGGCGACGCCTTTTGTTTATTTTGCCTGCCTTATCGCCATACTCATCACCGCCAGCGGCATTATGGAAATGGCGGCGGAGACGCCCAGCGCCGGGTCTTTCTATACCTATGTGGCGCAGGGGCTGGGGCCTCATGCGGGGTTCATAACCGGTGGACTGATGTTTCTGGCCTATGCGCTGCTGCCGCCCATCGAAGTGGCGCTGATCGGCGCGTATTTGCAACAGACCATCCAGCAGGAATTCGGCGTCAATATCCCCTGGTGCCTGATCTCCATCATACCCTGGGGTTTCATGACCTTTCTGGCGCTGGAAGGCGTGCAAAGTTCTCTACGAACGGCAATGGTCTTGTTCACAATCGAGGTGGCCGTGGTGCTGACGATGGCGATTATCGTGGTGGCCATGGGCGGCGCGCATGGCCTCACCGTGCAGCCATTGTCACCAGCCTCCTCGCCCCACGGCGTGCAGGGGCTGATAATCGGCGCGGTATTCGCGGCACTGAGCTTTGTAGGGTTTGAAGGCGCGACCACGCTGGGCGAGGAAGTCCGCAACCCACGCCGCAACGTTCCGCTGGCGATTGCGCTTTCCACAATCGCGGTCGGCGCGCTCTATACTTTCTGCATCTGGGCTGAGGTTGTGGGGCTGGGTGTGGACAAGGTTGCGGCCCTTACTGGTGCCTCGACACCCTGGAACGACCTTGCCCACATGTATGCGCCGTGGCTGACGCCGTTTATCATTCTTGCTTCTGTTTCCAGCATGTTTGCGGTTTCAGTGAACTCAAACACAGGCATCGTGCGTATCCTCTACACCATGGGGCGGGAAGGCCTGCTGCCGCGCGCCCTGGCATATATCAACCCCAAGCATAACACGCCCTCTAACGCCGTTCTGTTCCAAAGCGGCTTTACGTTCCTTAGCGTTCTCATCGTTGGCGCGCTTTCAGGCGGGCTTGGAAACCCCGACGGCGGCAGCAATGTTTATGGCTATCTTGGCTTCCTGCTCACGCTGGCCATTCTCGTTGTCTACGTACTCGCCAATATCGCCGCCATAGCTTACTTCATGAAGCGGCGCAGCGGTAAAGTGGTGCGCCATGTGCTGCTTCCAGCCCTCGGCTGCGTGTTGATGATTGGGCTTTTCGTAGGCCAGATCGTGGAAAACACCGGCGCACCTTATACCTGGATGCCCTGGATCACGCTCGCCTGGTTTGCCGTGCTGGTGCTGGGTGCCATCTGGCTTGCGATGACACGGCCTGAAACATTGCGGAAAGCCGGTGCCGTGCTGGGTTCCGATGAGAGCGTGAAACTAGGCGGCTGAATTTGGCAGCCGCCTGCCAGAGTGCGATGAGTTCAGGTTAGCTCAGTTTGTGAGTGAACCTGAAATCTGGATAGCGCTCTAAATATTCGCCAGTTGCCGCACGGCCCCTACCCCGCTTGCCAAAATTTGGTCTGATAAAACCGGATTATCGACCGCGCGGGCCATTTGCAGGCAGCCAAGCAGGGTTCCAAACAACCCGATTGCCGCGCGCCGCCGCAGCTATGGGTTCACTTCCGGCGGAAATACGCTGGCGAATTGTTCCCGCAGGCCGCGCAACCGGGCTGTGAACGCAGCGCGGGTTTCCTGCTCATGCCTGGCGATTTCACTAGGGCCTGTGGTCATTTAAGCCCGATTGCGACGGCTGCGAGGTGTATACCGGCCAGGAAGTTCCTGGCGGTTTTGTCGTAGCGCGTTGCGATGGTGCGGAATTGCTTGAGTTTGGCGAAGAAGTTCTCGATCAGGTGGCGTGCTTCGTAGATGTCCCGATCATAGTCCCGTTTGATTTTTCGGTTTGCCTTAGGCGGGATGATGGCGGCTTTATCCCTGTCTGCCAGCATGGAGACAACCCGTTCATCGGCATCGTATGCTTTATCGGCGATCAGTAAATCGGCCTGCATGCCGGGCAGCAGGTCATCGGCCCCGGTCAAGTCATGGGCTTGCCCGCCGCTCAGACTAAAAGCGACAGGGTTGCCCAACGCATCAACCAGGGCATGGATTTTGGTGCTCAATCCGCCGCGGGATCGCCCGATGGCTTGGTCTTTACCCGCTTTTTTTGGGCGCCGGCACTGTGCTGATGGGCGCGCACGATGGTGCTGTCGATCATCGCGTACTCATTGTCAGCATCGGCAGCCAAAAAGGCAAAGACCCGCTCCCAGACGCTGCTTTTCGCCCAGCGGCTGAACCGTTTATGAATGTTCAACGGATCGCCAAACCGCTCCCATTGCTCAGAGTTCAGCCCATAAAGCCCCATCGATCAGCCCTTCAGAATGCTGATTTGCTATGAATCAGGAAAAATCCCGCGCCGGAATCCCCCCAGTCAAATGAACACAGGCCCTAGCCAAAAGACAAAAAAACGCGATCCTCAGATAATGAGCATCGCGTTTCTATTGTTTAGAATGCCGTCAGATCAGGGCATTCAGGCGGATTGAGTTTCACGTTGCAAAGAGGCCACCGCCTTTTTCGCCAGGGCATCCAACCCTTCTCCGCCAGCGTTAACGTGCTCAAAAATCTGGGCAAGCATCCGCTTTTCCCAGAATTTCTTCAGGTGATTGCTAATTTCACCAACCGCCTTGTCTTCGGGGTCGTGTGCAAATGCTTTGCTGATCTGGTTCGCCATGTAGACGAGTCTGTCTAAAGTGCCGTGTGACATGAAGTATATGCCTTTGAATGGCGCGCCTATGGCGCATAAACCGTTTTCCGCCGCAGCTAGGCCACGGCGGAAAGAACTTAGCCCAGCTTATTCTGCCGCGACAGGCGGAGCAATCCGGCGAGCCTGTGCACTATGTGCGTTATATTCGTTCTGCCACTCGGTGGGGCCGTTGGAGAGCGAAATCTGCACCGCCGTCACCTTATATTCAGGGCAGTTTGTCGCCCAGTCGGAATAGTCCGTGGTGATGACGTTAGCCTGGGTAACCGGGTGGTGGAAGGTTGTGTAAACCACCCCAGGTGCCACGCGGTCGGTGATCTTGGCTCGCAGCGTGGTCTCGCCAGCACGGCTGGCCAGCTTAACCCAGCCACCATCTTTCACGCCGCGCTGCTCTGCATCGAAGGGATGGATTTCCAGAACGTCTTCCGGATGCCAGGCGGAATTTTCAGTACGCCGCGTTTGCGCGCCAACGTTATACTGCGAAAGGATGCGCCCGGTGGTGAGCAGCAGCGGGAAGCGCGGGCCGGTCTTCTCATCGGTCGGCACATAATCCGAGATGATGAACTTGCCACGGCCACGCACGAAGCCGTCGATATGCATCACCGGCGTACCGGTGGGCGCTTTCTCGTTGCAAGGCCACTGAATGGAGCCTAGCTTCTCCAATGCGTCGAAAGAAACGCCAGCGAAGCTTGGTGTGGTGCGGGCGATCTCGTCCATGATTTCTGACGGATGGCTGTAAGTCATCGTCATGCCCATGGCCTTGGCCAGCATCAAAGTCACTTCCCAGTCGGCATAACCATTCTTCGGTGCCATCACCTTGCGTATGCGCTGAATGCGGCGTTCGGCATTGGTAAAGGTGCCGTCTTTCTCAAGGAAGCTGCACCCAGGCAGGAACACATGCGCGTAGTCGGCGGTCTCGTTCAGGAACAGGTCCTGCACCACCACGCATTTCATTGCGGTCAGCCCCGCAATCATGTGCTTGGTGTCGGGGTCAGACTGGACGATATCCTCGCCCTGGATGTACAGGCCAAGGAAGGTGCCATCCGTTGCCGCATCGATCATGTTCGGGATGCGCAGGCCCGGCTCGTTGGAGAGGGAAACGCCCCAATCCATTTCCAGGATATGCCGTGCAGTGTCGTCAGAAACATGGCGATAACCTGGGAACTCATGCGGGAAGCTGCCCATATCGCAGCTGCCTTGCACGTTGTTCTGGCCACGCAGCGGGTTAACACCCACGCCAGGGCGGCCGACATTGCCAGTAAGCATGGCAAGATTGGCGATGGCGATAACCGTTGAAGTGCCTTGGCTATGTTCGGTAACACCCAGGCCGTAATAAATGGCACCGTTATGCGCGGTGGCATAAAGCCGGGCAGCGGCGCGAAGGTCCGCCGCCGGCACGCCGGTATGAGCCTCCGTGGCTTCAGGGCTGTTTTCCGGGCGCATGATGAAGGCCGCCCATTCGGCGAACTCATCCCAGTCGCAACGCTCGCGGATGAAATCCTCGTCAGCCAAACCTTCTTCGACGATGGTGTGCGCCAGAGCGTTCACCAGAGCGACGTTGGTGCCAGGGCGTAGTGCCAGGTGGTATTCGGCCTCAACATGCGGGGTGCGCACGAGGTCGATCCGGCGCGGGTCAGCCACGATGAGCTTGGCGCCTTCGCGCAGCCGCTTCTTCATGCGGGAGGCGAAAACCGGGTGCCCATCCGTCGGGTTCGCACCGATGACAAGAATGGCGTCGGCATGATCAACCGAGTCGAAATCCTGCGTGCCAGCGGAGGTGCCATAGGTGTTCACCAGACCATAGCCGGTGGGCGAATGGCAGACGCGAGCGCAGGTATCGACGTTATTATTGCCGAAGCCGGCGCGGATCAGTTTCTGCACCAGGTAGGTTTCTTCGTTGGTGCAGCGCGAGGAGGTGATGCCGCCAATGGAATCTTTGCCATGTTCGGCCTGAATGGCCTTGAACTTATTGGCGGCGAAAGAAATCGCCTCCTCATAGCTCACTTCCCGCCAGGGGTCCGTGATGTTCTCACGGATCATCGGCTTGGTGATGCGGTCCTTATGCGTGGCATAGCCCCAGGCAAACCGGCCCTTGACGCAGGAATGGCCGTGATTGGCTTTGCCATCCTTGTACGGCACTAAACGCACCACTTCTTCGCCGCGCATTTCAGCTTTGAACGTGCAGCCAACGCCGCAATAGGCGCAGGTGGTCACCGCGGAAT
>JAKBCH010000056.1 GCA_021808055.1 Pseudomonadota bacterium | reverse complement strand
GCCGATTGCAGCACGAAAGGCAGCTGCATCTTGCCAGCACCAAACAGCTCGCCCACCACTTTCATCCCGTCCAGCAGAATATTATTGATGATCTCAAGCGGTTTGTGGGTTTTCAGCGCCTCGTCCAGCTCGTCCGAAAGCCCCTTGCGGTCGCCATCCACAATCCGGTCTTTCAGGCGTCCTTCCACGGTCTCGGCGCGCTTCTTCTTGGTGGCGTCTGCGGCTTTGCGGTCGGCGAACATCTCCAGCAGTTTTTGCAGCGGGTCATAGCCTTCCGCGCGGCGGTCAAAGATGAGGTCCTCGCAAACCTTCACCTCCGCCGGATCGATAAGATGCAGAGGCCGGATTTTGGAGACGTGGACGATGGCGCCTGTCATACCGGCCTTCACAGCATGGTCCAGAAACACCGAGTTCAGCACCGCCCGCGCGGCGGGGTTAAGGCCGAAGGAGATATTGGAGAGGCCAAGGATGATCTGAATCTCCGGGAATTTGTCCCGGATCATCTTGATGCCTTCCAAGGTCCATTGTCCCAGCTTGCGGTCATCCTCATTGCCGGTGGCGATGGTGAAGGTGAGCGGGTCGATCAGCAAATCCGATTGCGGCAGGCCGTACTTTTCACAGGCAAACTTCACCAGCCGCTCGGCGATGCGCAGCTTGTCCGCAGGCTCCTTCGCCATGCCCACTTCGTCAATGGTGAGCGCGATTACCGCCGCGCCGAATTTCTTCGCGAGCTTCAGCCGGTCTGTCGCGTGGCCCTCGCCATCCTCGAAATTTATCGAGTTGATGATCGGCTTGCCGCCATGCAGCTTCAACGCCGCTTCAATCACAGGCGTCTCAGTGGAATCGATCACCAGCGGCGCGTTGACGGAGGAGGTGAAGCGGGTGATGACCTCGTTCATCTCGGCAGTTTCGTTGCGCCCAACAAAGGCAGTGCAGATATCCAGCGCGTTGGAGGCTTCGGCCACCTGCTCGCGGCCCATGGCCACACAGCCATCCCAATCGCCCGCCTCCTGCAGCTCGCGCCATTTCTTCGAGCCGTTGGCGTTGCAGCGCTCGCCTATGGAGAAATAGCTGTTCTCCTGGCGCAGCGGCACCGCGCCATAAAGGCTGGCGACGGACGGCACCCAGAAAAATTTGCGCGCGATGGGGGCCGGGCGCGGGTTGCCCAGCTTCTTCAGCATCCCGTCCAGCGCCTGGATATGCGGGATGGAGGTGCCGCAGCACCCGCCGATGAGATTCACCCCATCCTCCACTACGAAGCGTTCCACCCAGCTCGCCATCTCGGCCCCGCCGAGGGGGTAGTGGGTTTGGCCGTCCACCAGCTCCGGCAACCCGGCATTGGGCTGCACGGAAATCTTGCCCGGCCAGTTCTGGGAGAGGTAGCGCACATGCTCCGCCATTTCCTGCGGGCCGGTGGCGCAGTTCAGCCCCATCAGCGGCACGTCCAGCGCGTTGATGATGGTGGCGGCCGCCGCGATGTCCGGCCCCACCAGCAGCGTGCCGGTGGTTTCCACCGTCACCTGCACGAAGATGGGGATATTGCTCTTGGCGGCGGCAATGGCGCGCTTGGCACCGTTCACCGCGGCTTTAATCTGCAGCGTGTCCTGGCAGGTTTCGATGAGGATGGCATCCACCCCGCCCGCCAGCAGCCCCTGGGATTGCAAAAACAGCGCCTCTTCCAGCGGGTCATAGGCGACATTGCCGAGGCTTGGCAGCTTGGTGCCCGGCCCGATGGAGCCCACCACCCAACGGTGGCGGCCATCCGCGAAGCTCTCAGCGGCTTCCCGCGCCAGCTCACCGGCGATCTTGTTGATCTCGAAGGCGCGGTCGGTCAGCTCGAACTCGCCCAGCGTGATGGGCGAGCCACCGAAGCTGTTGGTCTGCACCATGTCCGACCCGGCTTCGAAATAGCCGCGGTGGATCTCCCGCACCAGATCCGGCCGGGAGAGGTTCAGCACTTCCGTGCAGTTTTCCTTGTCCCAGTAGTCTTTCTCGATATCGAGGGTGAGCGCCTGAACACGCGAGCCCATGCCGCCATCGCAGAGCAGAACATTACGGGAAAGGGCTTCAAGCAGGTGTGGACGGTTTGACATGCTTGCCAAATAGCCTCCCCGCACCCCATTTCCAATACATGGAAAAAGATGGCCGTATTCCCGTTTATATAGGCGGCACACCGGGGCCGGATGACGCCGTGCTGGTAGAGGGCGGCCACGCCATGCCGGAGCTTGGCCATGCGCTGCGCTTTACCGCCCCAAAATTCGGCCACCAACCGGGCTGCTTTTGCTGTGCGGCACGCGGCCCGGCGGCGAATGCCTTTTCAGCCCTCTACCGGGACCGCGCAACCGGGGCCGCGCCATATTTCAACCGGGTGATTGTGTTGGCATCTCTGTTGGGCGAAGCGGATATCAAAGCCGCACTCGACCAGGACGCCGTTACGAAAGCACGCTTCCGGCTAGGTTAATGGTACGCAAAGCCGCCCACCAACCAAACGATGAGCAGGACGATGATGACCAGGCCCAGCACACCGCCGGAGCCGTAACCGCCGTAAGAGCGATGCGCATAATAGCCGCCACCACCGCCAAACAGTAGAATAAGTATCAGAATGAGAAGGATCAGGCCCATTTTCGCCTCCACGATTGTCTTGAACGTACAATTGATGTGGGAGTGAAAACCTCCCGCACGGGTTAGCGGTTCATGAAACAATCGAAAGGCTTAAAATGCTGGGCTGCCCCGCCCACCACGAATTGTTCCGCGCTGCAACCGGGGCTATGAGCCTTACCGGAACCTGTTGTCCCTGGGGAAGAAAATATGGCCGAGATGTTCGATGTCATCGTAATCGGGTCCGGGCCGGGCGGCTATGTGTGCGCCATTCGCGCCGCACAGCTCGGCTTCAAGGTCGCCTGTGTGGAAAAGCGCGACACTCTGGGTGGCACCTGCCTGAATATCGGCTGCATCCCCTCCAAGGCGCTGTTGCAATCCTCCGAGAATTTTCACGAGGCCAGGCATAGCCTCAAGGATCACGGCATAGAGATCGGCGAGATCAAGCTGGATCTCGCCCGGATGCAGGCCCGCAAAGGCGAGGTGGTGAGCGCCAACACCAAGGGGGTCGAGTTCCTGTTCAAGAAGAACAAAATCACCTGGATCAAAGGTGCCGCGAAATTTACCGGCGCCAATGAGATCGAGGTGGCGGGCACGGCCTATACCGCCAAGCATATCGTCATCGCCACCGGCTCTGCCTCTGTGCCGCTAAAGGGCGTGGAAGTGGATGAAAAGCGCATCGTCACCTCCACCGGCGCGTTGGAGCTGGGTAAGGCGCCGGGCCACATGGTCGTCATCGGCGGCGGCGTCATCGGGCTGGAGCTGGGCTCCGTGTGGCGCCGCCTGGGTGCGGACGTCACCGTCATCGAGTTTCTGGACAAAATCACCCCCACCATGGATGGCGAAATTTCCAAGAGCTTCCAGCAAATTCTCACCAAGCAGGGCTTCAAGTTCAAGCTCGGCCATAAGGTCACCTCCGCCAAGGTCGAGGGCGAAACAGTCACCCTGACGGTGGAACCGGCCAAGGGCGGTGAGGCTGAGACCATCACCGCCGATATGGTGCTGCTGGCCATTGGCCGTTACGCCTATACCGAGGGGCTGAACCTGGCAGCCGCCGGGGTTGAGACCGATGAGCGTGGCCGCGTGAAAATCGGCCAGCATTTCGAAACCAACGTGCCGGGCGTGTACGCCATCGGCGACGTGGTGGCCGGTGCCATGCTGGCCCATAAGGCTGAGGACGAAGGCATGGCCTTGGCCGAGATTCTGGCTGGGCAGGCTGGCCATGTGAATTACGGCGCCATCCCCAGCGTGGTTTACACCTGGCCGGAAGTTGCCTCCGTCGGGCAGACCGAGGAAGAGCTGAAGGCTGCCGGTGTGGCCTATAAAATTGGCAAATTTCCGTTCATGGCCAATGGCCGCGCCCGCGCCATGGGTGCCACTGATGGTTTCGTGAAACTGCTGGCCGACAAAACCACCGACAAGCTGCTGGGTGCCCATATCATCGGGCCGGATGCCGGGGCGCTGATCGCCGAATGCGTGACCGCCATTGAATTCGGCGCTTCCGCCGAGGACGTGGCCCGCATCTGCCATGCCCACCCCACGCTGAGCGAGACCGTGAAAGAAGCCGCCTTGGCGACTGATGGCCGGGCGATCCACATATGATGATCCGGCTCGGCGTTAATATCGACCATGTCGCCACGTTGCGGAATGCGCGCGGCGGCAACCACCCAGACCCGCTGACGGTGGCGAAATCTCTCGTCGGCTCGGGCATGGATGGCATCACCATTCATCTGCGCGAAGACCGGCGCCACATCCGCGACGCCGATGCCGAGGCGATCTGCGCCTGGGCCGGCAAGCCGGTGAATTTCGAAATGGCGGCAACAACCGAGATGGTCGCCATCGCCACAAGGCTGAAGCCGCATGGCTGTTGCATTGTGCCGGAGCGCCGGGCGGAAATCACCACCGAGGGCGGGCTGGATGTAGCCAACCACCGCGAGAGCCTGCGCCCGGCCATCGCCCGGCTGAAGGATGCGGGCATCCGCGTTTCGCTGTTCGTAGACCCCGAACCAGACCAGATTCATGCCGCCGCCGAAGTGGGCGCGCAGGTGGTGGAATTGCACACTGGCGCCTACGCCAATGGCAAATTGGGGGAGCTGGAACGGCTGACCGAGGGTGCCAGGCTCACCGCAAATGTGGGGCTGGAATGCCATGCCGGGCACGGGCTTACTTTCGCCAACGTAACGCCCATCGCCGCCCTGCCGGAAGTGACAGAGCTGAATATCGGCCACTACCTCATGGGCGAGGCGCTGCTGATCGGCCTGCCCGCCGCCATCGCGGAGATGAAACGGTTGATGATTGAAGCGCGGCTGGGGTAATGCCCCGCCGCGCGGCTGTGGAATATAAAGTAAATCCACCGATCACCTCTTTCATCCTGGCTTGAACAAAACACATAAGAACAATGCCAGGAAAACGAGACATCGTCGCGGGGGATATCGGCGGCACGAATGCGCGATTCTGTATCGCCGAAATCGAGGACGGAAAAATCCTTGCGTTGAGCGAGGCCGTGAAGATCAAAGCCAAGGATCATGAAAGCTTTGCCGGTGCCTGGGCGGCGTTTGAGGCGTCGCTGGGGCGCGAAGCACCCAGAGACGCTGCGATCGCCATTGCCGGGCCGGTGCATGGTGAAGTGCTGAAACTCACCAATAACCCCTGGGTTCTGCGCCCAGCCGCTCTGCAAGCGCAATTGGGGCTGAACATGCTGCGTTTCGTGAATGATTTCGGGGCCGTGGGCCATGCGCTTTCCCAGCTCCAGCCGCAAGATTATTTACATCTGGCTGGGCCCGAGAAAAGCCTGCCTGAAAACGGGGTGATCACCGTGCTCGGCCCCGGCACCGGGCTGGGCGTGGCGCATGTGCTGCGCCAAAACGGCAAGGCCCATGTGATGGAGGGCGAAGGCGGCCATGCCAGCTTCGCCCCGTTGGATGAGTTTGAGGATGCGCTGCTGCTGCGCCTGCGCGCCAAGCATGGGCATGTTTCGGCGGAGCGGGTGGTCTCCGGCCCCGCCATACTGGAAATTTACGCCACGCTGGCGGCATTGGAAAACACCACCACGCTTTACACCGAAGACACCGCTTTATGGCAGGCCGGAATTTCAGGCACCAACCCCCTGGCCACTGCTGCCGTGCAGCGCTTTTGCCTGGCATTGGGCGCGGTTGCGGGGGATTATGCACTCATCCACGGGGCGCAGGCTGTGGTTATCGCGGGCGGCATAGCGCCAAGGCTGGCGACACTGTTACCCCAGAGCGGTTTCGCCCGGCGTTTCAGCGCAAAAGGCCGCTTTGAGGCGTTTTTAAATGATGTACCCGTGAAGCTGATCATCCACCCTGACCCCGGTTTAGTCGGAGCCGCCGTTGTTGCAACTTCCACAACAAGTTGATCAAATTGATGTGATTTCCTCTACTGGTTGTTTTTTTTGTATTAACCATGCTATTCCGTTGCACTTAACGTGAGATAACTTATTTTTTAAACGCGGGGGCGGCATCGGTTATGGATATCGGTAGCGGTGGACTAAGCCCTGCATTTGCGCAGTGGATGCAAACCCCTGGCTTTCTCATCCGCCGCCTTAACCAGATTCATCTGGCCTTGTTTGCCGAGGAAGCCGCGGCGCTCGAAATCACCCCGGCGCAACTTAACGTGCTGGCGGCTATTGCCCGACATGGCGGGCGCGACCAATCCGCCATCGCCGAGGAAATCGGCCTGGACCGCGCCACTTTGGCCAGCGTGGCGGCAAGGCTGGAGGCCGCAGGGTTCATCCGCCGCTCCATCAGCCGCACAGACCAGCGGTAGAAATTGATGGATCTGACGGCCAGGGGCAAAACCATCGTGGCCAAGATGCAAAAGCAGGCCTCCCGCGCCGATGAGAGGGTTATGGCACCACTCTCCACCGCAGATCAGGAGCTTTTTCTCTCCCTGCTGACGATTGTGGTAAATGGCGGCAACGCGCACGCCCGGGCAAAGATGCGCTTGCAGCCGAGAGACTCTGAAACAAACCGGATGGAATGCGAGCGCGCCTGACGTCTGCATCGCCCTCTATCTCATTGTTTTAGGGCCAGCGCACCGGAAATTGGCAAGACACAAAAAGTGGCTTCACTGCGTTCCGGAAGCCGGGCAGAGAGATCGCGGAACGCTGAGCGTGTTCAACTTTCCGGTCATCACAAAATCGCCGAAATCCAGCACCAGCCCCGTGGCCACGCCATTTTCATAATATTGCATCGAGGTTCGGAAATCCGGCGTTTCATCATCGTTTTTGCGCTCGAAAAACGCGATATCGACATCCGTGCTGGCATCACCATCGAGCGCGGGCCATTGTGTTTTGCCCGGCGCGTGATGGCCGAGCACCGTGACAAAAGTTGCCTGGGCACCATCGGTGGTGGTGCCGTCAAACAACAAGGGCGAGATAAACTTAACACCCGCGCGCCCCGCCGCCAGCAGCGCCTCGGTATGCTGCATGGGAAACAACGTGCCCGCTGGCATCTTTAAAACCGTATTGGCCGGGGTGGTATATTTAATAATCCCGCTGTTATCCGAACCCGTATGGGTGGCGATGCCGGCAGAATCGATCTTCACCTTACCATCATTATCACTCTCGCTCAGCGAAAAACTCAGGGTTTTGCCGTCTTTGCTTTCCCAGGTAACGTAATCGCTGACCGATTTGGTCAGCGAGCCATCAACATTGCGGATGATCAGCGTCATATGCTGCGTCGTCGCCCAGCCGGTGCAGCCATCCACTACGTTAAAACTCATCTGCCCGGTGGCGCCGGTGATGTCATGGGTGCGCAGCTTGGAGAGGGCGAGCTTATAGACGGCGTGCTGGCCGGTGAGCTGGCTGGCGAGATCAGGGGCGTCGGCCAGAGATGGCAGCGGGGCCAGAGCGGCCAGCAGGGCGAGGGCGGAGAGCTTCATGCCGTGCAGGATACAAGTGCGGCGCGCGCCGTCAAACCTTGCGCGCCCGCCCCCTGCCCTTGCGCATCGCCGGATCATAGCCGCCACCGCCCGGCCCCAGCGGCACCGGGCCTTTCGGCTTGGCCGGCGCCCGGCTGGAGAGCGGCGGCGGTTCCAGCCCCAGCATCAGCGCCTCCAGCCGTTTCACCTCATCGCGCAGCCGCGCCGCCTCCTCGAATTCCAGATCCGCCGCCGCGGCGCGCATCCGGGTTTCCAAGGCAGCGATGCTGGAGGCGAGATCCTTGCCCACAAATTCATCCAACCCGGCACTCTTGGTCGGCGAAACAGTGACGTAATCCTGCTCGAACACCGAATGGATCACCTCGCCGATAGTCTTGCGCACCGATTGCGGGGTGATGCCATGCGCCTCATTCCAGGCGATCTGCTTGGCCCGCCGCCGCTCGGTTTCCTCAATCGCCTGTTTCAGCGAGCGGGTCATGGTATCGGCATAGAGAATGACCCGACCATCGACATTACGCGCCGCCCGGCCGATGGTCTGCACCAGCGAGGTGACGGAGCGCAGGAAACCCTCCTTATCCGCATCCAAAATCGCCACCAGCATACATTCGGGAATATCCAACCCCTCGCGCAGTAGATTGATGCCGATGAGAACATCATAGGCGCCAAGCCGCAGATCGCGGATGATCTCGATGCGCTCCAGCGTATCCACATCCGAGTGCAGGTAGCGAACGCGCACCCCCTGCTCGGTGAGATATTCGGTGAGATCCTCGGCCATGCGCTTGGTCAGCGTCGTCACCAGCACGCGGCCGCCAAGCTTGGTAACCTTTCTGATCTCACCAAGCAGATCATCAACCTGATGCTCGACCGGACGGATCTCGGTGACCGGATCGACCAGCCCGGTCGGGCGGATCACCTGCTCGGCGAACACACCCTGCGTGCGTTCCATCTCCCACGGGCCAGGCGTTGCGGAAACAAACACGCTTTGCGGGCGAAAGCTTTCCCATTCCTCGAATTTCAGCGGCCGGTTATCGATACAGCTCGGCAACCGGAACCCATATTCCGCGAGGATGGATTTGCGCGCGAAATCGCCCTTGTACATGCCGCCGATCTGCGGCACCGTCACATGGCTTTCATCCACAAACAGCAAGGCATTTTCAGGCAGATATTCAAACAATGTGGGCGGCGGCTCGCCCGCGTTGCGGCCGGAGAGATATCGTGAATAATTCTCGATGCCCTTGCAGGCACCTGTGGTTTCCATCATCTCAATATCGAATGTGGTACGCTGTTGCAGCCGCTCAGCCTCCAGCAGCTTACCGTTGGCGGTGAACTCGTCCAGCCGGTCTTTCAGTTCCACTTTAATTTTAGAAATCGCCTGCGTCAGCGTCGGGCGCGGGGTTACGTAATGGGAATTGGCGTAAATCGAAATATCGTTCAACACCGCGCTCTGCTCGCCGGTGAGCGGGTCGAACTCCGAAATTTTCTCGATCTCGTCTCCAAATAACGAAACCCGCCAGGCGCGGTCCTCGAACTGCGAGGGAAAAATATCCACTGTTTCGCCGCACACGCGAAAACTGCCGCGGGCGAAGGCCATGTCGTTGCGGCGATATTGCAAATCAACCAGCGCCTTCACCAGCGCGTCCCGTTCAATCCGCCCGCCGGTTTCCAGCCGCACCACCATCTTGGAATAGGTTTCCACTGAGCCAATGCCATAAATGCAGGAAACCGAGGCAACGATGATCACATCACCCCGCTCCAGCAGCGCCTGGGTGGCGGCGTGGCGCATACGGTCAATGGTTTCGTTAATCGCGCTGTCTTTTTCAATGTACGTGTCTGATCGCGGCACGTAGGCTTCGGGCTGGTAGTAATCGTAATAGGAGACGAAATATTCCACCGCGTTATCAGGGAAGAAGGACTTCATCTCCGCGTAAAGCTGGGCGGCGAGGGTTTTGTTGGGCGCCAGCACCAAGGCCGGGCGCTGCTCAGCCTCGATAATCTTCGCCATGGTGAAGGTTTTGCCCGAGCCGGTCACACCCAGCAGCACCTGGTCGCGCTCCTGCGCCTCCAGCCCGCTTACAAGCTGGCGGATGGCGGTGGGCTGGTCGCCATTCGGTTCATATTCTGAAACCACGCGCAGAGGGTTTTGCAGTTTGCGTGGCGGCTGGCGCTCAGGAATGAACGTGAGCGGCATGGGGCGGAGCGTGGCGCTGGACATGAAGCCAATATGGCCCCGTCACCGCACCAGGAAAAGCCTAGCTTTTCTCCAGCAGGGCCTTCATTTCGCTCATCGCCTCAGAAAAGCGGGTGTTCAGCTTGTTCATCGCCTCGGCGTTGGATTTCTGGATCAGCTCCCCCAGCTCCTTGGTGTTGGCCACGGCATTTTCATAAGCCTTCTTCAAAAGCTCCGTCTGCCGGGCAGCCTGGCTGGAGGGCGTTTTGCTGGCGGGAGTCTCGGTCATGGCGGCGGTAAGCCCGGCCATCGTCTCCTGCAAAATCTCCCTCTGCCGCAGGGCGACAAGCTGTGCGCTCTCCATCGCCGCGCGATTGGCTGCTGTCAGCGCTTCCAGGTTTCGCTGGTGGGCTGCCAGCACAGCCTCCATATCCGGCATGGCTGGAAACTGCATATTTCCAAAAGGCGTCTTCATGTCGAAATCCGGCTTCGCGCTGGTCGGCTTTGCTTTTTTCTCAACCATGATCTGTCTCCTGGTTTAAAGCCCGGGTTTAACCGGTGGGGGCCTCCGGTTCTGGTGTGAAAGGTTCTGGCGTGGGCGGGCTGGAAGATGAAAACGTTCAGCGAAGGTTTCGGCCCGCGCCAGGGCGGTATCCACCGCCGCCATGGTGGCGGTCAGGTCCGGGCTTTCATCCTCCGCCCAGGCGCGCAGGCCGTAAAGCCAGACCGCCAGCAACCCGCGCTTGCGCAACGCGCCGCGAATGCCGGTGGCCTCCACCCCCGCCCCTTCCAGCAGCCAGCCCATCGAGGCGAGGTTCATTTCCGCCAATGCCAACGCCAGCGGCGGGCAAAAGGGCAAAACGCGCAGCAGTGCCGCCACTCCGGCGCGGTGCGTCTGCAAATAGTCAAACCGGCGCAACAGAATATCAAATAACCTGTCGCGCACGCTGCCATCCGCCGCCCTGTGGCGCAGCACCGCCGCATCCGCCAGGCGGCCGA
>JAKBCH010000055.1 GCA_021808055.1 Pseudomonadota bacterium | reverse complement strand
CTTACCGATATCCTTGCCAATGTTGAAACGGCGACGGCGACGCCCGATGAGACGATTTCCACAGTGGCTGTGCGGATGATGACCCGGCAAGCCCCGCGGCTCCCAGTCATTGATCCCGTAACGCGTAAGCTGCTCGGCATCATTTCACGCGGCGATTTGATTAAACTGCGCTGGCGCGAATTCGAAGCGGAATCCCGGCGCGAGGTGCATTTCCTGAGGCGCAAACCTATCCCGCCAAAGCTCGATAAGTGCACCCCACGGTCGGCGCCGGATCCCGCGCTTCTGCTTTCGGCTACGTTGCAGCCGGATGAAGCCGCACCATCATGAACCTCTTCAAGGCTTATCATGAAAACCTTTTCCTCGGGGCCGCATGGCGGACGCGTTGCCGCGAGATCGTGAGACGATTATTTCATGCTGCGGGCTTCGCCCTGACGCTCATAACGATCATCCTCGTAGCCATCGTCATTGGCGGTATCGCATATTTATTGCTTTAGGGTGTTATGCTGTATAAGCTGACCTTCTATCGTCCCGGATAGATAAATGAACTGATGTGGCAGTCGGCTGTGCCCTTGCTGCCATGTCGCTGCTACGTTGCGTACACCCGTCGAGTGGTGCCGTGGCGTTCACCGCCGCACTCGGAGGCCCTCATATCTTAACGCTTGGTTATGCGTTTGTCCCGGTGCCGGTGGCACTGAATTCGCTTCTGTTGACCGGAATGCTACCGGCCACTCGCCCGCACCGCGCACAGGTGCCGATTCATCCGCAGCCGCTATATTACCCCGACAGGCCAATGATACCGACCGTTAACGTTGCACGCCGCTATGAAGGCAGCATAATCGTAGCGTCAAGATTGTCATTAAAACTGCATGCCCCTGTCATTCGCCTGCCATGGATGGCCACTAGATACCCCGGCGACTCAACAGGGATATTAAAATGATCAAGTCGCGTCTGCTGCTCGGCACCGCCTGCAGCTTCATTGCCTTTGCCGCCGCCGCGCAGACCGCCACCACTTCAACCTCAATCGAGGCGATCAGCAAAACCGCCGGCGGCACCAGCGCCGCCGCGAAGGCGCCGGTGAAAGTACCGCTTAAATCAACCTACTCCGCCAGCGTGATCTCCAAAAAAACCGTCGAAACCGCATCCCCGGCGGCGACGGCGCAGGATATTCTGCGGCGTGAACCGTCGATCTTTGTGACCAATAACGGCCCGGGTGGCGTCAACCAGCAGGTGACGTTTCGCGCCTTCAACTCCTCGCAATTCTCGGAAACCTATGACGGTGTCGGCCTCAATGACGCCTTCAACGGCGCCGTCACCGCGCAGGCGGACAATGACAACAATACGCTGCTCACGGCGAACGATTTCGAAAGCGTTCAGCTCTTCCGCGGCATCAATAATCCGGCCAATAACAGCTACGATTCGCTGGGCGGCACCATCAACTACGTCCCCCGCAAACCAAGCAACGAGGCCAATGCCGAAATCGGCGGTGGTTATGGCTCGTTCGATACCGCGAATTGGCACGCCACCCTGAACACCGGCCTGTATCACGGCGTGAAGCAGATTTTCTCCTTTGCCCGCCAGACCAGCAATGGCTGGACGCAGATGGACAAGAACAGCGGCTCCAACGTCTATTATGGGGTGGATGCGCCGTTAGATGGCGGCAACACCAATCTCTATGGCTCATTCATTTTTAACCAGGCCGCCGGTCTGGTGAATCAGTATCAGCCGGTGGCGCTGCTGCACCAATATGGCGACAATTTTCAGCTGCCCAGTTCAGATTATTTCAAGCAGAACAACTCGACCAATTTCGCCGGCATTGCCGGGATCACCCAGCAGATCACGCCGTATCTGAGCGCTGACCTGAAGGGATTTTTCTCCACCAACGATTATAACCGCAACTCCTTCTGCAACAAGAGCTTCGCGGCAAACTATCTGTATCCCGTCAGCGATTGCAGCCATCGCCCCTATCATCTTTACGCTTATACGGCGCAGACCTTCGGCGTGCAGCCTAGCGCGACGCTGGACCTCCCCTTCAACACCGTCAAGTTTGGTGGCAATCTGACCATCTCGCATCTGCATTCGCGGGAATATTTCTCAGCCACCTCGCCGGTCGTGCCCAATCCGCAACCCGATGGCAGCGGCAATGATTTCTGGAACGAGCATGATTACCGCTCGCTCTTCTCGATCTATGCCCAGGACGAGATCAGCCTGCTCAACGACAAGCTCAAGATCACGCCCGGCGTGAAATATCTCCTGGCCAACACCAAGGATACCGACCAGGCGGCTTATTATTACTCCACCGGCGGCAGCGTCTCCAACACCGAGCATTATCTGGCGCCAACCCTGGGGCTCAGCTATGAAGTGCTGCCTGGCCTCGATGCCTACGCCGCCTACGGCCAGAATGTAAAGTTCCCAGAGATCACAGCTTATTATGGAAATATCGACACCGGATCGAATTTCAACACCATCGTGCAGCCGCATACCTTGCCCGAGTATGTTCAGGATTATGAAGCGGGTCTGCGATATGAGCGCGGCAGCCTGACCGTGGAAGGCAATTATTATCGCGAATATTTCACCAACACCTTCCAGACCTACACAGACAGCGCCTCCGGCAATTCCTACACCACCAATGGCGGCAACTCGGTGTTCGAGGGCGAGGAGTTGCAGCTGGGTGACGATTTTGGCGGGCTGCGCGGCGTCCCCGGTGACTTCGCCGGCTATCTCAACTATGCCCATAACACCGCGACCTACACGCAAAACTACTACACGAATGGCGCGCTTGAATTCAGCAAGGGCGAGGGTGTGGGCGGCGTGCCGGCCAATCTGATCAGTGCCGGTGTGAACTGGACGAAGGGTGGATTCTACGCCGCGCTCGACGCCAATTATGTCGGCAGCCAAGAGATTTTCTATGACAGCAACGCCTCCTCCACCGGCGCGGCGAATATCCCTTCGGGTACCCGCGCGGGCGGCTATGTGCTGACCAACCTTACCCTGCGCGACAGCGTGCCGGTTCATGCGGGGCTGATGAAGGCGCTGGTGCTGTCATTGCATATCGATAATCTGTTCGGCGTGCGCTATTATGCGCAGTCGCAGATCAACCAGGATGCCAACGGCAATTATTATAAGGAAGCCATCATGGGCGCGCCCCGCGCGGTCTATGGTGATGTCACGGTCAAGTTCTGAAGCGCTGCCTGCGGCGCGTCTGGCGGTGGTCATCCCGTCCAGGCGCGCTTTGCGATGAAAAAGGATAATAGAGCGATTTTGAAGGACCAAGCTTTCATCAGCGTGCCTGGGCCGGACCGGTTTGGCCGCGCCCTGCTGATCAGCTTCCTGCTGGAAGCCCTGGCTATTGGCGGTTTCGTGCTGGTGCCGCCGGCGCCGAAGCCGGTGGCAGCGGTGGTCGTGCGGGTGAAGATCGACGCGCCCCCGGCGCCCAAGCCGGTGGTGCAGCCGCCCCCGCCAAAACCGATGCCGTCCCTGCCGCCAATGCCCCCGCCGCCGGTCCCGGTGCCCGCCCAGCTGCCCCCGCCGCCAGCTCCCCATCCCAGCCATCGGGTGATCCGGCACGTTGCGCATATTCCGCCGCCGCCTGCCCGGCCTGTACCCCCCAGGCCAACGCCGCCGGCTCCGCCCACCCCGGCCCCCGCCGCGCCACCTCCCGCGCCGATCGCCTCGCCGACGGTGATGGCGCGATATGCCAGCGAGGTCCGCGCTGACGTGCTGGCACAGCTGACGGTGCCGCAAATATTGATCGATGCCGGATTGTCAGGCGATTGTGTGCTGGAATTCACGGTGGCGCCGGATGGCACGCTGCTCTCCGCCAGCCTGCTGACCAAGAGCGGCCTGAGCGCCGTCAATCAGGCGGCGCTGGCGGCGCTGCGCGCCGCTCGCTTGCCGGCTTTTCTGCCGGGCATGCCGGCCGGGCCACACCGCTTTATCTTGCCAGTCCACGTTGCCGGAAACAGCTAGTGTGATGATTCCGAAATTTGCGATATCGAACATCGCGTATTTCGGGACATGAATAATAATAGATTCAATATCTTAATCGCCTCTTGTTTCGGTGGCTGGGGCCATCTTGGCCAACCGCATCATTTATCATCCAGATCGGGGTTTTCTGGCGGTTCGCTCGGGAGTTCGGGGGCGAGTTCATCGGGTGCCATCTCTGTTCCTGAATTTTCCAATTGCTCGGGGACAGAGATGGGCGGCAAGCGGTTCAGCATATCCTCGGGGGCGTTGATATCCACCACGTTAGGCGATGCCAGACTGCCATCGACCTCCACCGGTTCAAGACCATTCAGCTTATCGCCATTGGGGAAGTCGGTGATCTCCAGACCGTCTGGTGCATGCAACTGGCCATTTTGTTCCTTGAAGTAATCGGAAACTTCAACGCGTGTGCCGCTGGGCGCACTCAACGTAACGCCGGGAGCCAAGCGCTGCACGATCAATTGATTATGCAGGACGGTTCCTGCAACCAAAACTTGGCTGCCGGTTTTTGGGGGGATCAAGCCGGAAGCCAGCGTGACAGGCGTACCTGCAACCGTAATCGCGCCGTTGCGGATCACAAATGGGCCTGCTAGTTGTGCGGCCGCCCCAGGGGCAGCGGCGACGTTGCCAGCAGCCCAGGTGCCGTTGGCGCGAAGTTGCGCTGATACTGCAACCATTTCTCCCGGCTTCAGCCCTGCAAATATCGGCTTGCCCAAAGCATCCAGGCGTTGTCCCAAAATAATTGCCTGACGCCCGTCCGCAGAAATCTGCTCAACCGGGCCGATCACGGAATGAACGATGTTGATATTTTGTGCATAGCCGTGATTTCCGCCGGTGATCACGCCGCGCACGCGCGCGATATCACCCACCTGCAGATTGGAGATGGTTGCTGGCTGGCCATCCACGCGAACAAGCGTATGGCTGTTCACGACATATTCGCGCCCATTCACAAAAACGCTGCCAAAAGCTTGAATGGGTCCATAAGCAATCACCGGCTGGCGCTCTCGTGTCAGTCCTGTTCCGCCGATGCCACCGGTTTCCCGGCTGATCCCGGTGCCGCCGATGCCGCCACTTTCTGCGCTTTGAGCCAATGCCGGTGCTGCCATCAGCACGGCGGCCAGAACCAAGGTCAATCGTTCATGGCGCATCGTCTGCATCCGTTTCGTAGTAGTAAACCCCAAGGCGCATACGCTTCGGAGCGGCGCTGAGTGTTGGTGGCGGTGAATCCGTTCCTCCCACGCTCTCTTTCAGCAGGGCTTCGTTTGCATCACGCAAAAACTGCTCCGCCATGCGCGCGAAGTGCGAACGCAACCCTTCCAGCCATTCCCCCGAAAGATGATTTTGAAACAATGCGCGTTCAATGAAAGGTGGCGTCTTGCCTTCAAGGTTACTGAGGGCGGCGCGCAGATGATCCCCGACATTCGCGCTCAGAAACAACATTTTCTCTTCCGGCACGGAGGGCGTGTATGAATTGCGCAACAACACCAGCCGGTCGTCGTCGTCCATTTTCACCGCCCCGGCGCGTTCCATCTCTCCGATGATCGTGCGGGCGCGCACATCGACCTTGGCGGCGCGCAGCAACGAGTCGAAATCTCTGCCATCTGCGCCGTGTACAGCAAGCGGGCGGGGTGCCCCCGTTTTGTCTCTGAATTGCGCGGCGGAGATCCAGGTGGCGACGACGCGCGCGGCCATATTGACCCCGGTCATCGCCGACCGGTCCTCGCCTGAAGAATCGGCGATTTCGGCACGCAAGCGTTTGACCTCACGGCGGTTGATGCCGGTCATCACGCTCAGCGTGCTGTCTGTAGCAGGCGCTTGCTCGTCGTGGCGGCGCAGCGCTTCCTCGATATAGATCTGCTTCAGCAGATCTCGCATGGCGATATAGCCAACCCCCTGCTTCATCAGCGCGGCAATCAGCGGCTTCAACAAACGGCGAAGCATGAGTGAGATTTCAGGGGTCATGGCCTCGCCTTACGATGCTTGGCGGCGGCATTCAAATGCGGTAAATTCTTCCACGCAAGCAACTGGCTGATTGGAGACGAGGGATGCGCCGCCAGGGCGATGCCGTTTGGAAGTTGCTTCTGGCCTTGGCCCTTGGTTCGGCGGTGCCGCAACCGGCACTGGCTTACACAAGCCTTTCGGTTGTTCCGTCTTTCTTCGTCGGTAAAAACGCCAACGGTTCCCAAGTTAAAGCCTATGACCTGCCGCTCACGTTGAGCCACCACGCCGATGCCTGGCGTGTGAGCATTACCGTGCCTCTGCTGGCTGTTACCGGCCCCGGCGTTCTCAGCGCCGGCAGTCTCTATTTGGTTCCCCGCGCTTTTGGCACGCGTGCCGGGCTGGGTGATATTTGGCTGGAAGGCAGCTACACGCTGGATTCGCCAGCCCGACTGCGTCCGGCCGTACTGCCCTATGTATTGATCAAATTGCCCACGGGTGCCCGGGCTCGCGGGCTTGGCACGGGAAGAACCGGTTATGAGGCTGGCACCAGTCTGCTTTGGCATTGGGCACGGTTTTACCCCATGGCGCGGCTGGGTTACCGGGTTATACGTAACAGCCACGGCTATCAATGGCGCGACACGGTGCTCGTTGCTGGTGGCATGACTTATAATTTTGGCAAGGTCGGCTTTGCGACCCTGGAATTTGAGCGTCGGGGCACAGGGTACCACCATCAGCCGCCCTCTGAGACTCTGTTTTTGAGCTATACCAAGCAAATAAACCGCCGCTTGTCTGTCACCGCCTATGGGCTGCACGGCTTCACCACCAGCAGTACGGGGTATGGTCTCGGCGCTGGGGCCATAATACGCTTCTGACCTCGCCGCGCGATGTCGCATCGTACTCCTGCGCTTTGTTCTTGAATATTCCATGCCGCGTGACCTTTAGCGCGCATCTAACGGTTTGTCCATTATTTGAGGAACAATGTTCCTCATTAATGTAATGTCGACGAATCAATGTTGCAGATCAGCAACTCAAAAAAATATACTTTCTTTAAAGAATATTGAAATACATAGGTTATTTTGAATAATTGTTCTGCTTTTATATTTCGCTTGACTGTGGAATTTTATTCCACAATAACAAGGCGAACATCGCGTGCAGGTCATATCGTGCAAAATTACCCCTTTATGGCTTCGTGCCCCCCGCTCCCCCATTCGTCTCGCCTTCCTGCATCGTCCGGCATTCGTTCGAGGCGCGTTTTTCTTTATTCTCATGACACGTTCGGGCTTGGGCATTTGCGGCGTAACCTGGCCATCGCCCGCCGCCTGCTCGCTGACCGCGAAGCTTTCTCCGTATTGCTGCTGACCGGCTCACCTGTGGCTGAGATCTGGGATATGCCGCCGGGTTTGGAGGTGCAGCCTTTGCCGCCCGTGGTGAAAACCGGTGCCGAGCGATACGAAGCCCGGGAGCCGGGCAAGCTCTTTGGCATGGTCAAAGGCTATCGCGAGGCGCTGATCCTGAAGCTGGTGCTGCGCGACAGGCCGGACATATTTCTGGTCGATCACGCACCCGCCGGCATGAACGGCGAACTGCTTTCCACGCTTGCTTTAATCCGCCAGGAATTGCCCGAAACGCGTGTGGTTCTGGGATTACGCGATATTTTGGACAGCCCTGGCGCCGTGCGGGCTCTGTGGGCGGAACAAAATATCTATGCCCTGTTAGAAGCGGCCTATGACGATATTTTGGTCTATGGCAGCAGATCCTTGTTTGATGTTGCGGCGGGCTATGGGCTGAGCGCCAAAATCGCGGAGCGGCTGCGCTATTGTGGCCACGTGGTGGCCCCGGCTTCAAATTTGGCGGCGCATCCTTGCTGGGATACAGCACGTGCCGCGGGTCGCCCGGTGGTACTGGTAACGGCAGGCGGTGGCGGCGATGGCTTTGCCCTCATGCAGGCTTATCTAGACGGTCTGCCGCCAGTTGGCATGACATCGTTCTACTCGGTCATCGTTACCGGCCCACTGATGCCCTCAGCCGGACGTGACATGCTCGAACGGTTCGTCCAGGGCCGAGACGATGTGGAGTTGGTGGCCTACACCACCAATTTGGTCCCAAGCCTGAAGGCTGCGTCACTGGTTGTCTCAATGGCTGGATATAACACCACGGCTGAACTGATCGCGCTGCGTCAATCGGCCATCCTTGTCCCGCGCGCCGCGCCGCGTGCGGAACAATTACTGCGCGCACGCCAACTGGCGGCGCTGGGTCTCGTCCGGATGATCGAGCCAGAGGATGATTTGGTCGAACGACTCGCCGCTCTCGTTCTTGAGGACTTTGTGGCCCCCCCGGCCTCGAACTGGGCGCAGCTTGATCTCGGCGGGGCGGATCGGATTGTGGAAATTTTAGCCGTTCCTGAATTGAATGGAGTTGCCGTGGCATGAGCCATCCGCCTTCCCTCGGCCCCGTAGCCTATATCATGAAGCGTTACCCGCGATTATCTGAAACCTTCATTCTCAACGAAATTCGAGCGATGGAGCGGTTGGGCGCGCGGCTGAGAATTTTCTCCCTGCTGCCGCCAGAGCCGCCGCCGCACCACCCAATGGTGGCGGAGGTGGAGGCCCCGCTGCACGGTTTGCCGCAATCTGTTGTTCCCAAGATCATCAGGCTGGCCGCCGCTCATGGCGCTTGTCTGTGGGCGTCGCCTGGCCGTTACGCGGGCGCTCTGCTGCGCGCCGGGCAATGGTCCGTCAGCAGCCGCGCCCCCCTGGCGGTGTGGAAGCATTTCGCCCGTGCAGGCTTTGTGGCGGATGAATGCCGCCGCAATAAGGTTGCACATATCCACGCGCATTTCGCCAACACGCCGACCGCCGTCGCGCATTTTGCTAGCCTGATGACAGGTCTGACGTTCAGTTTTACCGCGCATGCGAAAGATCTCTACCTCACCCCGCGCCGGATTATTGCCCGCCGCGCCCGTGCCGCGCGTTTTGTGGCCACCTGCACACGCTATAATGCCCGCTATCTTGAGGATGTCAGCCCAGGGGCTGCGATCCGGTTGATTTATCACGGCATCGACCTGGACCGGTTTGGTGCCGTGCCATCGATTGACCCTGGCTTGCCGCTTGAACGGCCGCTCATTCTCGCGGTGGGACGGCTGGTGCCGAAGAAAGGGTTTGACGATTTGATCGCCGCTTGCGCCATCTTGCGCGATGCTGGTGCGGCGTTCCAGCTTCGCATCGTCGGTGCGGGGCCGTTGCAGGCGAGCTTATCAGAGCAGATCACCTCTCTGGGTTTGCAAGCCTATGTCACATTGGCTGGTGCGATGACTCACGCGGCGTTGGTTGGCCTGTATCATCAGGCGGATATTTTCGCCTTGGCCCCGCGGATTGAGGAAAATGGCGACCGTGACGGCATCCCCAACGTTATTGCCGAAGCGATGGCCTGTGGCGTTCCGGTCATTGCCACGGATGTCTCAGGGATTCCAGAATTGGTTCGCCACGAAGAGACAGGGCTGCTGGTTCCCCCCAGAGATCCCAACGCCCTCGCCGGCGCCATTGAACGGCTTCTGGCGGACCCCGCGCTGGCCATGCGTTTGGCCACCAATGGCCGAGCGCTGCTGGAGCGGGATTTTGACCTTTGGAACACCACACGCGCCCTGCATCAGCTCATCGCCTGCCAGGCGTGCGACGCGCCAACGGGTTTGGTCTGCACGGGAGAAGAGGAGGCGCCCACCAGCGCCGTCGTGTTATGAAGCTGCTTTACCTGAATTTCGATCACGGCATTCCCGTTTGCGGCGACAAGGGGGCTTCGGTGCATGTGCGCGCCTTCATCACCGCAGCGCACCGGCTGGGGCATGAGGTGGCGCTGGCCTGTACAACGCTGGGAGAGGGCAACCCGCCACCCCCCGCCCTGATTCTGCCGCTTTGCCCGCAGCCTGGTCCAGCCGGTGCGACGACAGCAGACAGGACGTTGGCCAGAGAACAGGCGAAGCTGGCCGCCGATCTGGCGGCACCCGGCCATGTTCTGGCCGCGTTGAATGCCCAGAGGTTCAAGCCCGACATGATTTACGAACGCCATGCCTTGTTTCATGCTGCAGGGGCGGAGATTGCGGCGCGTCTGGGCATTCCTCGGCTGTTGGAGGTGAATGCGCCGTTGGTCGAGGAGCAAAAGCGCTTCCGCGGTCTTTGTCTGGAAGACGAGGCGCGGCAGATCGAGCGTCGATCCTACGAAAGCGCAGATGCCATCATTGCGGTTTCCGAAGCGGTGGGGCGCCATGTCCGAGACGTGCTGGACCGGCAACATAATGTTCATGTGGTCCCAAATGGCGTAGATGTGGAGGCTTACGGCCAAATCGAGACAACCCGCCAGGCCATGCGCCAGCGCCTTGGCCTGCCCATGCGCGCACCGGTGGCTGGATTTATCGGCAGTTTCAAGCCCTGGCATGGCGTACCATTTCTGCTGGAGGCATTTGCCGCCATCGCCGCGAAAATACCGGATTTGCATCTTCTGGCCATTGGCGAGGGGCCAGAGCGCGAGGCGGTGCTGGCGCGCGCGGCGGCGCTCGGGTTAGCGGCGCGCGTGCTGCTGCCCGGCCGGGTGGCGCATACGGAGGTGCCCGCTTGGCTTTCGGCCATGGATTTCACCGTTGCACCCTATCTGCCGCAATCGGATTTTTATTTCTCTCCTCTCAAGATCGCGGAATCCATGGCCGCCACACGGCCTGTGCTGGCGCCGGACACAGGGGCTATCAGCCAGATGGTTACCCATCGGCGTAACGGGCTGTTGTTTCCACCCGGCGATTTGGCGGCCTGCACGGCCGGTTTGGCGGAATTGGCGATGGATGGCCAAGCCCGTGCCGCCATGGGCGCAGCAGCCCAACATGAGGCCCAGCAATGGGGGTGGCAGCAGGTGGTGCGCCATAGCCTAAACCTCGCTCCTCCCTCATCCGTGCGC
>JAKBCH010000054.1 GCA_021808055.1 Pseudomonadota bacterium | reverse complement strand
CGTCGTTGAGGACGACAAGGATGTGGCAGGGTTTGTTCTGAAGGGGCTGCGCGAAGCGGGGCACACGGTGGAACATGCCGATAACGGGCGTGATGGGCTGTTTCTGTCGGCCTCTGAAAATTTCGATGCCATCATCCTGGACCGCATGCTGCCCGGCGGCATAGACGGTTTGCGTTTACTGGAAACATTGCGCGGTCAGGATAACACTACGCCCGTGCTGTTTCTCTCGGCGCTTGGCCAGGTGGATGACCGCGTGAAAGGCTTGAAAGCGGGGGGAGACGACTACCTCACCAAGCCATTTGCCTTTGCGGAGCTGCTGGCGCGGGTGGAAGCACTGACCCGCCGCGGCAAGAGCGACGGCCCGGCGACACGGCTTATGGTGGGCGATCTGGAGATGGATCTGCTGTCCCGGTCTGTCCGCCGGGGGGTGCAGAAAATTGACCTGCAGCCGAGAGAGTTCCGGTTGCTGGAATATCTGATGCGCCATGCCGGTCAGGTGGTGACGCGCACCATGTTGCTGGAGGGCGTGTGGGATTATCATTTCGACCCGCAAACCAACGTGATCGATGTGCATATCTCACGGTTGCGCCAGAAGGTTGATAAGCCGTTTGATACTGCGCTGCTGCATACGGTCCGCAATGCCGGTTACATGTTGCACGCGGAAACGACTCAAGGCTGACAGGATAACGAATGGCCAAAAACAGGCCAGCATTTGCCGTCGCACGTAAGCGCAGGGCATTGTTCCGTTCCGCCGGGGTGCGGTTTGCCCTGGTTTATGCGGTGGTGTTCGGTATCTCCGCCTTCGTGCTGGCGGTGGCGTTATGGTATTCGACACTCGGGCTGTTGCAACATCAGGTGCAGAACGCCATCCATAACGATGCCCAGACCCTGTTGGAGCATCAGGAGCTTGGCGGCCTGCCCTCGCTGGAGCAAGCGATTCAAGACAGGCTATCCAGCTCATCGAATGAAGATGGCATTTATCTGCTGCTGAGTGCCACCGGGCAAATTCTTGCAGGTAACCTTGACCATTGGCCGGCCGGGCTGACGAACGACAATCTGTGGTACGAACTACCGGTGACGCAGCGCGGCGTGTCCTCTGTGGCGCTGTTGAATGTGCAGCAACTGCCTGGCGGCATGAAGCTGTTGGTGGGGCGGGATATGCGCGCCCGCCTGGAGCTGCGCAACGTGTTGCGCGCCGGGTTGATCTGGGCTTTGAGCCTGATGATCGCGCTCGGCGTTATGGGTGCTCTGCTCATCCGCTCGCTGTTCCGCCGCACAATCAAGGATATTTCCGCCACCACCAGCGCCATTGCGCGGGGCGATATTTCGCGCCGCGTGCCGGTGAGCGGTGTGGGGGACGAATTCGATGAATTGGCGGTGACCATTAATGAGATGCTGGACCGGATTGCCAAGTTGATGGACGGGGTGCGGCAGGTTTCCAACGCCATCGCGCATGATTTACGCACGCCGGTAACGCGCGCGCGCGCCAGGTTGGAAGATGCGGCACTTCACGCCAGCACCAAGGATGAAATGCAGGCGGCGATCGACCGAGCGACCCTGGATCTGGATGGGATTGTTGCTGTGTTCGAGGCGCTGCTGCGGATTTCAGAAATCGAGGCCGGTTCGCGCCGTGCGGCTTTCGCGTGCATCGACCTCACCCCGGTGTTGACGGATATGGACGAGCTTTACCGCGCCGTGGCGGAAGAAAAGCAGATTGTGTTGCAGACCGATATTCAGACACCGTTGCCGGTTTGGGCCGACCGCGATTTGATACAGCAGGCTGTTGTCAATCTTCTCGATAATTCTTTAAAATTTTCAGAATCTCTCACAGTCATCAGTTTTACCGCGAAGGTGGTGGATGGCATGGTGCAGATTGTGGTGGCGGACCGTGGGCCGGGAATTGCCGAGCAGGACAGGTTGCGCGCAACGGAGCGGTTTTTCCGGGGGGAGGCCGCGCGCAGCACCCAGGGTTCAGGGCTTGGGCTGGCACTGGTTCTGGCGGTGGCGCAGCTTCATAACGGCACGCTGCAGTTGCAGAATAACCACCCCGGCCTGCGCGCCGTTATTACGATTCCGGTTTATAAGGATTAGTCAGAAACTGTTTCAGAACTCGCCACAACAGACTTATGGACAGTTTCTAAGCGACCTTATCCTCAGCGGCGCCAATGCCAAGCTGTTTCAGCTTGCGGTGCAGGGCGCTGCGTTCCATGCCGACAAAATTCGCCGTGCGCGAGATGTTGCCGCCGAAACGCAAAAGCTGCGCCTGGAGGTATTGGGTTTCAAACACATCCCGCGCCTCACGCAGCGGCAGCGCCATCACATCCGCTGCCGGGTCTATCGCCAAAGCACGTGGGGCGTGGGCGGCAAGCTCGGTCGGCAAATGCTCGGCATGAAACAGCTCACCCGGCTCGCCGGAGCGCATAATCATCAGCCAGTCCATCACATTACGCAACTGGCGCACATTTCCGGGCCAGTCATGCGCCTGCAAGGCCGCTATGGCATCTGATGCCAGGCTGCGCGCGGGCAGGCCGGAGATTTCCGCCGCATGGCTGAGAAACTGATTGGCGAGGGCTGGAATATCCTCCCGCCGCTCCTTCAACGCCGGCACGCGCATGGGCACCACCGAGAGCCGGTAATACAGATCCTCCCGGAACCGCCCTTCCGAGATTTCGGCCGGGAGGTCTTTCACCGTGGTGGCCAGCACGCGGATATCCACTTTCACCCGGGTGGTGCCGCCTACGCGCTCAAAGCTTTGGTCTTGCAGCACGCGGGCGATTTTGCTCTGCATTTCCAGGGGTAATTCAGAAACTTCATCCAGCAGCAGGGTCCCGCCATGGGCGCGCTCCAGCACGCCCTGCTTGCGCGGGGTTTCTGGTCCAGGTTCGACGCCAAACAGCTCCGCCTCGAATTTTTCCGGTGCCAGAATGGCGCAGTTCATCACCACGAACGGCCCTTCGGCGCGGCGGGATTTGGCGTGGATCATCCGTGCCACAACCTCTTTGCCCGCCCCTGGCGGCCCGGAAATGAGCACGCGCGAGCCAGTGGGCGCGACTTTCTCTACGGTGTTGCGCAAAGAGGCGATGCCATGGCCTTCGCCGGTGAGGTTGCTGTCGCCGCCCACGCGCAGGCGCAGCTCGGCGTTTTCACGTTCCAGCTTGGCGGCTTCCAGGGCGCGTTTGACCACCAGCAGCAGCCGGTCTGAGTTAAAGGGCTTTTCGATGAAGTCGTAGGCACCACGTTGAATGGCAGCAACCGCGGTTTCGATGGTGCCATGGCCGGAGACCATGATGACCGGCACGCGCGGTACTTCCTGGTGCAGCACGTCCAGAATGCCGATCCCGTCCAGTTTGGAGCCTTGCAGCCAGACATCCAGCAGCACGAGGGAGGGGCGGCGGGCGCGGTAGGCCGCCAGCGCCTCATCAGAACTGCCGGCGCTGCGGGCCTCATACCCCTCATCCTTTAGAATCGCTTCGACCAGCAGCCGGATATCCGGCTCGTCATCCACGATCAAAATCTCGGTCATCGGGTAGGCAACTCCTTCGTTTCCTCCAGCATCGCAGTCTCTGGCAGGGATGGCAAAATCAGCGATACTTCAGCCCCGGTTCCGCCCGGCGCGGTGTTCAATTCAAGTCGCCCTCCATGGTCCTCCATGATCTTGGCGACAATGGCAAGCCCGAGCCCGGTGCCTTTTACCTTATGGGTTACATAGGGCTCTGTTAAGCGGTCGCGCCCGGTTTCCGGCAGGCCAATGCCGTCATCGGTCACGCTAAGCACCGCCATCGCGCCTTGCCTGTAAAGACGCAGGGTAACATGGCGGGCACCTGCGCGCATTTCCACCGCATCGGCGGCGTTTTGCAGCAGGTTGGTCAGCGCCTGGCCGATCAACCGCCGGTCGCATTGGGCGCGCAAGGGTTCGTCGATCTCCACGCTCCACTCGATCTCCCGCTTGGCCACGCGTTGCAGCACCATCGCCTCGCGGGCCAGCCGCTCCAGGCTTTCCGGGCGCATTACCGGCTGGGGCATACGCGCGAAGGAGGAAAATTCATCCACCATCCGGCCGATATCGCCCACATGGCGCACGATGGTCTCAGCGCATTGGGTGAAGCTCTCGGGGTCGGAGGTAATTTCCTTGGCGAAGCGCCGTTTCAGCCGCTCAGCGGAAAGCTGAATGGGGGTGAGCGGGTTTTTGATCTCATGCGCGATGCGCCGCGCCACATCCGCCCAGGCGGCCTTGCGCTGGGCAGACATCAACTCGGTCACATTGTCGAACGTCACGATAAACCCATCTGCCACGCCTTCTTTCATCTCAGCGCCGATCCGCACCAGCAGCACGCGCTTGGCAGCGCCTGAGCCGTGTTCAATCTGCGCTGTGGCGGGGCGTTCGGGGGTGGCCATCACAGCCGCCATGAGGGTTGCGAATTCTGGCACGACATCGGCCAGATTTTGGCCAATTTGCGGCGAGAGATCCGTCTGGAGCAGCTCTGAGGCGGCGCGGTTGGGCAGTTCAATCCGCCCCTGCGCATCCAGCCCGATGACGCCAGCGGAAACCCCTGCCAGCACGGTTTCTGTAAAGCGTCGCCGCTCGTCGAGCTGGTTGTTCACGTCCAGCAGCTCGCCCCGCTGTGCCGCAAGCTGGGCGGTCATGCGGTTGAAGGCGCGCGAAAGCCCTTCCATCTCGTCCCCCGTGGCGCGTTCAGGCACCTGCACGTCGAGGTCGCCTTGCCGGACGGATTCCGCGGCGCGGATGAGATGCCCAAGCGGCTTGGCGATCTGGTTGGCGATGACGAGGCCAAAACCGACGAGAGCGGAGAGCACCAGCAGTGTCAGTACCGCGATGATCAGCGCGAAGGAAACCTCTAGCTGCGAGCGGTTTTTGGCGAGGCGCTGATATTCGGCCACCGCCTGGGTGGTTTTGTTGACATGGTCCAGAATCGCCGGGTCGATCGGCTTTTCCACCATCAGCATCAAGGGCGGCGTGATGTCGAGCTTGATGACCGCCTGTTCAACCGTGCTGCCATGCGGGCTGATCACCGGCACCTCGCCGCTATTGGCCTGGGCGATGGCGTTATGGTCCGGGATGCTGGCTGCCATGCCCGCGAACAGCCCGGCGGAGGCGATGATTTGCCCGGTGAGCGGGTCGAAGATCACCGCCTGGGTGAGGCCGCGTGTGGAGGTTTGGCCGACAAGATAGGAAGCAAATTCGTTGGGGTCGCCAAAGAAGACCGACCCAGCCTGGGAGAGGTCGTTTGCCATCGCCAGGGCATCGAGCCGGATGTCGTTCTCGTGCTCGCTAAGGTAGCCCTGCGCCACCTGGGCGCTTTCAGCCAGGGCGGTTTGCACGCGGTTGTTGAACCAGGCTTGGATGCCGAAATTGAAAAAGACGATGGCGAATATGGCCACCAGCACGGCGGGTACCGCCGCCACCCCGCCGAACAGCAGCACCAGCCGCACATGCAGCCTGGCGCCGGCGGCACCCCGCCGGTGTTCCAGCACCACCCGCACCACGCGCCCGGCCAGCACCAGAATCAGCAGCAGCAGCGCCGCGAAATCAGCGAAGATGAGCCCCACGGCGCTGCCCGAATGTATGGACATACGCACCCGCCCGGCCAGCAGCGCGAAGGTGAGAATGCCCAGCGCCAGCGCGAAGGAAGCGACAAATAATGTGGCGACGCGGCCCAGCATCATGTCGGCCACCCAGGCAAGCCTGGAGCGCGCCTGGGGTTTTTCCACTTGTGGCAGGTTCCCGTTCATCCCACCCAGCGCTGCATGGGCTTATCCAACACGGCGTTGCACGCGATATTATCCAACACGGCGTTGCACGCCGATGCCATGCTCCCTGATTTTCTTGCGCAGGGTGTTGCGGTTAAGGCCCAGAAGTGCGGCGGCGCGGATCTGGTTGCCCCTGGTTTCGGCCAGGGTCATACGGATGAGAGGGCGTTCCAGCTCCGCCAAGGCGCGCTCATAAAGCACCCCGTCCTCGCCGGATTCGCGCAAAGACGCGAGCAGCCGGGCGATATGGCGCTCGACCACGCTGGCCATGTTGTCGCTCTCTTCGCCTGGTGCAGAAAGCATGGGGTCTTCAACCTGGGTATAATCGGCCAGTTCCTGGGCGATGATCTCCTCGGTGATGACCGGCTGCGGCACCAGGGCGGCAAGCCGACGGATCAGGTTTTCCAGCTCGCGCACATTGCCGGGCCAGCGATACGCCGAGAGCAGCGCCATGGCGGTGGAATCGATGGATTTCGGGGGCAACCCCTCGGCCTGGGCTTTGTTGAGAAAATGCTGCGCCAGCACGGGAATGTCATCCGGGCGTTCGCGCAAGGGCGGCAGCCGGATCGGCACCACGTTGAGCCGGTAGAACAGATCTTCGCGGAACTGGCCGGAGCGGATGAGCGCGCGCAGGTCCCGGTGGGTGGCCGCCACGATGCGGGCATTGGCGCGAACGGGCTGGCGGCCGCCGACGGGGATGAACTCCCCCTCTTGCAACACGCGCAACAGGCGGGTTTGGGCCTCGGGCGGCATGTCGCCGATTTCATCCAGAAACAGCGTGCCCCCCGCCGCCTGCTCAAACCGCCCGATATGCCGGTTGGTGGCCCCGGTGAAGGCCCCGCGCTCATGGCCAAACAGCTCGCTCTCAATCAGCTCACGCGGGATGGCGGCCATGTTGATGGCCACAAACGGGCCTTGTCGGCGGCGGCCGTAATCGTGCAACGCCCTGGCCACCAGCTCCTTGCCGGCACCGGATTCACCGTTGATCATCACGGTGAGATCGGTGGTGGTGAGGCGCGCGATGATCCGGTAGATTTCCTGCATGGCCGGGCTGCGGCCGATGAGCGGCATCTGATCGTCGGGGCTGGGTTTGGGGCCGTCGGCCTGCGCCGCCAGGGCCATGGGCTGTTTCAGCGCCCGGTCCACCACCGCCAGCAAATCGCCCAAATCGAACGGTTTGGGCAGATACTCAAACGCCCCGCGCTGGGTGGCCTGCACGGCGGTGGTGAGCGTGCTTTTGGCGCTCATCACGATCACCGGCAATTCCGGACGGATGCGGCGGATGCGGGGAATGAGATCCAGCCCGTTTTCCTCCGGCATAATAACATCCGTGATGGCGACATCGCCTTCGCCATCTTCCACCCAACGCCAGAGTGTCGCGGCGGAAGCGGTGGCGCGCACCTGATACCCTGCCCGGCCCAGCGCCTGGGTGAGCACAGTGCGGATCGAACGGTCATCATCGGCGACGAGTACGGTAGGAAGCGTCATAACTTAATTCACGCCTTCTTCGGGGTCTTCATAAACCGGCAGGTGGACACGAAATTCCGTGCGGCCGGGGTGGCTATCGACATCGATCAACCCGCCATGGTCGGCGACGATTTTGGCCACCAGTGCCAGCCCCAGCCCGGAACCCGCCGCCTTGGTGGAAACAAACGGCTCGAACAAATGCCGCCTGATATCCTCCGGTATGCCTGGCCCGTTATCCCGCACGGAGACGAAAAGCGGCAGATTGGGGCGCGAGCGGCCGGTGGCGGCGGAAAGCCGCACGCCATGCTGAAAACCGGTGGTGAGGTGAATTTCACCATCCTGCCGGTCCCCGCCGAAAATGGCCTCGGCGGCATTCTTCACTAAATTCAAAAGCACCTGGATCAGCTGGTCGCGGTCTCCCAGCACATGCGGCAGAGAAGGGTCGTAGGTTTCGACAAATTTCACCCGGGACGCGAACCCCGAGTTGGCGAGTTTGCGCACATGTTCCAGCACGCGGTGAATATTCACCGATTGGCGTTCAAGATTCTTCTCGCCGAAGGTTTCCATGCGTTCCACCATGGCGCGGATGCGGTCAGCTTCGTCACGGATGAGAACGGCGAGTTCCTTGTCCTGCGAGGCGGCGTTGAGTTCCAGAAGCTGGGCCGCACCGCGAATGCCAGAAAGCGGATTTTTCACCTCATGCGCCAGAATCGCCGCCATGCCGGTGATGGAGCGCGCGGCGTTGCGGGCGGACATCTGTTGGTCCAGCGCCTTGGCGGCGGATTCGTCCTGGAAGGTGAGCAGCACATAGCCGGGCTGGTCCATGGGGCTGGCCAGAACGGTGCAGCCACGTCGCGCCATGCGCGGGCCTTCCAGCACCAAATCGTGCTCGGCAATGCTAACCCCGGCGCTGCGGGCGCGTTCCATCATTAGAAACACGGGGTGGTCCACCGGCAGCAATTCACCCAGGTTGGAGTGTTGGAGAATGTTTTTGGAGGCACCAAAAAACTCCTCCGCCGCATAATTTACATCAGAGATGACATCCTGCTCATCCAGCACCACCACGGCGATGGGCAGGTTTTCCAGAATTTGCGCGGGGTCCAGCCGGACCCGCTTTTCATGCGGCGCACGGCGGACGATTTTGAAGGCTTTTTTAAACCCGCTCATGCCGCTTTGCTCCGCTTGGTCCAGCCTTGTGCTTTCATGCGCCTCATGCCGCGAGTGCCACCTCATCCTGCCGGACGAAGCCTTGTTCGATCAGCGGGTCGTAAAATTGGTGGATCAGCGCCTCCACGGCCTCGCCGGAATCCAGCCGGTTCATCTGGGCGCGGAAGCCAGCAGAGCTGTGCAGCCCCTGGCTGTACCAGGCCACATGCTTGCGCCCCAGCCTTGTGCCCGCCTGCTCGCCGAAATGCGCGCGGATGGCCCGGTAATGGCGCAACAAAATCTCTTTCTGTTCGGCCAGGGAAGGCGGAGCGGTGAGGCTGCCGGTGGTGAGGTAATCGATCACCTGCTGCAAAAACCAGGGGCGGCCATACGCCCCGCGGCCGATCATCACGCCATCGGCGTTTGAGCGGCGCAGGGCCTCCGCGGCTTTGTGCTCGCTGGTGATGTCGCCATTGGCGATCACCGGCAAAGCGGTGGCGGCCTTCACCTCGGCGATGAAATCCCAGTTCGCGACACCTTCGTAGAATTGCTGGCGGGTACGCCCGTGCACGGTGAGCATGGCGATGCCCGCCTGCTCGGCAATGCGTGCCAGATTCGGCGCGTTCAGGCTGTTATGGTCCCAGCCCATGCGCATTTTCAGCGTCACCGGCACATCCACCGCGCGCACGGTGGCTTCCAAAATCCGCCCGGCCAATGCCTCGTCGCGCATCAGCGAGGAGCCCGCCAATTGCCCAATGGCTACTTTTTTAACCGGGCAGCCGAAATTAATATCAATGAGGTCGGCCCCCAGCCCCACGGCGATTTTCGCGGCCTCGGCCATCGCTTCCGGGTCGCAACCCGCAAGCTGCACAGAATTTGGGCCACCGGCGGAAACCACCTCGGCCATGCGTAGGGTGTTGCGGTTCTCCCGCACCATCGCCCAGGAGGCGATCATTTCTGACACAACCAGCCCCGCGCCTTGTGCTTTCACCAAAGCGCGGAAGGGCAGGTCGGTCACGCCCGAAAGCGGGGCGAGGATAACCGGGTGCTCCAGCCGTACCTGCCGGGGGCCCTGGCCGATCGTCAACGGTTGGATCATGGGGAAAATGCTGTTGCTCATGATTTGGGCAAATTAGTTGCCAATGCCCCGGCGCGCAATGAGGGTTATTGACGATAATGCCGCCATACGTGCATTCCGGCGCGGTAATTTGAGGAGAAGAGGCATGATCCCGCGCATCGGCACTGGTTTTGACGTTCACGCCATGGCGGAAAACCGCGACATGATTATCTGCGGGGTAAAAATCCCGCATGAAAAGGGGCTGGCGGGGCATTCGGATGCCGATGTCGGCATCCACGCGCTATGTGATGCAATTTATGGCGCGTTGGCCGAGGGCGATATTGGGCGGCATTTTCCGCCCAGCGAGGATACCTGGAAAGACGCTGACAGCGCCCGGTTTTTGCGCCACGCGGCGGCGCGCATCACGGCACGGGGCGGAAGGCTTGCCAATGCGGATGTGACGATTATTTGCGAGCGCCCGAAAATCGGCCCGCACGCCCAGGCCATGCGCGAGCGGCTGGCGGCGCTTATGGGGGTTTCCATCGATCTGGTTTCCGTGAAAGCCACCACGACTGAGCAGCTGGGTTTTACCGGGCGCGGCGAGGGCATAGCGGCGCAGGCGGCGGTGATTGTGTTGGTGCCGGAAAGCCAACCGGCCTGAAGCATCGTGCAGTTTGGGCAAAAGCCCAAGGCGCAGGGTTTTAGCCAGATGTACAACACTTCATTCCGCCAGCTTTTCAGCATTGCTGCGCTGCGATAATCCTTGTTTCGCCGCGAAATCATCTCAGATATATACTGGTTCCATAGGATGAGTTCTCTCTCCTATTTTCTTGGACGTTTCCTCCCTAAACTTGGCGGTGCATTGGCACCGCCTTTTTTTTGTTTAGCGCGCCAGGCGCAATGTGGCCCGCAACAGGGTGCCCCAGCTCACGGAGTCAAAAAACCAGGCTTTGTCCGGCGGTGCCCCTTGGGCCAGATCGCCATGGAAAAGCCCCTGGTCGAGCGGCTCGGCCTGGCCGTTGCGCTGCGGGTTTGGCTGCACCACCAGCAATTTGTTGGGGCCGAACCGGTTGAGGGCGGCGTGCAAGCCGGCACTTTCAGACCATTTTACCGGTATGGGGCTTCTGTAAACCCAGATGCGTCCGCCCTCGGTAAGCTGGCGGCGCATTTTGCTGGTAAGGTAAGCGTGCTTTGAGGCTTCCTCGGCATAGATGGCGTCTCGCTCTTGCGTTGGGGTAGGCAGGGTGGTGCCGTTTTCATGCCGGGCGGCCAGGCTTGGAATGCCGTCTTCCACCAACGCCCAGGAGAGCAGATTGCCCTCGCCAAATTCATTGCCGCGCCGCGCCAAGTCAAGATTACGGTAAACATGAGTGGGGGGCTTCTGTTGCCCGGTGCCCCCCGAACCGCGCTTAGCTACTGATTAGGCAGCGACAGCGAATGCTACGTTGTTATCGTTCGCATTTAAAAAT
>JAKBCH010000053.1 GCA_021808055.1 Pseudomonadota bacterium | reverse complement strand
ATGGGAAGGCAATGCGAAAGCCGTGGATTGGATGAAGTCGATCATCGGAACTGGAGCGGGCGAAGGGATTCGAACCCTCGACCCCAACCTTGGCAAGGTTGTGCTCTACCCCTGAGCTACGCCCGCTCGCGACGTGGGAGGCTCTTTATCGGCAGGAGCGGGGGATTGCAAGCCAGCGAATACGATTACCGTGACGGGGTGTGAGCGGCGGGTAAAATCCTATATAAGGGGCTGGGAACTTTATGGCGGAACAGAATAGATGAGTAGGTTGTTCAACGATACGCCTGGCGCGCCGGTGGCTGGGGTGGTGGATTCCATTATCGATGGCGACCAGGCCAATTTCATGGCCGATGTCATTGAGGCGTCTCAAGAACTGCCGGTGATCGTGGATTTCTGGGCCACCTGGTGCGGGCCGTGCAAAACCTTAACCCCGGCGCTGGAGCGCGTGACCCGCGCGCAAAACGGCCGGGTGCGGCTGGTAAAGATTGATGTAGACAAGAATCAGGCGCTGGTGGCGCAGCTCACTCGCATGGGGCTGCCGTTGCAATCTGTGCCCACAGTGGTGGCGTTCTGGCAGGGGCAGATTGCCGACACGTTTTCAGGTGCGCTGCCCGAGAGCGAGGTGAAGCGTTTTGTGGAGGCGCTGCTGAAGCTGAGCGGCACGGCGGCACCGGGGGAGGCGCTGATCGCCGAGGCCAAGGCGCTGCTGGAACAAGGCCAGGCGGAAGAAGCCGCGCAATATTTCGGGGCGGCTTTGCAGGAGACCCAGGACAAGCCGGATGTCTGGGGCGGAATGGTGCGCGCGTTGCTCGCCATGGGCGAGGAACATCAGGCTGCGGAGGTTTTGGCGCAGGTGCCGACGGCTTTGGCTGAGCATATTGAAATTTCTGGTGCCAGGGCCGCGCTGGCTTTGGCGCAGGAAGGGCGCAAGGCGCAATCGGCCATGTCTGGCCTGGAAGCACGGCTGGTGGCCGACCCGAATGACCACGAAGCACGCTATGAACTGGCTGCTGCGCTGAATGCCACCGGCGCACGGGCTGAAGCGGCGGCGGCGCTGCTGGAGATCATAAAACGTGACCGTGCCTGGAAAGAGGATGGCGCGCGGCTGCAATTGCTGAAATTTTTCGAGGCATGGGGGATGGACGATCCGGCCAGCATGGCGGCGCGGCGTAAGCTTTCTGCCTTGTTGTTTAGTTGAGCACATGAGCGTGCCCTTGGTAAGGCTGGAGGATTTGCCAGAGGAATTTCCGGTTTTCCCGTTAAGCGGTGCGCTTTTATTGCCGCGCGGGCGGCTGCCGCTGAACATTTTTGAGCCGCGTTATTTGGCCATGGTGGAAGACGCGCTGGGGCAGGGGCGCTATTTTGGCATGGTGCAACCCGATAAGCGGCTGCCACGCGGCGAGAACGGGCAGGGGCTTTATCGCACCGGTTGCCTGGGTCGGATTTCCGCTTTTGAGGAAACCGATGAGGGGCGGTATTTAATCACGCTCACCGGCGTACTTCGCTTTACCATCGCCGAAGAGGTTGAGATGCGGCGCGGGTATCGCCGGGTTCGTGCCGGGCTTTCCGGCTTTGCCGCGGATTTGCGCGCCGATGACGAGGTTTTGCCATTTCCCCGGCAGATTTTGCTGGACGCGCTGGGCCGATATTTTACGGCCGCGGGGGTTGAGGCGAATTGGGAGGCGATTGCTGAGATGAACGATGCCGCCTTGGTGGTGTCACTTTGCATGGCCTGCCCCTTCGAGCCGGAAGAGAAACAAGCGCTGCTGGAAGCAAAAGACCCATTGCAGCGTGCCGCGGCCTTGCGGGCATTGCTCGAAATCGATTCCTTCGAGGGCGGCCCAGGAAATGGCACAACCCCAAAAGCGAGCTGAAACATGACAAGCGAGATGAATGAGCCGGCACTTGATCCGCGGCTGTTGGAAATGCTGATTTGCCCGGTAACGCGCGGGCCTTTGCGCTATGACCGGCAACACAACGAGCTGATTAGCGAAAAAGCCCGACTTGCGTTTCCTATCCGCAACGGCATTCCGGTTATGTTGGCGCAGGAAGCGCGGCCTCTGGCAGAATGAACCGGCCGCCGCGCCGGAATTTGCATGTCTGATACCCAAGCGGGCACGTTAGATATTTCTCCCCGACGGATGCGCACCACGGCCATCATCGTCGCCATTGCTCTGTTCATGCAGAATCTCGACTCGACGGTGGTGACAACGGCACTGCCCGCGATGGCAAAGAGTTTTCACATCGATCCGCTTTATATGTCGGTGTCGGTAACGTCTTATCTCATTGCCCTGTCGGTCTTCATCCCGGCCTCAGGGTGGGTGGCAGACAGGTTCGGGGCGCGGCGGGTATTTCGTATCTCGATTGTCGTGTTCACGTTCGGTTCGATATTTTGTGGGATTGCGCCTGATTTGCTGGTGCTGGTGGCGGCTCGCTTGGTGCAGGGGGTGGGCGGCGCGATGATGCTGCCGGTGGGGCGGCTGCTATTGCTGCGCTCGGTCAGCCGCTCGCAGATGGTTGCGGCGATGACCTGGCTGACCATGCCCGCCTTGCTGGGGCCAGTTTTAGGGCCGCCGTTGGGAGGGCTGATTGTTTCCGCCGCGTCCTGGCGCTGGGTGTTTGATATCAACGTACCCATTGGCATAGCGGGCGTGATTGCGGTTTCGCTGTTCATCCCGGATGTGCGGGAGGAAGGGCGCGGTGGGCATCTCGACAGTTTTGGTTTGATATGTTCTGGCCTCGCCATGGCGTTTTTGATGGCGGGCATGGAAACGCTGGGACGCGGGCTTGTGCCGCTTTCCTGGACCGAGCTCGCCTTCGTTGCGGGGGGTGGAGCCTGCCTGGCCTATTGGTGGCACGCAAGGCGGGCAGTTAACCCGGTGCTTGATTTTTCCTTGCTCAAGGTTGAAACCTTCAGGGTATCGCTGACTGCAGGCAGCTTGTTTCGAATCGCTATCGGTGCGTTTCCGTTTCTGTTGCCGCTTATGCTGCAACTGGGTTTTGGTAAGTCGCCGTTGCAAAGCGGGTTGATTACGTTTGCCAGCGCCGCAGGCGCCATTGCGATGAAGGTGGCGGCGGTGCCATCGCTCGACCGCTTCGGCTTCCGTAATGTGCTCATCTGGAATGGGGTGGTAACAGCGGTGGCGATGGCGCTAACCGTGGCGTTCTCGCCGGCCTGGCCGCCTGTGTTGATGAGTGCTGTTTTGTTTGTCGCGGGGTTTTTCAGGTCTTTGCAGTTCACGGCGTTTAACACCATCGCTTATGGCGACATTCCCCGGCCGCGCATGTCCGCCGCGACCACTTTATATACAACCATACAGCAGCTTTCTCTAACCATGGGGGTCGTGCTGGGCGCGGCGAGCCTGGAAATTTCCAGCCGGTTTTCAGGCCATGCCTCACCAACATTATCTGACTACAGGGTCGCTTTTTTAACGGTGAGTTTTGTCGCGCTCCTGGGCTCGCCCTTAAGTGCGCGGCTTTCAAAAAATGCGGGTGAGGCGCTTACCCGCAATCCGCCAGCCGGGTAGTTAGTCAGTGTTTTTTGGTAAAAAAAGCCGCTCAAGGCTGGTGCCGCTTTGGCCGAGTTGCTTCCAAGTGGTGGTAACCAGAAATTCAGCAAGCGTCGCGGTGGGGTAGCCCTCTTTGATTCGCGCGGCGGTAGCATCGGCCTTCCCTTCCCCGGCCAGCTCTAAGATCAGTTCGTGCAAGCCGGGATTGTGGCCAATGACGATGGCGCTGCGCACGGTTTCAGGCAGGGCGCGCAACTGGCCAAGAATTTGCGCCGGCGTGGCCATATAAAGCTGGGGGAGCGATTCGATGTTCGGCCACTCATCCCAGACAGGCGCATTCTCTAGCTCTTCCAGGGTTTGCTGTGTGCGCGTGGCGTTGGACACCAGCACGACTTCCGGCGCTAACCCAGCCTGGCGCATGGCCTCGCCGATTTTCTTAGCGGCGCGGCGGCCTTGATCGGTTAGTGCGCGGCTATGGTCAGACTGCCCGCGGGTTGCTGCTTCCGCCTTGGCGTGACGAAGAAAAATCAACTGGTGCATAAATGTCATTCTGCCACGATTGAGCCGAGCTGTCGCCTCTGCCTAGCATTTGAAAATGGGCATAACGGGTTCTTAAAACGAATGCGGCAACAGCTTGAACGGCGTGGATTTTTGGTGGGTGCGGCAGCGTGGGCAATGCCCAGGCAAGGTTTAGCGGCGGCATTGCCTGTGCCGCCCAGCGGCGCGATGCGTTTTAAAATTTTACGCAATGGCGTGCCGGTGGGCGAACACCATGTGACCTTTACGCAATCAGGCAATTGCCTGCGCGTGGATACGAATGTTGAGATGGTGGTAACCGTGGCGGGAATTGCGGTGTTTCATTATCAAAGTTGCGCCTCGGAATATTGGTCGGGCGGTGTGTTCACCCGGCTGGAGAGCAGGGTGAACCATGACGGCACGCACCTGGTGGTGCAGGCTGATCAAATCTCTGGCGGCTACGCGGTGAACAGCACCAAGGCTGGCGATTACCAATATACCGGCAACCCGCCAATGTTGCCGCTGACCTGCTGGAACCGGGCGATGCTGCAGGCGATGATCCTGAACGTGGAGACAGGGCGGCATTATCCTGCCATCGTTAATTCACCCGGTTGCAACAAGCTTCCAACGGCAAATGGCGGCACGGTTGTGGCGCAGCGTTTTGACGTAACGGGCAAGTTGCATATGTCGCTGTGGTACGATCAGAATGACCAATGGGCGGGCTTTGCGTTTCATGTGCTGGGCCATGAGGTCTAGTTTCATGTGCTGGGCCATGAGGTCTATCAGAAGTATCTCTGAGAGAGCGGATGCCCTGAATGCGCTCTATCACTTCAATGAGAGACCGATTGACGTTTTCAGCCGCAGCGCCTCAGCGCATCAATCTAAAATCACCCAGTTTTAGATGAAGCCCTCTGGATGGCGCAGATGCCATAGCCGCTCATGCGCGGCCACCAGACTTTCTATGCTTTTACGGCGGTTTGCATCTGGCGGCACAGTGCGGCGGGTAAGCATGGATTCCAGGATGCGAAGCAATTGCTCGGCGATCTCGTAGTCGCCCTGGTCGCAGGCATGATGGAATGCAAGCAGGATTTTATCTGACAATCGGCGGCTATAGCGTGGCGCGCCAGTTTGCGTCCGGGAGCCAGAAACTTCAGTGTCTCCCTCAGGAGTTGTCAGAGCTGCCATGTTTTCTAGTCCGATATCATAGGTTGGAAGATGTTTGGGCGAAACAAGGATGCTTTGGCAGATGAAACTCGTCTTAATTTTTGGACCATACGAATACTCCAAGCGTCATCCAAGAGTATTCTTGTGATACTTGAAGATAAGCGCTCTAGGCTAATTAATAGGGGAAATTGAGGCGGGACGCCAGAGGTAATCGTAAATCTTTGATAAATTTACGATTATTGTGAAGTCAAAATATTAATTATATGTTTCTTATGGTGTTTTGGGTTCGCAACATTAACCTTGGTTCGCCGCCGGTTTATCGAAAGTGTTAAAGGCATCCTCCCAGGAACCGGATGTGGCGGCCTTGCTATACTCGGTGGAGCGGTTTTCAAAGAAATTAGCGTGCTCCACGGCGTTCAGCATTTCATCCAGCCAGGGCAGCGGGTTCTTTTCCACGTGGAACAGCGGGCTAAGGCCAAGCCCAGCCAAGCGGCGGTCCGCGATATAGCGGATGTAACGCTTCACCTCGGCAGCGGTGAGCCCCTCCACCGCGCCGAATTCGAAGGCGAGGTCGATGAAGGAATCTTCATGGTCCACGATGGTGGCGCAGGTGAGGTAGAGTTCCCGGCACAGCTCCTCGGTCCAGATTTCCGGGTTTTCAGAGATAAAGGTGAGGAACAGCTTGGTGATGCTCTCGCAATGCAGGGATTCATCGCGGACAGACCAGGTGATGATCTGCCCCATGCCTTTCATCTTATTAAAGCGCGGGAAGTTCAGCAGGATGGCGAAGGTGGCGAAGAGTTGCAGCCCCTCGGTAAAGGCGCCGAAAGCGGCGAGGGTTTTGGCGATCTCATGCTTGTTCTCCATGGAGAAGCTATGCATGTATTCGTATTTATCCTTCATTTCCTTATATTTAAGGAATGCCTGGTATTCCACCTCCGGCATGCCCACCGTATCCAGCAGGTGGGAATAGGCGGCGATATGCACGGTCTCGATGTTCGAGAAGGCCGAGAGCATCATCAGTACTTCGGTGGGTTTAAACACCTGGGAATATTGCTTCATGTAGCAATTATTCACTTCGACATCCGCCTGGGTGAAAAAGCGGAAGATTTGCGTGAGCAGATTGCGCTCGCCTTCTGTAAGCTTCTTGTGCCAGTCGCGCACATCCTCAGCCATCGGTACTTCTTCCGGCAGCCAATGAACGCGCTGCTGGATCAGCCAGGCTTCGTAGGCCCAAGGGTAACGGAAAGGCTTATAGACCGGGTTCTCGGTCAGCAAATCCAATTTCTTGTCCGCTTCAGGGGCGGAAATAATCTGTCCACTCATTATAAACGCCTTCAGAGACTGGGCCATGGCCCCGATCCTTTAAAAAACGAGCCTTACCGCCTTACTGGCAGGCGAGGCATTCCTCATAATTGCTGCTGGCCGCCAACGGCAATGTTTCACCGGCATCGTTCGCCGGGCGGTTTTCCATTACGGCGGTGGCCTTTTTTTCAGAGACAGTATCGGCGCGCTGAATGGAGAGCGACCGGCAGTAATAGAGCGATTTCACACCGCGCTTCCATGCCTGGTAATGGATCTGGTGCAAATCCCGCTTATGCACATTCGCAGGCAGGAAGATGTTGATGGACTGGCTCTGGCAGATAAAGCCCGCGCGGTCTGCCGCATGTTCCACCACCCAGCGCTGATCCAGCTCGAAGGCGGTTTTAAATACGTCTTTCTCGTGCTGGGTCAGGAAGTCCAGATGCTGCACCGAGCCTTTGCTGAGGGTGATGGAGGACCAGATGTCCTCGTTATCCTGCCCATAAGCTTCCAGCACTTTCTTTAGTGCGCGGTTGCGCACGGAGAAACTCCCCGAGAGCGTTTTCTGCAGGAAGACATTGGCGCTGATCGGCTCTATGCCCGGTGAGGAATTGCCCGCGATAATGGAAATGGAGGCGGTGGGGGCGATCGCCATTTTGTGGCTGAAACGCTCCTCAATGCCGTAATCCTTCGCATCCGGGCAGGCGCCGCGTTCAGCGGCCAGGGTTTTGGAAGCCTTATCCGCTTCAGCGCGGATATGCTTGAACATGCGGGTGTTCCACACCTTCGCCATCACGCTTTCAAACGGAATGGAATTATCCTGCAGGAAGGAGTGATAGCCCATAACCCCCAGCCCGACGGAACGCTCCCGGTAGGCGGCGTATTTGGCGCGTTCCATGGAATCTGGCGCCTTCTGGATGAAATCTTCCAGCACGTTGTCCAGGAAGCGCATCACATCCTCGATGAAACGCTCATCCTTGTGCCACTCAAACCAGGTCTCCAGGTTGAGGGAGGAGAGGCAGCACACGGCGGTACGCTGCTTACCATATTGGTCAACACCGGTGGGCAGCGTAATCTCGGCGCAGAGATTGGAGGTTTTTACCTCCAACCCAGCCAGCTTATGCTGCTCGGGGCGGGCATTATTCACATGGTCGGAATAGATGATGTACGGCTCGCCTTGCTCAATGCGCGTGGTGAGGATGCGAATCCACAAGGCGCGGGCAGAGATGGAACGCACCACGCTGTTATCCTTGGGCGAGCGCAGGCCCCATTGCTCGTCGGCTTCCACGGCGCGCATGAAATCGTCCGAGATCAGCACGCCATGATGCAGGTTGAGGGCCTTGCGGTTCGGGTCGCCGCCGGTGGGGCGGCGCATGTCGATGAATTCCTCGATCTCGGGGTGCCAGATCGGCAGATACACCGCCGCCGAACCGCGGCGCAGAGAGCCCTGGGAGATAGCGAGGGTAAGAGAATCCATCACGCGGATGAAGGGAATGATGCCGGAGGTTTTGCCATTCTGGCCGACTTTTTCGCCAATGGAGCGCAGATTGCCCCAGTAGGACCCGATGCCACCGCCTTTGGAAGCCAGCCAGACATTCTCGTTCCAGAGCCCGACAATGCCATCCAGCGAATCGGTCGCTTCATTTAAGAAGCAGGAGATCGGCAGCCCGCGATCCGTGCCGCCGTTGGAGAGCACCGGGGTGGCAGGCATAAACCACATTTTCGAGATATAGTCGTAAAGCCGCTGGGCGTGGGCCTGGTCGTCGCCATAATAAGAGGCAACGCGGGCGAAGAGGTCCTGGTAGCTTTCGCCGGGCAGGAGATAGCGGTCGTCCAGGGTCGCGCGGCCGAAATCAGTCAGCAGTGAATCGCGGGAACGGTCCACCGTTACCTGAAACCTGCCGGGCAATTGTATCGCATCATCCAGCAATGCAGCCTCGGGCTTTGTCATCATGTTCATCTTTTGCCGGACCCCTGTTCTTATTAGCGGTCATCATAACAACATATAGTGAGCGCGTCGTGCAATCACTACTAGCTGTGCTAAGTGCAGTTTTTTTATCACGAAAATGCTTGCCCCAGAGTTCACGCCGAGTCCGGCTCCTTGTGGGGTCTCGGAAACGTTATATTGTTCACCTTATGTTCTTTTTTCTGAATGATCAATCGAGACATCGGTTGCGAATCGTGGAGCAGGATGGGCGGTTGCACGCGGGGCAAGCTATGGCCTAACGTCCCGGCATGGATGGCGTGACCGGGCTTGCCCCTCAGTATCAAGGCTATGTGGATGAACGCAGCACAGCGCATGTGAAGGGCTGGCTGTGGGATTTAAACAATCCAGCCGCGCGGCAGGATTATGAGGTGGTGCTGCCAGGACGGTGGCGCGAGCGCGTGCTGGCCAGAGGGCGGGCGGACATATTCAGCGAGGTTTTGGTTCAGGTTGGCATAGGTGATGGGCGCTATGGCTTTGAGGCGCGCTTTCAAACGCCGCTGACCGAGGCTGAACGGGACAAATTGTTCATTCGCCCGGCGGGGGCGCGGCATCATCTTGAGCTGGCGCCGGCTTTGCAGACCAACCCGCCGGGGCAAGGGCCTTACCAGGGCTTTGTGGATGAATGTTCAGGCCGCCATATTTCTGGCTGGGTACGCGATTTATCTGATGCCGCGCGGCGCGTGACGATCGATATTATTTTGCCAGAGCCGAGTGGCGAAACGCTCCTGAAGCGCCATGTGGCAAACCAGTTTAGCGATGTGCTGCGCCAGGTTGGCGTGGGAGATGGCACCTGCGCGTTCTTCGTATTGTTTGACCACGAATTAACCCCCGCGCAGCGTGATTCAGTTTTCGTACGGGTGCACGGCTCTGTTCATGTGCTGGATGCAGCCCCGGCTTTGAAGCGTGAATTTCAGCCGATCCATCACGTGGCGATGGATATTGTGAACAATTGCAATCTGCGCTGCCCGTTTTGCGTTTACGATTACGGGCAAACAAACAAAACCTATGTGATGAGCGATGAGACGTTTGCCGCCGCCTTGCGCCTTATTCCATATGTGACAGATGGGAATTTCTGGCTCTCCTGCCTGCACGAAGCCACTTTGCATCCACGGTTGATCGAATTCATCGAACGTGTGCCAAGAGAATACCGCAAGAAGCTGTTCTTCACCACCAATCTTGCCAAGCGTCAGCAGCGCCCGTTCTTTGAGGCGCTGGCGCAATCTGGCATGGACCATGTGAACATCTCGCTTGAGAGCATGGATAAAGAGATTTACGAGAAGATGCGCAAAGGCGCGCGGCACCATATCTTTCTGGAAAACTGGGATTTGATGCTGGAGGTTTTTCGCACAAGCCCCAACGCGCCGCGCATCCGCTACAATCTCATGGCTTACCGCTCCAACTTGCGGGAATTGCCGGGGCTGGTTGAAACCTTGTTGAATGAGAAGCTGGGTTTCCAGGCCGAGATACGCTCGACGATGGATATGGCTTATATCCCAGAGGATTTCCGCGAAGAGGAGTTTCTTTCAACACCGGAATGGGCGTGGCTGACAGAAGAGCTGAAACGCTTCCCCGCGGAGCGGATCGTTCTGATCGCCCCGCCCCAGGGCAAGGGATATGACCGCGAGGAGGGCAAGCGGGTGCTGCCATTTTCCGAACAACCGCCTGAACGCGCGGGCTGGGTGGAAGCCAAAGGCCTGGTGCCGCGCCCGTTTAACGTGCGCATTGGCTGGGACGGCACGCTGAACATCTATTCGGAATTGCCGGCGCGCCCCGGCGAGCAGCCAGACCTGGCGAATTATCTGATTACGAATATCAACGATCTGAAAGATCCGTTGATGACGTTTTTGGCTTTGGAGTGAAGCCGGCCTGAGAGACATAAATATAACGCTGCGCGGCAAATCGGAGAAATGAAAAACAATGCTGATCGGAAAGACGGCTTTGATTACAGGTGCAACCGCGGGGATAGGGCTGGCCACGGCCAAGCTGTTCGCCGAGCGCGGCGCTTCCTTGTTGTTAACCGGGCGCAACGCCGAGATAGGCAACGCCCTGGCTGTTGAGCTTGGCGCACAGTTTCTGGCGGCGGATATTGCCAGCCCCGCCACGCCGGAAAAGCTTATTGCCTGGACGATGCAGGAGCATGGCCGGTTGGACATACTGGTGAACAATGCCGGCATTCTGTTCCAGGGCGATTCCCAAGCCTGCACGGATGAGGAGTGGGACCAGATTATGGCGGTTAATGTCACGTCCGTGTTCCGGCTTTCCCGCGCCGCGGTGGCTGTTATGGTGCGGCAGGGCGAGGGTGCCATCATCAATGTATCGTCAGATTGGGGCCTGGTCGCCGCGCGTGGCGCCGTGGCTTATGGCGTCAGCAAGGGGGCCATCGTGCAGCTTACCCGCAGCATGGCGGCCGACCATGCGCATCAGAATATTCGGGTGAATGCGGTCTGCCCTGGAGATACTGACACGCCGATGTTGCACAGAGAAGCGGATAGCGAAGCGCGGTTGCGGGAGCTGGCGGCGGCGATTCCCCTTGGGCGTCTCGGCCAGCCTCGCGACGTCGCGGCGGCGATCGCCTTTCTTGCATGTCCTGAGGCC
>JAKBCH010000052.1 GCA_021808055.1 Pseudomonadota bacterium | reverse complement strand
TAGTGCGTCGATCCGGCGCACCGTTTCGAGTGCCATGGGTGACGTAAAGGCTGGCTTTTTGCCACGCGCCTTGCGCGAAGCCGCTTTGGCGATGTCGGCCAGTCCGAAAAATTTACGCCTGGCATGGGCCCAGCAGCCTGCCTCCAGGATGGGGCCCCGGAGAACAGCCAGTCTCATAGAGTTTATTGTACCCGGCAAAGGCGTCAGCCTGGAAAATTCCAGCGTATCTGGCCAAGTGGCCTTGCGGATGCTCGCCGCCTCGGTCGCGAGAATAATAGAATACAGCCGCCGGCGGCGCCGGGCCGCCGAAGGGCCGGTCGTCACGCACATAAACCCAAGTGCGAGCGATGTCGGTTTTGCCCTTCGCCAATACCGGCACGGTGGTGTCATCGCCATGCAGGCGTTCTGCGGCAAATACGTGGGCCGTCGTCAAATCAAAGAGCGGCTCCAGCACCACACAGCACGCTTCCACCTGGTCGGCCAACGTGGAGAGGCTCAGCGGCACGCCCTCACGGGCATAGCGTTCCGCCTGCCGGTTCAGCGGCTGGTGCTGTCCGAATTTCTCGAACAGCAGCATGACCAGGAAGCTCGGCCCGGCCCATCCGTGGCGGACGACATGGAAGGGGGCCGGCAACTGAGATATCTTCTCGCAATCACGGCAGGTGAATTTTTCCCGGACAGACTGGATCACCTTCCAGCGGCGAGGGATCGTCTCCAGCGTCTCGGTCACGCTCTCTCCCAGTTTGGCCAGGCGAGCGCTGCCGCAGCAGGTGCAACTGGTGGGGCCGGGCACGATGACGCGTTCCCGTGGTAGATCATCCGGGAAGGGTTTGCGGGCGGGCCGGTTGCGGATGAACGGGGCGACAGTGCTGGTCTTGGCCGCCGCCCTCTCGGCTGCCAGCTCATCCTCGGTCGCGGTGCCCTCCAGCTCTTCGAGCTCGAATGCCATCTGATCGAGCAGCCGCGAGCTGCGCTCTGAATGCGGTCAGAATTTGTCGCGCTTCAACTTCTCAATCTGCAGCTTCATATGCGCGATGAGTGCCGCATCATCAGCGCGCCTTGCCTGCTCGTTGGCGAGCTCGGCCGCTACCGCATCGGCCTTGGCGCAAGCGGCAATCACCACCGCCTTCAGCGCGGCGACATCATCCGGCAGTGCGGACAGAGCGACATCCATGACAGCTATTGAATCACAAAATCGAAGTTTTTGCCTATGATTTTATGCTCAAGTGCGCGCATTTTATCCGGCTGATTGCGGCCGCCACGTATGTTGCGGGTTACGCCAGTCGATGGCCTCCAGAAGGTAGCTCATCTGTGCCGCGGTCAGTGATATCACCCCATTCACCGTCTGCGGCCAGACGAACTTACCGCGGTCCAGCCGCTTGGCGTAGAGCGACAGCCCCAGCCCGTCATGCCAGATCGCCTTGATCAGCGAACCGCTCCGGCCGCCGCCAATTCCGCCGTCGATCCTCGCCAGTCATGATCGTCATATGCGCCATACCGTGCCTCTTGCTGCGCCCTTAAGTTCAGACTTATGAGCGCAGCAACACGCTCATACCGTGATCAAGCAAGACGGTTCTTATCGGAGGCTTACGGTCATTGTTCCGGATATGTTATTTAATGCGTTCATTAGAAATTGTAGCTGGCTGGTTGCAACCTGCATTTCCACCATCAGTTGGGTAGATGCTGGGATGCCAGGATGGTTTTATGTTCTGTTCTCTATTCTGGGTTTGTTGCTGGGCGGGGCATATGCGGTTCTGGTTTGACAACGACATGACCGCGCGGCGATGCTGCGCCTGTTTCCTCCGTCATCGCCCATGAGACAAACCAAAATCGCTATTTGGGCTATCCCATCGAAATCCATTTCGCCGCTTTCAGCAGGGCTTTGCAACTACCGAACTGCCGAATCCGGATTAACTTGATATAGCGTTGCGGCACCTTCCGTTTCGATGGGTCGGCCATTTTGCGCGAGATAATCGTTCAACTTCTGCTGACTTATTGGAAGATTTTGGGTTGCTGGCAGATCTTGTATAACATAAACCACATTACGTTTCCGTAGGAAGTCTTTGACTTCTGATACATTTTTAATCTCTTCAAATGCTTTTAAATTATCTGGTTGATACCAATTCACGTAAATCGGTTGACCTTGCAATGTAGCGCCGAATGGCTGACTCGGATAAAGTACGGTTGAGCCCGGAGCGTGCTTATTTATCCAAGAGGTCAGAGTTTTTTCTGGTATAATTTCAGCGGTAATTGCAGTCCGGCCATGAGCAGTCATGGCTTCACCGGCCGGAATAAAGAACCACCAGATTACTCCAGGCAAGAAATAGAAATTTAACGCAGATAGACAGGCAACTGCAAATGCACAGCCTTTCACAGAAACCTGAGTTCTGAAGCTTCGGGCTATTAAAGCTGATGCGAGCGGCAACACCGGAACTAGATATCTCCAATACTGCAACTCATGAAACATCACAACGCCGTAACCAGCCAACGGCATAAGGATTATCAGAGTTATGCGATCAAGATCACGCCATAAAGCAATAATTACTGCTGCCGGCAGCAGGAATAGATACTGAAACCCCGCAGTATAATTTTGGGATTCATTAAATTTTGAAGTCTGAAAAAAAATATTCAAAAATCCATTCAGTGAAAAACGACCTAAATAGCGACTATCAACGAAATTCTGCGCTTCGAAGTATGGTGAATGAAATATTCCATTAAACAAGGGAAAAGCCGGATTTCCGGTTAAAAACCATGCCTGAAGGTATGATCCGAAGGCGACGTAAATGGCGGCTAGCGCCAAGACAACAAGCGCTGCGGTGCCCGTTTCGAGTGGCATCCGTCTATTTCGATTCAGCCACCAAACCATCACCAAAATAACCCCCAGTAGAGAGGCAAGGAATACTCCGGTAAGTTTCACGGCACAGGCTAACGCGATCAAAGCAAGAATCGAAGCCGAATGATCTGCTCTTTTAGGATCGCACTGTTCAAGTATGAGACGGACACATGTTGTTGTTATTACAGTAAGGCCGAGCTCTACCTGCATAGAAGTAAGAAGGTATGCCAGCATGGGTGTACTAGCGAACAGCAAAACGAGGAAAATTTTTTCAACGCTACGCAGTTGTAGTCGCCCACCGATTGCCCAAAGTTGCTGCAACAGAAAAAGTAGCAATAGAAAATTGACAGCTCCGCGGGCATCACTTCCTGCCACGACCGAAACAATCGCATACAACAGATCAAGAGCAAAGGGAGCGACAGCCCAGACCTGAAGATGAAAGTTAAATGGATCATAGCGAAAATGGAGCAAGTCAGTCCAAAGTCGCAGGTGCAATGTGTTGTCATCGTATCCCACGGTCGGCAGAAACGCAAACCGTGCAACCCATCCGATTACGATAACCATAAGCACCAGCCCAGGATAGGGCAGCGCGTCGATATGCTTAACCATATCGGAGCTACAAGCCACCAGGGAAGCTCTCCGAGAACTCCAAGCTAACATCAGCAACGGCCCGAGCAGCACACTCAGGTAAACTAGCCGAAAATTCACAGCGAAATGCAACAATATGCTAAAAAATGCGGTAAGCAGTAGTACTCCGATGGCCGTGGCTGCGGTGGGGCGAGCGTAATCAGCTGGCGCTCTGGGACGTGCTAGCAGGGTATTTCCAAGCGCGTAGGCTGATACAAAAAATAATACCGCCGATATAGATTGGAGAATGCCTAGTCCAAAGGAGAAATAACCGGCACAAACTGCAATGAAGGCTCGATTTGCGAAACGCTGGCTAAAAATGCGTAATAGAAATGCTACAAAAGTAGCATGCACGATCCATTTTAAACAATCATTGCGTACTGGAACACTCCAATAATCCGGAAGCGCTCTGAGCGTGTGTACCTCATTTGCTAAAATTAACATTAAAGCACACGTCAAAAAGATCAGAGTAGTTGAAATAAATTTATCGCTCATTTGATGCTTCTGTCCCAAAAACGCTCTCGATCCTTTAAGGTCGGTAAATGTAATTTTACTAGCCTCTTGAGATTCTTGCAAAACTCTTAGCACTTTAGCAAGCTCACCGAACGGTAAGCCATCTCTATAATCTTACTGTGTCATAAATGAGCCGTTACCCGTCTTTGGACCACCGGAAGCTAGAGTTTCCGGCCTTCTGCCAACAGCGGGCTGGTAGCGCTATTGGCTTTTAGTAAGGCTGCAGAACCGTGAGTAGGTGTCCACGATCGTCAAAACCCGACGCTTCTGGCCCGTGGCCAGTTGGTCGTGCACAATATCCATGCTCCAAATTTCATGCGGCCGGCTGGCTTGGCGCCGCTCCTCCCTGAGCTTGGCCCGCACACGCCGCTTCGGCGTCTTGTTTCGAAGCTGCAAGCCCAGCGCTTTGTAAATCCGATAGGTCCGCTTCATGTTGACCTCCCACCCTTCACGGCGATGCAACACGTGCACAAGGCGATAGCCGTAGCGCACACGCGTCTGAATGATCTCCTTGATGCGAGCTGCAAGCCCAGCCTGATCGCGGCGGCGGGATATATAGTGATAGGTCGCCAGGGCCGCCTCCAGGGTCCGGTAAGCCCGCCGGATCGATACGCCCCATTCACCACAAAGCTCCGCCAACAGCTCACGTTTGCGAGTAGGTTTTACAGGTTTCGGCGGATGACGTCTGACCCTTCGTCCATATCGCGAAGAAGGGCTGTCGGTCCGCAAGCGTGGCGGCCGGAAACGGGCGATGGGCACACGCTCGCCGATGACGCTGCCCGATGAACCGAACCAGCGCTGGAGCCTGGAATTCGTCTCGGACGCGCTGAACAACGGACGGCGCTTGCGCGTCTTGACGGTGGTGGATGACTATACGCGCGAATGCTTGGCGCTGGTGGCTGACACCTCTCTGTCCGGCGAAAGGCTCGGTCGCGAACTCGACTGGATCGGTGAACATCGCGGCTGGCCATTGATGATTGTCAGTGACAACGGCACGGAGATGACCTCGAATGCGATCCTGTTATGGCAGGAAAAGCGCGCGGTGCTGTGGCGCTATATCGCACCTGGCAAGCCGCAGCAGAACGGGTTCGTCGAGAGCTTCAACGGCCGGTTCCGTGACGAAGGCCTCAACGAGCATCTGTTCCGTAACATGGGCCACGTCGCGCCACTCGGCTGGGAGCAATCGTCCAGGCAAGGGATTATGTCTGGAACCCGGCTAACCTGAGCGCCAGCTTCAGGCAGCTCAGCGATGTTCGTGCTTCGTTCATCTCCTGCGCCGCTTAGCGTAAGATTTTAAACGAATCGTGCGCCTGGCTTACCTCGCCGTGCCGCGCTGGATGCCGGATTAACCCGCGAGCGCGGATTTAATCGCCGCCAGTGCCGCGTTGGCCTGGGTAGCGCTGGGCCCGCCCGCCTGCGCCACCGCCTTGTTACCGCCGCCGCCTTGCCCGCCCGCTGCCGTGGCACCAGCGCGCACCAGCTCAACCGCACTTTGGGGTTGGTCGTCTGACACCGCGACGACAATGGCGGTTTTCTGCTCAGCGGTGGAGATGAGTGCCACGACGCCGCTGCCCAGCTTCTTCAGCAAATCTGTCGCGATGGGGCGCAGCTCCTTGGCCGCCACATCTCCCACATTGCGCAGAATGGCACGGGTGCCGTTGATATCTTCAGCTTCGGAGGCGGTGGCCATCACCAGTTTTTTCTGCAGCTCGGCTACCTGGCGCTCCAGGCGTTTTTTGTCTTCTTGAAGCTGGGTGATGCGGCCGGCAAGCTCAGCGGCGGGGGCTTTGATGGCGGCGGCGGCTTCGGCCAGCAATTTGGCCTCGGTTTCGACCTCGGCTACCGCAGCCTCTCCGGCCACGGCCTCGATCCGGCGAATACCGGCGGAGACAGCGCCCTCGGAGACGATGCGGAACAACCCGATATCACCTGTGCGCGCCACGTGGGTGCCACCGCATAGCTCAATGGACCAGGCGGATTTGGCATCATCCGCGCCGCCCATGGAGACGACACGTACTTCATCGCCGTATTTCTCGCCGAACAGCGCCATGGCGCCCAGCTTCACGGCCTCTTCCGGCGTCATCAGGCGGGTGGTGACCTCGCTGTTCTGGCGGATATGCGCGTTAACCTCGCGCTCCACCGCTGCCAGCTCTTCCGGTGTAACCGGGCGGGGCTGGGAGATGTCGAACCGCAGACGGTCTGGCGCGTTGAGCGAGCCTTTCTGGGTGACATGCGGGCCGAGGGCGCGGCGCAGCGCCTCGTGGAGCAAATGCGTGGCGGAGTGGTGAGCGCGGATGTTGGCGCGGCGGGTATGGTCCACGCTGGCCAATACGGCCTGGCCGACGCGGGCGGTGCCAGCCTCGACCACGCCGACATGCACGAACAGGCTGCCGAGTTTTTTCTGGGTGTCCGTTATGCGGATGCGCAGATTATCCGGCCCGGTGATGAAGCCGGTATCGCCCACTTGGCCACCGCTTTCGGCGTAAAACGGCGTCTGGTTGAGGAGGACATAAACAGATTGCCCGGTCTGGGCTTCGTTGGCGGGCTGGCCATCAACCACCAGGGCGGTGATGGTGCCTTCGGCGGTTTCCGTTGAATAGCCGAGAAATTCCGTGCCGCCGAGTTTCTCGTTCAGCTCGAACCAGACAGTTTCGGTCGCAGCATCACCCGAACCGGCCCAGGCGGCGCGCGCGCGGGCTTTTTGTTCGGCCATGGCGGCGTTGAAGCCTTCCACATCCACGCTCTTGCCTTCTTCACGCAGAGCGTCTTGCGTGAGGTCCAGCGGGAAGCCGAATGTGTCGTAGAGCTTGAAGGCCACGGCACCGGGCAGGGCACCGCCTTCGGCCAAGTTGCCGGTTTCGTCCCGCAGGAGGGAGATGCCGCGGTCCAGCAAGGCGCGGAAGCGGTTTTCTTCCAATTGCAGCGTTTCGGTGATCAGCGCCTCGGCCTGGTTAAGCTCAGGGAAGGCCTGGCCCATCTGGCGGGTGAGGGCGGGCACTAGCCGGTACATCAGTGGCTCTTTCGCACCCATCATGTGCGCGTGGCGCATGGCCCGGCGCATGATGCGGCGCAGAACATAGCCGCGGCCTTCATTGGAGGGCAGTACGCCATCCGCGATGAGGAAGGAGGAGGAGCGGAGATGGTCAGCCACCACGCGGTGGCTGGTTTTGAACGCGCCATCCGGCCCCTGGCCGGTTTCCTCAGCGGAGGCGAGGATGAGGGCGCGCAGCGTATCCGTGTCGTAATTATCGTGCTTGCCTTGCAGGATGGCGGCGAAGCGCTCCAGCCCCATGCCGGTATCGATGGAGGGGCGCGGCAGGGCGTTGCGCGTGCCCGGCGGGCCTTCCTCATATTGCATGAACACGAGGTTCCAGATTTCGATGAACCGGTCGCCATCCTCATCCGGGCTGCCGGGCGGGCCGCCGGGAATGGCGGGGCCGTGATCATAGAAAATCTCAGAGCAGGGGCCGCAGGGGCCGGTATCGCCCATGCGCCAGAAATTATCGTCGGTGGGGATGCGGATGATTTTCTGGTCCGGCAGGCCCGCGATTTTGGACCAGAGGGAGGCTGCCTCGTCATCCGTGTGGTACACGGTAACCAGCAGTTTTTCTTTATCCAGTCCGAAATCCCTGGTCAGCAGCGTCCAGGCATGGAGGATCGCCTGTTCCTTGAAATAATCGCCGAAGGAGAAATTCCCCAGCATTTCAAAGAAGGTGTGGTGGCGGGCGGTGTAACCCACATTATCGAGGTCGTTATGCTTGCCACCGGCGCGCACGCATTTTTGGCTGGAGGTGGCGCGGTTATAGGGCCGCTTCTCCTGCCCGGTGAACACGTTCTTGAACGGCACCATGCCAGCATTGGTGAACAGCAAGCTGGGATCGTTGCGCGGCACCAGAGGTGCGGAGGGCACGATCTGATGACCGTTACGGCCAAAATAATTCAGGAAGGTGGCGCGGATATCGTTACTGGAGACCATGGCGCTGGATTACAGGGCGGAAGGGTTTTCGCCAAGCCCGATTGTTGCTGTATGGCGCGGCCGATTCAGGCTGTGCGGCCGCGCTTTCAGGGCAGGTAAGGCGGGGTTAATCGTCCCCGCCGTCTTCGCCGCCATCAGCCGCCATCAGCGCATCGCCCAGGGCCGAGGACTGGTCGCGGATTTTTTTCTCGATACTGTCCGCCACCTTTGGATTGTCCCGCAGGAACTGCTTGGCGTTTTCACGCCCCTGGCCGATGCGTTGGCTGTCGTAAGAGAACCAGGCGCCGGATTTTTCCACCACCCCGGCCTTTACGCCAAGGTCGATCAGCTCGCCGGATTTGGAGATGCCCTCGCCGAACATGATGTCGAACTCCACCTGCCGGAAGGGCGGGGCAAGTTTGTTTTTCACCACCTTCACGCGCACATGGTTGCCGGTGACCTCCTCACGCTCCTTGATCGAGCCGGTGCGGCGGATTTCCATGCGGATGGAGGAGTAGAATTTCAGCGCGTTGCCGCCGGTGGTGGTTTCCGGATTGCCGAACATCACGCCGATTTTCAGACGGATCTGGTTCAGGAAGATCAACATGGTGTTGGAGCGCGCGACGGAACCGGTGATTTTACGCAGCGCCTGGCTCATCAGCCTTGCGTGCAGGCCGACATGCGTGTCGCCCATTTCGCCTTCCAACTCGGCGCGGGGCACCAATGCCGCCACAGAATCGATCACCAGCACATCGATGGAGCCGGAGCGCACCAATGTGTCCGCGATTTCCAGCCCCTGCTCACCGGTATCCGGCTGGGAGATGAGGAGATTATCGACATCCACGCCCAGCTTGCGGGCATAAATGGGGTCCAGGGCATGTTCAGCGTCGATGAACGCGCAGACGCCGCCGCGCTTCTGCGCCTCAGCTACCGCGTGCAAGGCCAGGGTGGTTTTGCCGGAGGATTCCGGGCCGTAGACTTCCAGCACGCGCCCGCGGGGCAGCCCGCCAATGCCCAGCGCCAAATCCAGCCCCAGAGAGCCGGAGGGGATAACCTCGATGGCCTCTGAGCCGCCCTTGGCCCCCATGCGCATGATGGAGCCTTTGCCAAAAGCGCGCTCGATCTGCGCCATTGCGGCGTCTAACGCCTTGTTCTTTTCCAGGTCAGGTTTTGCCATCTGTGTCACAGTCGCCATTAATTGTGCCTCCGGAGCGTCCAACATCGACTCGATTTGTGTCAAACGCGGCTTTTTATTTGCGGTGGCTGCAACCATAGCGTGTTTTCCTGACCTTGCCAGAGTGATTTATGAAGAATCTTACAGATTCGCCTCTTGTTAACCCTGGCATAGAGAGAACAAAATAGCAACATTCTTGTTAATAAATTGTTCGATGTATGTTCTTGGCTGAGAAAAGCCTATATTCGTATCGCGCGAGGAAAGTTTTACACTTAGGGTCGGATGATTTTAGATCGAATCACGGGAGTGATCCGCTCTAAAATCTGAATCCGCCTCAAAAACAATGAGATAGATGGCATTCAGACGTCAGGCTTGCTCTTGAAGTGAGCGAACCTGAAGTCATCGCGCTCTAAATAAAAAGGGCGCCGAAGCGCCCCTTGTTTTATAAGCTGCCGCCGCGTCGCCCGATGGACGCCCCCAGCCGCAGCCGCAGCGCGTTGAGCTTGATGAAGCCCGCCGCATCCTGCTGGTTATACGCCCCGGCATCGTCCTCGAAGGTAACCATGCGGGTATTGTAGAGCGAGTTCGGGCTCTCCCGCCCGGTGACAATCACGTTGCCCTTGTAGAGCTTCAGCCGCACGCGGCCGGTGACGGAGGCCTGGCTGGTGTCGATCAGCGCCTGCAGCATCCGCCGCTCCGGCGAGAACCAGAAGCCGTTATAGATCAGCTCCGCATAGCGCGGCATGATGCTGTCTTTCAGGTGCCCGGCTTCGCGGTCTAGCGTGATGCTTTCAATGCCGCGATGGGCAGCGAGCAGGATGGTGCCGCCCGGGGTTTCATACACGCCGCGAGACTTCATGCCGACGAAGCGGTTTTCCACGAGGTCCAGCCGGCCGATGCCGTTGGCTTTGCCGTATTCGTTCAGGCGGGTGAGGATGGTGGCCGGGCTGAGCGCCTCGCCATTGATGCCCACCGCGTCGCCCTGGCGGAAATCGATGGTGATTTCGGTGGCTTTATCAGGTGCGGCCTCCGGCGAGATGGTGCGCTGATAGACGATCTCATCCGGCCCGATGGCGGGGTCTTCCAGCACCTTGCCCTCGGAGGAGGAGTGCAGCAGGTTCGCATCCACGGAGAACGGGGCCTCACCGCGCTTATCCTTGGCGATGGGGATCTGGTTGGTTTCGGCATATTCCAGCAGTTTGGTGCGGCTGGTCAGCTCCCATTCGCGCCAGGGGGCGATGACGCGGATATTCGGGTTCAGGGCATAATAGCCAAGCTCGAACCGCACCTGGTCGTTGCCTTTGCCGGTGGCGCCATGGGAGACGGCATCGGCGCCCACCATCTCGGCGATTTCGATCTGCCGCTGCGCGATGAGCGGGCGGGCGATGGATGTGCCCAGCAGATACTGGCCCTCATACAGCGCATTGGCGCGGAACATCGGGAACACGAAATCCTTCACGAAGGTCTCGCGCAGATCCTCGACGAAGATTTCCTTGATGCCGAACATCTCGGCCTTCTTGCGGGCGGGCTCCAGCTCCTCCCCCTGGCCGAGATCGGCCGTGAAGGTCACCACCTCGCATTTATAGGTGTTTTGCAGCCAGCGGAGAATGACGGAGGTGTCCAGACCACCGGAATAGGCCAGGACGACTTTTTTAATCTTCTGTTCCATGTGCGCGGCTTATTACGCCGCGCGGCCAATGCCAAGGCTTGCCCAGCTTTTTCCCAAGGCCTGCCAGAATAATTTCAGGCCCGTGGCCTGCTGGACGAGGTAGGAGCCGGTGGCCAGGGCCTCAGGCGCGCGGGCATCGCCGGTGGGCAGATATTCATCCCGGAAATCGGCGGTGCGGAAAATGATGTCCCACACCGGGAACACCGAGGCGTAATTGCAGCTATTCCGCCCTGCCGCGCGCAAACCATGATGGTAGCGGTGAAAGCGCGGCGAGACGATGAGCCATTCCAGCGGCCCGAAGGAGAGGCGGATATTGGCATGGCTCAGGCTTTCGATGAATTTCAGCGCCAGCACCAGCAGCGGGAATTGCAGCGGCGGAATGCCGATGATGAGACCGATGACGAAGAACCAGAGAAAGCTGATGGTGTCATCGAGCAAATGGTTCCGGTCGT
>JAKBCH010000051.1 GCA_021808055.1 Pseudomonadota bacterium | reverse complement strand
ACGGCCTGTGCTGGCGCCGGACACAGGGGCTATCAGCCAGATGGTTACCCATCGGCGTAACGGGCTGTTGTTTCCACCCGGCGATTTGGCGGCCTGCACGGCCGGTTTGGCGGAATTGGCGATGGATGGCCAAGCCCGTGCCGCCATGGGCGCAGCAGCCCAACATGAGGCCCAGCAATGGGGGTGGCAGCAGGTGGTGCGCCATAGCCTAAACCTCGCTCCTCCCTCATCCGTGCGCCAGCCTGCCGCATGACCCAAACCCGGCGTCATCGCTGGTTGCTGGCGTATCTGCGGCCCGAGACCCCGGCCCTGAGCCTTGGTGCGGTGGTGATGAGCCTGCGCGCGCTTGTACTGCTGGCCTTGCCCTGGCCGATGAAGGCGATCATCGACAATGTGATCTTCAGGCACGCATTGCCCCGCTGGCTGGCTGGGCTGGCGGCAGATCCTCACACCCATCGCGTGCTGCTGCTGGACGAGTTGGCGCTGGCCATGCTGGCGCTGGGTGGAATGGATGCGCTGCTGGTCTATGCGGGCAACCGGGTGCTGCTGAATGCCGGGCAACGGGTGATGTTTGCCATCCGTTTCGCATTATTCTCGCATCTGCAACGTTTGCCGCTGGCGTTTCATCGCAACTGCCGCAGCGGCGACCTAAATTTGCGGATGAGCGAGGATGTGAAGCAATTACAGGATTTCGTCACCTCATTGGGTGTCGACCTTCTGCCTCATGCAGTGACCGTGCTGGGCATGGCGGCGGTGATGCTGCTGCTGGATTGGCGCTATGCGCTGCTAACTCTGGCAGCAGCCCCACCGTTGGTGATCATCACCTTCCTGTTCAGCCGCAAGCTGCGCCAAGCGGTGCGGCAGACACGCCAACATGACGGCACGCTAAACGGAATTGCACAGGAAATTCTGGCTTGCGTGCAAGTTGTGCAGGCGTTCAATCGGGAGACGCATGAAGAGGCGCGTTTCCAGGCCCAGGCGGAGAAAAGCTTGCGTGCCGGCCAAAGTGCCAATCGCGTGCAGGCGCAATTTGGTGCGGCGATGGGGTTGGCCATTACCGCCGCCACTGCAATGATTTCTTGGTATGGGGCCTTGAGGGTTCTGGATGGGCGGCTTTCAGCCGGCGAGTTATTGGTGTTTCTGGCGTATCTACGCGGCTTCGCCACGCCCGCGCGGCAGCTGGCCAAAACCGGACGTGTTTCCAGCCGCGCGCTCATCGCCATCGAGCGCATTGGCGAATGTCTCGCCGAAAACAGCCAATTGGTCGAGCAGCCAGGCGCGATGGCCCCGGCACATCCCGTGCGACGCATCAGCCTGCGACAGGTCGGGTTTGGCTATCATCCGGGCCGGAGCGTGCTCAGCAACATTTCCTTCGATCTTACCGTTGGACGCCTGGTGGCGTTAGTTGGGGCCACCGGCTCCGGCAAAACCACCATCGCCAGCCTGGTGGCGCGCTTCTATGACACTCAAGCTGGTGTTGTGCTTTTTGATGGCGTCGATAGCCGGGCGCTGCCGCTGGCCTATGTCCGCCAGCAAGTGGCGCTGGTGCCGCAGGAACCAGCCTTGTTCCAGGCGACGATTTGGGAAAACATCGCCTATGGCCGCGTGGGTGCCGGGCGGGAAGATGCACTGATGGCGGCGCGCGAAGCCGGGCTACAGTCTTTACTGGACCGCTTGCCCGATGGAATTGATACGATGTTGACCGAACGCGGCGGCGGCCTTTCAGGCGGACAACGCCAATGCGTGGCCATTGCGCGCGCATTGCTCAACGAGGCACCCGTCATCATTCTGGACGAACCGACCAGCGGCCTCGACGTTGGCACCGAACGGCAGCTTGGTACCGCAATCGCCAGGCTCCACCGGCAGCGCGCCGTGCTCATTATCGCCCACCGGCTCAACACGATTGTTCAGGCCGACGAAATTCTGCTGCTCGACCAAGGCCGGATCATTGAGCGCGGTACGCATCACGAACTTCTTAACGTCCAGGGAGCTTACGCAAAATTATGGTCCATGCCGCGCGGCGCGCAAGACGCCTGGTTGCCATGCGCAGCCAACCAATAACCCGTATCACCCGTGTTCTGTTGGCCTTGCCAATGGTCACCGCCGCGGGTACGGCTCCGGCCTGGTCCGACCCTTGGATTCCAGCCGCCGGCCACGGCACGGCAAAACCCATGGTGCGGCTGTTCTCTGGCGACAGCAGTTTTCCCAGCTCCGGCTTCAGCAGCACAGCCGTTCCATCCACAAAGCAATCCTCGACGCAGTTGCGCCTCGACGGTACGGCGGGTCTCGGCCAAGGGCTGGCATTGGATTACGATTTACGCTGGGGCCATATTCAGACATCAGGCAAGGGCAGCAGCGCCACCAGCAGCGGTTTGCAGGATGAGGAGATCGGCCTGGGCTACGGGCTGATCCAGAGACCCGGCTTTGCTGATGCGTTGACTCTGAACCTGGTAGCGCCCGCTGGGCAGACCAAACCCGCCCCCGCACAGGGAACCGGCCGCTGGGCGCTGGAGCCGGATTTTGAAGCAGGGCTGCATTATAACCGCTTCAGCGCCAGCTTTCTGGCTGGCACGCGCATCTTTATGGACGGCAACGCCACCCAACTGCGTACGGAGCTGAACCTGTCCGCGCGGGCGACGCAGCGCCTGACCATTACCGGCTCGGTATTCTTCGCGGATACGCCGCAGAGCGTGCATATGCTACCGCCAGGTGCCGCGGGCGAAATATACAACGTACTGCGTCTTGGGGCGGGGGTTGAATACAGGTTAACCAACCGCATCCGCCCCTATTTCATCTACGAAGCCAACGTGGCGGGGCGGGGCATTCATGCTGGTAACCGCCTCACGTTTGGCATTGCGGTGAAATATTGAAATCCGGGCCGCGCATCGGGCTGGTTCGCCATGGCGCCACCGACTGGACGCAGCAGGGGCGCTACCAAGGCCGGGCAGATGTGCCGCTTTGTGCGCAAGGATTGCGAGAGGTCGAAGCCCTCACCGAATGTATTAACGATCAAAACATTGCCCGGATCGTAACCAGTCCGTTGTGCCGGGCGCGCCAAACGGCCGAGCGTCTGGCCAGGCATCTTGGTTTATCTGGGCTGGAGATTGATGATGATCTTCTTGAACTCGATTACGGCGCCTGGGAGGGCCTGACGCAGGCGGAGCTGAAGTTGGCCTGGCCGGAGCAATTGAGGGCATGGAAAACGGCTCCCGCTGACTTCACGTTTCCGGATGGGGAATCTTTGCTGGTGGCACAGCACAGGGTAAAAACATGCTTGGCACGCTGGCAAAAGATGCCCGACTCCGACGCGGTGTTGCTGGTGACGCATTCTGCATGGATCCGTCTGGCTTTGCTCGATCTTTTAGGAAAATCCTTAGATCTTTTTAAAACAATTCATGTTCCAACCGGCGGTTTGATTTGGCTCGACGATCTCCCGGGCCAGACGATCCAGCGCCAACTGAAAGAGGGTATCGTGTCATGCGCATTGTCATAATCGGTGGCGGCTATGTCGGGCTGGTTTCTGGGGCTTGCCTTGCGGCATTGGGTGCAGATGTCGCGATTGTGGAAAGCAATCCGGCTCGCTACGGCATGTTGTGCGAGGGTCGTATGCCGATCTACGAACCAGGCCTGGAGGATTTGGTGGGCGAGATGTCCGCCGCAGGGAGGCTGCGGTTCCTGCCTCATATCAGTGTAGCTCAAGATGCCGATATCATCTGTCTTGCCGTTGGAACACCGGCTCAACATGGCGATGGCCATGCCGACCTCAGCCATGTATTTTCAGCCGTAGAGGAAACTGCGAGGCATTTACGGCATCCAACACTCTTTGTCACGAAATCTACAGTTCCGGTTGGTACTGGTCGGCGGATCGCGGACATGTTTGCACAGACATGCCCTGGGGTTTCGGTGCGTGTTGCCTCCAATCCTGAATTTTTACGCGAAGGCGCCGCCCTCGCAGATTTTATGAATCCAGACCGCATCATCGTCGGTGCAAATGATCCAGACAGCGCTGATTTGCTGGCAGCCTTGTACGCGCCTCTCACGCAACGCGGTATACCATTGTTGCGCACCGGGCTGGAGGCTGCCGAGTTGATCAAATACGCCGCAAACGGATTTCTGGCGATGAAAATTTCCTTCATCAATGAGATGGCCGATATATGTGAGAAAATCGGTTCTGACATTACTGAGGTGGCGCAAGGTATAGGTATGGATAAGCGGATCGGCACGCAATTTCTACAGGCAGGGCCGGGGTTTGGCGGCTCCTGCTTTCCAAAGGATACTCAGGCTTTAATGCGTATCGCACAGGATGCCGGCGCGCCGTCGCGCTTGATTGAAGCCGTAACGGGAGTAAACGATGCACGTAAAGCTGCTATGGCCTCGCGCATCATTGGCGCTTGCGGTGGCGTGGTGCGCGGCAAGCGCATCGCCATGCTGGGGCTAACCTTTAAGGCAAATACTGATGATATTCGTGAGTCTCCGGCGATCAGCATTGTTCGGCGCCTCGTGGATGAAGGGGCGCAAATGCAGGTATTCGACCCGGCAGGAATGGGTCATGCACGCTTTCAATTGGCGTCTTCAGTTAAATTCCATGATAGCGCGGCTGATGCATTATCCGGCGCTCATGTAGCGATATTCGCGACCGAATGGTCAGAACTGGCAAGGTTAACGCCGGAACAATTAAAACAGAAAATGACCGGGCGCGTTATCGTCGATCTACGCAATATGTTGGATCAAGCCAGCTTTTTAGGCGCTGGTTTCGCTTATCACGGCATCGGACGGTCAACCAAGATATTCAATATCTTCGCTGATACCCAGGCAGTAACAACAGATGCTAGGTTAACAGCTTAGGTTTACGAATTACCCATCAGAACAGCAGCTCATGCTTATGAATTTTGGCATCGTGTGGAACGACAACCCTGCGCGTCTTGTTTGAAAGGTATGACGGATTTGACCCCGGTGTTGTCGATGACTCCGTAAAAAATATTGTTGTCATTGGCTTTGTCAGCGACTACAATCTTACTTTCGAGAGTGCGGGGGCTTGGTTGATGTCACCCGCCTGGCATGGCGTAATGATGAGCTTCAGTGGCCGACCCAACGCGTCAGCCAGCATGAATTTTGGTTGTAAGCGCTGTTTCTCTGGCCTCCTTCGAATTTTTATTGGGATGTTGGATTTTGGCGTCATGGATGATGCTGAGATTTTAAGAAGCGCTCGTATGAGCGCTCATACGAGTGTTCCGAAGCAGCGCGTTGAGGTTATCACGCGTGGTGCGCGGCGCAGCTGGCGGGCTGAGGAGAAGCGTGAGATTGTTTTGGCCAGTTTGGTACCTGGGGCGTTGCCCTCTGCGATCTGCCGGCTACATGGCATTGGAAGCGGGTAATTGAGCGTGTGGTGCCAGCAATTTCGTGAAGGCAGGCTTGGTGATCCATCGCCGCCAGTTGTGCATTTTGCTGAGGCGGCGGTTGCTCGGGTAGAGGTTTTCGCGACGCCGGGAGAGTCTATGGCAATATCCGGCCAGACTGGTACGCCATCGCGTCGGCAAAAGCCCCGCGGTGCGGTGATGGACAAAGAGCTGATCGCGATCACGCTGCCGAACGGCATGATCGTGCGGGTGGACGCAGATGTCGATCATGCGGCATTGGGGCGCGTGTTGGCTGTGTTGAAGAGCGCATGATCGCGCCGGGTTCGGGAGTTTGTGTCTACCTTGCCTGCGGGCGAAGCGACATGAGAAAGGGCATAGACGGTCTGGCGATGCTGGTGCCGCGGCGGGCGAAGACATGGCTGAAGCCGAGATGCAAGCCGGGCAACCATCCACCCCCAATCCCGTGCGCCGACAGCGCAACCTCGGACAATTGCCGGGTTCGCTGCCGCGCTACGAGGTGGTGATCGATCTTGCGGACAAGAGCTGTCCCTGCTGCCTGGGCGAGCTGCATCGCATCGGTGAGAGTCGTGCCGAGATGCTGGATATTCTGCCGGCGCAATTGCGGGTGAATATCATCTGCCGGTCGCGCTATATCTGCCAGGCGTGCGATACGTCGATCGTTTAGGCGCCGACGCCGCTGCGCCCTATTGATGGCGGCATGGCAACCGAGGCGCTGATCGCGCATGTGCTGGTCAGTAAATTCGCCGATCACCTGCCGTTTTATCGGCAGGTACAGATTTTTGAGCGCCAGGGCATCACGCTCGATCGCTCGACCCTTGGCGATTGGATCGGCCGGGCCTGTTGGTGGTTGCGCCCGGTTTATGATCGTCTGGTGAGCCACATCATGGCGGCAGAGAAGATTTTTGCCGATGACACCGGATTGCCGTTGCTCGACCCCGGTCGGGGGCGGACCAAGACAGGCCGGTTCTGGTGCTACGCCGTCGATGACCGGCCATGATGCGGCCCGGCGCCGCCGCCGGCCTATGTCTATGCCGAGGACCGCAAAGGAATGCGACCCACCGCGCATCTCGCCAACTTCAGCGGTATTGTGCAGGTTGATGGTTATGCCGGGTTCGGGCAGGTGGTGAAGGCGCGTGCCGATGCCTCGGTCAAACTGGCCTTTTGCTGGGTCCATGCGCGGCGCGGTTTTTTTGAAGTGCATGCCTCGACCAAATTGCCGATTGCGGCGGAAGCTCTGGCGCGGATCTCGGCACTGTATGAGATCGAGGCTGAAATCCGCAACCAGCCGGCCACGCATCGAAAGGCCGTGCGGCAGGCGCGTTCACGGCCGCATGTCGAGGCGCTGCACGACTGGCTGGACCAGCAACTGCCGCGCATCTCGAAAGCAACGAAACTGGCCGAAGCCATGCGCTACAGTTTGCGCCACTCGGAGGGGCTGACCCTGACCCCTTCGCGCCGCAGCTGATGCCAGACCTTGCGCGCGCCATAGAGGCCGTAGCTCGTCGCATGCAGGCGTCTGATCTGCGCCTTGAGCTCATCGTCACGCCGCTCGCAGGCGGGACGCTTGGCCGGATCGGATCGGCAAGACGGGCAGCATGCTCCTGGTAGGAGGAAGGGGCAATTTGCAGTTCCCGGCAAATTGGCTCGACCTCGAGTTCCTCGCGATGGGCGTCAATAACCACAACATCATTTGCCGTGGCGGTCGAGCTCCGCCGCCGCAAAATACGCGCTGGCCTTGCTCAGGATCTCATTGGCGCGGCGCAGTTCCTTCACCTCGCGCTTCATTAGCATCCGCTCCGAGCGCACAGAGTACAACGCTTGCAAAAGCGTCGTCCGCAGCAGCATCTCAGGTGGAATCGACGGCCGGCCTGTGTGTGCATAAAGCTTGGAAAAACTGCCGCTCAACCCCGCCAGAACCTCGTCCGCCAGCCCCCCGATCGCCCGCAGAGGATGATCCGCCGGAACGCGCTCCTCAAGGACGCACAAAACTGAAAAGCTCGTCACCGGAACCAGAACGACCGCGCATCCCACTCTCCTCTCGGCAGAATAGAATCAGTCAAATCAAGATAGGACAAGAGTTTTGCAGTAGCCTGTTAAAGCGCTCCGTAATACTCTACATATCCGTTGCCCAGAGCAGATGTTTATTAACACCACATCCACCGCTGGCGCAGAGTAGGTCAGGTCAGAATATCAGTTAAAAGCACAACCTGGTTTTATGCCAAGTTTCCTGAAAATGATGGCAGGCACACAAAAGCCGGTGATACTGCTTTGCAGGAGGTTTAGACCGACAAAACCGGTGAGCAACAACCACCAGTTTGAAAAGGCAAGAGTGAGGGCAATGCTGAGCAGCACCATGACGCCTGCGAGTGAGAGTACCGCTTTGTCGATGTTCATGTAGAATTCCTAAATGGCTTGATGGCTTGAAGTGAATTGCGCAATCTGCGCGGCGGACATTGTGCCAGCTTGGCGGCCGCGCAACTGGCCGTTCGCGAAGAGCAGAAGGGTGGGAATTGAGCTGATCCCGTAACGATCCATGGTGTTGCGGGCGCGATCTGCATCGAGCGTAAGCAGCCGCACGCGTGGCTCCAGATGACGTGCGGCCGCAGAAAATTGCGGTGCCATGCTGCGGCATGGACCGCACCAGGCGGCCCAGACATCGACCAGAACCGGGATGCCGTCATGCGTCACATGACGGGTGAGTTTTGTTTCGTCTACCTCCAATGGTTCGCCCTTGAACAGCGCGGATTTGCAGGCACCGCAACGCGGACCAGCGGCCAGTTTGGCGTCAGGCACACGGTTCAACATCCCGCAATCCGGGCAGACGAGCGTAATGTTCATGGTCTCACCTAATGGTTATGATCCGCGAATTTATTGATCCCGAGCTGCTCCAGCAGATAACGTTCATAAAAGGGTTCGCTCTTGCCGGCCTTGATCTTGCGCAAGAAGTATTTCTCGTACCCGACTTTGGCGAGGTGCACCCACTTCCCTTGCGCTGACCAATTGACGTTGCGCGGCGGGATCTGTGGCTGGGCGACGAAGGCGACACCGCCATCACCGAAATCTGCCAGGCAGATGGCGTTCCATGAAGGCCGAAGCGTGGCCTCGCCGCCCCGCAGTAAAGCACCGAGATTATGCGCCGTCGCCGTCACCATTGATTCGATCATGAAACCGGTTTTTGGCACACCAACTGGCACTGGCGTTTTGCCGGTAGGGGGTATGGCCACGCACACGCCGATGGAGAACACGTTCCGGAAGCTGGGGTTGCGCTGGTGCGCATCCGCCAGAATGAACCCGCGTGGATTGGTCAGCCCCTCAATGCCGAAGACCGCCGGTACGCCGCGGAAGGGTGGCATCATCATCGAGAAAGCGAAGGGCAGCTCATGCGTGGTTTTCAGGCTAGTATCCTCGTTCAGCTCTTCCACCATCATGCGTCCTTCGCCAATCTCCTTCACCTTGGCGTTGGTGATCCATTTGATATGTCGGTTGCGTAACTCCGCTTCCATCAAGCCTTTCGTATCGCCCACGCCATCCAGCCCGAGATGACCGATATAGGGTTCCGGCGTGACAAAAGTCATCGGCACTTTGTGGCGCAATTTACGTTTTTTCAGCTCGGTATCGAGAATGAAGGCGAACTCATAAGCCGGGCCAAAGCAGGAGACGCCCTGCGTCGCGCCTACGACGACAGGGCCAGGGTTTTCACAGAATTTTTCGAATGCCGCGAAAGCCTGCTCGGCATGGTCCGTCTGGCAGATAGATTGTGTGTGCGCCATGGGGCCAAGACCGGGGATTTCGTCAAATGCCAATTCCGGCCCGGTTGCGATGATCAGATAATCATAGGCGAGCCGGGCACCGTCGTGCAGCTCAACTTGGTTATCGGCAGGATGTACGCGCGCAGCGCCCTCGGTGACAAAACGGATTTTTTTCTTGGCCATGACCTTGGTGAGGTCAACCTCAATTTCCTCACGCTGACGCCAGCCCACCGCCACCCAGGGGTTGGAGGGGTAGAATTGGTAGCGGGAGGAGGAGCCGATGACGGTAATATGGTCCTCCCGGCGCAATTGTTCGACGAGCTCATAAGCCATCAACGTACCGCCGAGCCCCGCACCCAAAATGATGATTTCTGACATTTTTAGATTTCTCCGTCTCCTGGCCTTGCTTTTATATACAAAATCTCGTATATACGCAACTATGAATGTTGATCCCGCAATGATGCACGGCGCGGCAAGTCAGGCGAGCGAATTACTTAAATCGCTCTCTAACCCGCATCGGTTGATGATTCTCTGCCAGTTGCTGGAGGGCGAACGCTCGGTCGGCGATCTTGCGGCGTTTCTTGACCTGCGCGCCTCCACCGTCTCTCAACATTTGGCGCTGCTGCGGCGCGAAGGGTTGGTCAGCGCCCGGCGCGAGGCCCAGACTATTTTCTACGCCATTAACAGCTTGCCCGCTCGCCGCATTCTAGAAACATTGTTCGAATTGTTCTGCGCCCCGCAATTGCGGCAGAGCTTCTGTCTGCCTGCCTGATTTTTTCCAAGGAGCCCCTTATGTTCCCCTTTGGCCGCAAACCCGACCTCACCAATTTTTCCCCCACTGCGCTGCATGAGGCGCTCACCGCCGGGCGCGTGACGCTGGTGGATGTACGCGAGCCGGGCGAACATGCAGCAGCCCGCATCGATGGTGCCATCAACCATCCGCTTTCAAATTTCAACCCGGCCAGCCTGCCGGCGGGCGCGGTGGTGCTGCATTGTGGCGTGGGCAAACGCTCCGCCATGGCGGCGGAACGCTGCGCACAGGCGGGGGTGAAAGTCGCCGGACATCTTGATGGTGGTCTTGCGGCCTGGAGCGATGCCGGTCTGCCTGTTACGCGCGGCTGACCTATCATTTTGAGGATCAGAAGCATGGTTTCGCGTTTTGCGCTGCTCGCCGGTCTCTTTGGCGCACATGCGGCTCTGGCCGCCCCTGCCACATTCACCGTCGCCACTTCGTCAATCGCGGATCAGAAGGCCGTGTTCGCAACGGTTGAGGCAGCACATGTGGTGCAGGCTCGTGCCCGCATCAGCGGAACGCTGGTGAGTTTCCAGGTGCAGGACGGCGACGAGGTGCAGGCCGGGCAGAAGGTCGCCATGGTGGCGGATCCCGCGATGGTGCAGCAGCTCGATGCGCTCACCGCCGATATCGCCGCGGCAAAAGCGCAATTGGCCCAAGCCGAGATCGATTACCGTCGCGCCGCCATCCTTGTGCATTCGGGCGCCGTAGCTCGTTCGGTGTTCGACCAGGCGCAGACTGGCGTTGCGGTCGCGCAGAGCGCACTGCGCGCCAAAATCGCAGCGCATGCGGCACTTGCCCAGCAGATCGGCGAAGGGGCGGTGCTTGCCCCCATATCCGGCCGGGTGTTGACCACGCCGGTGACGCAAGGCACCGTGGTGCTGCCGGGCGATGTCGTCGCCACCATTGCCGAGAAGAATTACGTGCTGCGTCTTGATATTCCCGAATATCATGCCCCCTTGATGCAAGTGGGAGATCTGGTGCGGCTCGATGAAAATGGCGCCCCCCTCTTTGGTAAGATCACACTGATCTACCCGCAAATCGCCAATGGCCGGGTCGAGGCCGATGCCACCGCACCCGATACCGGAAATTATTTTGTTGGCGCGCGTGTGCAGGTCTGGGTCTCCGCTGGAACACGCCCTGGCATCGTCATCCCGGAAAATTTTATCGACACACGCTTCGGCCTTGATTATGCCGATCTGCAAACACCAGGCGGCGCCATAGCCATTCCCATCCAGCGCGGCGCGCCACAACCGACGCCCGGCCTGCCCAACGGGATAGAGATTCTCACCGGTCTCGCTCCCGGCGAGGTGCTGCTTCCGCCGGGCAGCGCGCCATGAGCCTCGGCTTCTCGGGCACGCTGACCAAGCGCTTCATCCGTTCGCCGCTTACGCCGCTCTTCCTCATCGCGGCACTGATGGCGGGGATACTGGCGCTCGTCACAATCCCGCGTGAAGAAGACCCGCAAATCCACGTACCGATGGTGGATGTGATGGTGAACACCGACGGGATGAAAGCCTCGGATGCGGTGGAGCTGGTCACCAAGCCGCTGGAAGTGGTGCTGCGCTCCATCCCCGGCATCGAGCATATCTACTCCACCACGGTGGATAACCATGTCATGGTTACCGCCCGTTTCGTTGTCGGCACCAACGAAGACCACGCGGTGCTACTGGTGAACGACAAGATTCACGACAATCTGAACCGTATCCCGATCGGCATCCCGCCGCCCCTCGTTGTGGGGCGCGGCATCGACGATGTGGCGATCCTCACCCTCACCTTGACGCCCAAACCAGACGCGGCGGCGCATTGGGATGCCGGCGCACTCACCGATCTGGCGCAGAAACTGCAGGGCGAGCTGATTAAGGTTCCCAATGTCGGCCTTACCTATATTGCAGGCGAGGACCCGGAACAGATCCGTATCGAACCGGACCCCGAAAAGCTCATGCTCTACGGCGTTACGCTGCAGCAGCTCGTCGCACGCGTGCAGGAAGCGAATGAGGAGTTTTCTGCTGGAATGCTGCGCAATGACGGGCAGATGCAAGGTGTTCAGGTCGGGCAGTCACTCGACGGCGTACCCGATATTGGCCTGCTGCTTGTCACCACGCGCGACAACCGCCCCGTTTATGTCCGCGACGTCGCGAAAGTGGTCTTCGGTCCTGCACCACAGGAAGAGCGGGTCTGGGCTTTCAACCGGCAGGGGAAGGGATGGGGCCGCGCACCTGCGGTTACGCTGGCCATCGCCAAAATTTCCGGCGCCAAT
>JAKBCH010000050.1 GCA_021808055.1 Pseudomonadota bacterium | reverse complement strand
CCGCCGCCGCCTTCTGCTCGAACCACGAAACCACCAGTGTTAATGGCAGATCGTTCACCCCGCAGCCAAACGCCCCCGCCAACGCGCTGGCGATCTGGATGGCGGAATAGCTGTCGTTGCACTGGCCGACATCCAGCAACCGCGGCAGCGGGCCGATATTGCCGAACTCATGGCTGTTGAAACGGTATTTGCCGCAACCCAGAGTCAGCAGCACGGTGTCAGCCGGGGCATGGTCGGCGAAATCGGTGTAATAATTGCGCCCGGGTGCCGCACCGTCGCAGCCGCCGATCAGGAAGAAATGCTTGATGGCGCCGCTCTTCACCGCCTCGACCACCGTCTCCGCCGCGCCCAGCACCGCTTCGCGCGCAAAACCGACCAGAAGGGTTTTTTCCGGTGCCGTCTCGGCAAAGCCCGGCAGCGCCAACGCAGCCTGGATGACTTGGGTGTAATCGTCATTCTGGATGTGGCGCAGCCCCGGCCAACCCACCGGTCCGGCGGTGAAGATGCGGTTGCGATAAGAGGGGCGCGGCTCGATCAGGCAGTTCGAGGTCATCACGATCGGGCCAGGGAAGTCGACAAATTCCTGCTGCTGGTTCTGCCAGGCGCCGCCGTAATTTCCGGCAAGATGCGGATAGGCGTGCAGTTTTGGATAGCCATGGGCGGGCAGCATCTCGCCATGGGTGTAGACATTGATGCCCTTGCCCTGGGTGGCCTCCAGGATGTTGTGCAGATCGCGCAGATCATGGCCGGAAACCAAAATCGCCTTGCCGGCCACCGGGGTGGTGCGCACCTGAGTGGGGGTGGGTGTTCCGAAGGTGCCGGTGTTGGCTGCATCCAGCGCTTCCATCACGGTCAGGTTCAGCCGGCCCAGCGCCAGCGCCTCTTCCAGCAGCAAGCCAATATCAGCAGGGTCATGCGCCAGAAAATCCAGCGCGTGCGCAATGCCAGCGTAAATTTCCTCGCGTTTTTCGCCCAGCACTTCGGCATGGTGGGCGTAGGCGGCCACACCTTTCAGCCCATAGAGTATGAGCGCGCGCAGCCCGATTACGTCCTCGCCCACCAGCTCCAGCCCGGCCCGCACCGAGGCGATATTGGCCTGCGCCAGCAACCCGGTGAGATCCGCCGCCGGGGCGAAATGCGAAGCAGCGGTAAGGCCGGTAAGCTGATCGCCCGCGGCCTCCAGCAGGCCGCGCAGCCGGTCGCGCAAGGTCGCTGCCTCGGCGATGAGCCGGGTGAAAACCGCACGGTCAAAATTCACGTTGGTAAGGGTGGTGAACAATGCGTAGAGTATGAAGCTGTCCGCCGCCTGGTCCGGCGTGCCGCGCCGATGCAACCGGCTGCTCAGCTCGCCCAGCCCTTTGAGCTGGTAGATCAGCAAATCCTGCAGATCCGCCGTGGTCTCATCCTTGCCGCACACGCCTTTGGCGCTGGCGCAGCCCGCTTGTCCATCCTGCCGCGCGGTCTGCTCACATTGAAAACAAAACATGCATTTGCCCTTGATAGCCGATTAAAGATATTTAAAAAATACATCTTTAATGCCGCTCATCATTGATCCAGGTCAAAAGCGTTCAGGATCCAATTTTAATTTACCGGTAGCAGGGGAGCTCGTGTTGGAGTTCCCCTGTGTTGCGAATGTTCAGCTATTTTGCGCCAGCGCGGCGGCGACCTGCTTGACGAATGCCGCCGGGTTTTCCGGCAGATCGCCATCCTGCAATTTGGCGAGGTTGAGCAGCAGGCTGGCCGCCTCTGTCACATCCTCCTTGCCCGCCAGGGCCTCCACCAGTTTGTGGGCGGGGTTTATCTCCAGCTTCGGCGGCAAACCGAATACCGGCCGCCCGGCGCGCTTCAGCAGGCGTTGCATGGCCAAATCCGGCCCTGCTTCCGCCGCCACCAGCATCGCCGGGCTGTCCTTCAGCCGGGAGGAGGCGGAAACCTCTGAAACCTCGGCCCCCAACGCTTCCTTCAGCTTCGTGCAAAGATGGGTGATGGCCTCCGGCACGTCCGCCGCCGCAAACAGCCCGCCCGCCTGAGAAACAGAGACGAGCTTTTTTTCTTTGTATGTCCCGAGCCGCCCCGGCCAGAACGCGTCGATGGCATCCGGCAGCAGCAGCACCTCAAAGCCCTTCTCGGCAAAGCCTTCCAGTTGTGGCGAGGTTTTCAGATGCGCGACATCGCCAGCGAGGTAATAAATATCGCTCTGCCCCTCTGGCATTCTGGCGATGTAATCCTCCAGCGTGGTGGCGTCCTCCTTGGTGGAGGCAAAACGCAGCAGGCCCGCAATCTCGGCGGCGTGGCCGGTATCTTCGTAGATACCTTCCTTCATCACGCTGCCGAAATTCTCCAGGAAGGATTTGAACGCCTCGGCGTCCTTGGCTTTGGCTTTCAGCTCGGTCAGCACCCGGTTCACCAGCGCCTTGCGGATTTTCTCCAGCACCGGGGTAGATTGCAAAATCTCGCGGGAAACATTCAGCGGCAGATCTTCCGTATCCACCACGCCGGTTACAAAATTCAGCCAGTTCGGCAGCAGCTTCGCGCCATCGGTGATGAACATCCGCTTCACATGCAGCCGCACTTTGCTCTCGCGGCTTTCCTCCACGGGCATGAAGGGCTTTTGCGCCGGGATGAACAGCAGCGCGTTGAATTCCACCGTGCCTTCCGCGCGCCAATGAATGGTGGTGAAGGGCTCGCCGAAATCATGGCTCACATGGCGGTAGAAATCCGCGTAGTCCTCAGCCGATATCTCCGAACGGTTCTTGCGCCACAGCGCCTTGCCCTCGGTCACGGCCTCAAACTTACCATCCTCCTCAATTTCCACGGGCAGGGTGATATGGTCCGCCCATTTGCGGATAATGGTTTTCAGCCGGATCGGCTCCAGATATTCCTCCGCATCCGGTTTCACGTGCAGCAGAATGGTGGTGCCCGGCGCGGCACGTTCAGCGTTTTTCAGCGTATATTTGCCACGCCCATCGGAAATCCATTCCCAGGCTTGCGCCTCGCCCGCTTTGGCGGAGATCACCTCAACCTTATCCGCCACCATGAAGGCGGAATAAAACCCCACGCCGAACTGGCCGATCAGGCTGGGCCGTTCCTCGGGCTTGGCGCTGGCCAATTGCGCGGCAAAGCCCGCGGTACCCGATTTGGCGATGGTGCCAAGATTCTCCGCCAGCTCCTCCTTGCTCATGCCAATGCCGTTATCCTCAATGCGGATGGTCTTGGCGGCTTTATCCGTGCTGATGCGGATGGCGGCGTTTTCCGGCAAAGCCAGCGCGCCGTCAGACAGTGCGAGGAAGCGGCGCTTATCTGTCGCGTCCGCCGCATTGGCCACCAGCTCGCGCAGGAAAATCTCGCGGTCTGAATAAAGTGAGTGAACCACCAGGTCGAGCAGCCGCCCAACCTCAGTGCCAAAATCGCGGGTTTCTTCAGTCATGCTGGTCCTCCTTAGCTCAACGCGCGCGTTTACAATGTTGGCATGAAACGGCCAAGAGGGTGCTGACAGCCCCCCGCCGAGATTGATATGAGGGGCAAACTGAAAGGGAGCTTCCGTATGTCGGCCGTCGCATCGTTCATTCGCTTGCCAAAGGAAGAACTAAGGGAGCTTGCTTCCGCCGTGGGCGGAGACGACCCGCAGGGGCTGGCGGAGTTTTTGGCCGCCAACGGCACATCCGTTGTGGAATTCGAGGAGGATGGAGATATTTTCTCGGTGCTGCTGCCGGTGCTGGCTGATGATTACGATATCGATCTGGAAACCAGCGAGAATGCCCTCATCGCGGACCTGGCCGAAGCCACCGATGCGCTGGTGTTTATTCTCACCCAGGCAGACCAGAAGAAATATCTGGAACAGCTCGACCCGGATAATTTTTCAGCCGAGGAGCTGGGCGAGGCCCATGCTGATTTTACGGAGGATGAAGAAGCCGGTGCGGGTGAGGCCATGTTGGCGGGCATTGCCGCGCTTCATCAGGCCATGCAGGAGGTGGATGCCGACCACGCGGTCGTCGTCAGCGTCACATAAGGGTCAAGGGCCCCGGCTTGCGCCGGAGCCCTTTTGGATTAATTGCCGAGGTTTAATTGATTATGCGAGGTGGCTGCCCCGGTGAGCGCACCAGCCGCGCCGCCGAGGAGCGCGCCCGTACCCGGCCCAAGCCCCGTTGCGGCACCGATAATAGCACCGCCGCCAGCACCAATGGCGCCGCCCGTCAGCGCGCGATGGCCGGGCGAATAGCCGCATCCGGCGAGGGCGGTGAGAGACGCGGCGAGAACCAGGCCGGTTGAGATTTTACGAAGCATTTCAAACTCTCCTTATGAATTTATTTTGGATATTTAATTCTTTCGCCGGAATTCAAGCATTTGCGTGCCGCCTGACGATTCGTTCATGACTCGTTCAAGTAACGGGGGGTAGGCACCTATCAGCAGGCATTCCGGGAACCATCATCTCTGTGGCTTCATATCTCCTTGATGAATCAGTCTCCTCTGTAGATATCCGCAGCGTGTGGAAAATATGGCGGTTGAGGGGCTGGATTGAGGCTTGCCCCAAGGCTGAACGGGCTGTAAGCCCAGCGGCCATTGGGCTGGTTTTTTCCCACCGGAAAGGGTTTTGATGTTTTCCAAACTTCTCGGCTTGATGTCTGCCGACATGGCGATTGACCTCGGCACCGCAAACACGCTGGTTTACGTGAAGGGGCGCGGCATTGTGCTGGCGGAACCTTCCGTGGTGGCCATGCAGGATGTGAAGGGCCGCAAGCAGGTTCTGGCCGTGGGCGAAGACGCCAAGCTGATGCTGGGCCGCACCCCGGGCAACATCCAGGCCATCCGGCCGCTGCGCGACGGCGTGATCGCCGATTTCGAAGTGGCGGAGGAGATGATCAAGCACTTCATCCGCAAAGTGCATAATCGCCGTGGCTATGCCTCACCGCTGATCATCATCTGCGTGCCCTCCGGCTCCACCGCCGTTGAGCGCCGCGCCATTCAGGAATCCGCCGAAAGTGCCGGCGCGCGCAAAGTGCTGCTGATCGAAGAGCCGATGGCGGCCGCCATCGGCGCCAACCTGCCAGTTACTGAGCCGTCGGGCTCCATGATTGTGGATATCGGCGGCGGCACCACCGAAGTGGCGGTGATCTCGCTGGGCGGTATCGTATACGCGCGCTCGGTGCGTGTGGGCGGCGACAAGCTGGACGAGGCGATCATCTCCTATATCCGCCGGATGTTTAACCTGCTCATCGGCGAAAGCACCGCCGAGCGGATCAAAATGAATATCGGCGCCGCCTGGGTGGAGGGCAATACCGATGGCCCAAGCTGCTTCGTGAAGGGGCGCGACCTCATCAACGGCGTGCCGCGTGAGGTGACCGTGACCCAGCGCCAGATCGCCGAAAGCCTGGCAGAGCCGGTGGGGCAGATTGTGGAAGCCATTAAAGTGGCGCTGGAAAACACCCCGCCGGAGCTGGCGGCCGACATCGTGGATAAAGGCATCATGCTCACCGGCGGCGGCGCGCTGCTGAATCGGTTGGATGAGGTTTTGCGTGTTTCTACGGGCCTGCCGGTGATGGTGGCGGAAAACCCGCTACAATGCGTAGCCTTAGGCACCGGTCGCGCGCTAGAGGAGCGTAGCCTGCGCTCTGTTACCTCCGCGATGTACTGACCCGCGGTGCGCGGCGTTTGCCGCGCTCCGCCCGGCAGGGTATGGAAGGCCATGCTTTCCTTCACCAAAATGCACGGCGCCGGCAATGATTTCGTGGTGCTGGATGGCCGCGCCGCCAAGCTGGTTTTGCCGCCCGAAGCTGTGCGCCTCATCGCACATCGCCAGCTCGGCGTCGGGTGCGACCAGCTTATCATTATGGAGCCAGACGAAGCCGGGGCGGATATTTTTATGCGCATCCTGAACGCCGATGGCTCTGAAAGCGGGGCTTGCGGCAACGCCACGCGCTGTGTCGCCGCCTTGCTGGCGGAAGAAACCGGCGCGCAATGGGTCAAAATCCGCACCATTTCCGGCTTGCTGACGGCTGAAATTCTGGGCCCTGGGCTGGTGGAGGTGGATATGGGGCCACCGCATCTGGAATGGGGCGATATCCCGCTTTCCAACCCGGTGGATACGCTGCATCTGCCGCTCAGCCTCGGCCCGGTGTCAGACCCCGCTGCCTGCTCCATGGGCAATCCGCACGCCACCTTTTTTATCGATGATTTTACCCATCTGAATATCGAAACCATCGGCCCGATGCTGGAGAAAAACCGCCTCTTCCCGGAGCGTGCCAATATCGGCTTCGCGCGGATCGACAGCCGCTCGCGCATTCGCCAGCGGGTGTGGGAGCGCGGGGCCGGGCTGACACTCGCTTGTGGCTCCGGTGCCTGCGCCACGTTGGTTAACGCGCATCGAAGAGGCCTTACCGGTCGCAAGGCGGTGGTGGAGATGGATGGCGGGGAGGTGCTGATCACCTGGGCCGAGAATGGCCATGTGCTGATGCGCGGCCCGGCGGTTACGGCCTTTACCGGCGAAATTCCAGAGATTCTATAAAATGACCACATCCTTCTTTGGCCGGCTTAAAGCCGGGCTGTCGCGTTCCGCGCAGAAAATCACCGGCGGCATCGCCGCCGTTTTCACCAAGCGCAAGCTGGATGACGAGGCGCTGGAGGAGCTGGAGGAGCAGCTCATCGCCGCTGACCTCGGCCCCGCCGTGGCCGCGCGCATCATTAAAGGTTTCCGCTCCACCCGCTTTGGCAAGGAAGTGACAGACGGGGAAATCCGCGAAACCTTGGCGGCCGAAATCTCGGAGATTCTAACGCCGGTGGCCAAACCGCTGGAGCTTGACCCCGCCCACAAGCCCTATGTGATTCTCATGGTGGGCGTGAATGGTGCTGGTAAAACCACAACCATCGGCAAGCTGGCTTCCGTTTACCGTGAGGCGGGCTTAACGCCGATGCTGGCAGCGGGGGATACCTTCCGCGCGGCGGCTGTGGAGCAGTTGCAGGTTTGGGGTAGCCGTGCGGGGTGCGAGGTTGTCACCGCCCCCGCAAACACAGACCCTGCTTCCCTGGCGCATGACGCGCTGAGCCGGGCGCAAAAAACCGGGGCGGATGTGCTGCTGATCGACACCGCCGGGCGGCTGCACAACAAAACCGCGTTGATGGAAGAGCTGCGGAAAATCATCCGCGTTATCCGCAAGCTGGACCCCACCGCACCCCACGCCACTTTGCTGACGCTGGATGCCACCACCGGCCAGAACGCCGTAACGCAGGTGGGTATTTTTAAAGAGATGGTGGATTTGTCAGGCTTAATCGTAACCAAGCTGGATGGCTCCGCGCGCGGCGGCATTGTGGTCGCACTGGCGGAGAAATTTTCGTTGCCGATTCATGCCGTGGGCACGGGCGAACAAATCGCCGACCTCCGCCCGTTCGACGCGAGTGAATTCGCGAGAGCGCTGGTGGGGGAGTAGGGGGGTTCGAGTCAAGCAGGACATTCCGCCTCGCATCGCCAATATCTGCTTAGGCCGTAAACAGACTGGCAAACAGACTGGCGGGTTTGGAGCGGCTATTCCGAAAGCAGATAGTTACAAGAGGCGCCGCCGTTGCTCCAGGGTCAACAACGCGCAATAGTCAGTCTTGCCGAACCAGTGATAACGGTTGCGAGCGATCAACGAATAGAGCCAATCGCGCAAGCGCTCGGGAACCACCGCACTGCTACACAAAATGCGCCACCAGCCGCCCAATATCCGGCATAGCTCGATATAGCCGCGCGAAGCCGTGTAAGCATGGCCATTCGTAATCAGCAAATAGCTCTCATTCATATCGACACCGTAGTGGTCATAGAGTGCTTGACCTAGCGCCTCCTGTGCTGGAGCAAAATTAATTTGTTCTTTGGAGTCGTATCGCATGAGCCATCTAGCCCCGTTCGAACAGAGGACGCAGACACCATCAAAGACGAACAGGGTCCGGCTGTCGTCGAAGGCAGGCACTGACTTATCATCGCGATAGCTGAACTGCTTCCTGGAGACTTCAGGCACTTGCCGTGTTCCTTACAACGCTGATATCCAACCCCTCCAGGGCGGCAAGATAGCTGTCGAGATCGATCAGGTCGAGACAGGGTGTCGCTCCACGTAGCGTTACCTCACCTTTTGCCAGTCGCCGCGTCATGATTATAGCGGGCATACAGGGAATAAATGGGCCATGCCCAGAGCGCGCGACGATGATAAAGCGACGCTCCAGAGGGCTGCCATCGTGGCCAATACCGGAAAGGATCATGTGGAAACCGCTCCGTCCCGAGCCGAAGCGGTCGAATAGAAATGCTAGGCGCTGTAGTCCTCTAGCGTAATTATCGAGGGAGCGAATAAGCCCCCACTTAGCAAATGCACCTAGCATACGCGTGCCGATGTGCAGAAGAATTAGTTCGTGGCCGGCGGCAAAACGCATGGATTTAAGTGTCGCATAACGCTCCGGAAACAGGGTAAGGTCCGGAATGTCGCAATTGCCGAAAAGACGCCAACCAAGACCCGGATAATGCTCTGCGTGGGTGTCCTCCCAACCGTATACGGTCTTCATCTTGCCGTCGCGCAGCATTGATATTGGTTTACCGACATAGCTAAGCACTGCCGCCGTCGTCGCGAGGCCGCGATTGGTATGTTGGGCGGCGCTAATGCCATAGTCGACCGCTTCCAACCGTTTGAAAGCTGGAAGATGGGCATCGATAACAGCCGCCGTCAGACAAGGGACCGAGCTCGCTCCGCTTACAACCAGCACGCCCTTTGCTTTGGCCTCGGCATCGAGGCAGTTAATGGTCGTAACAAAATTACGCGCATCGGCAAGATCGATATAATGACAGCCTTGAGCAATGGACGCGCGGGCGACCCGCTGATCCTGCGCCTGAAAAGGACCGGTGGTATGGATGACGATATCAGGCGCGATGCGCGCAAGTGCACTGGCAAGGTCGCCATCGATGTTGATGCTGTGACCTTCAGCCGAATGGACGGCATCTAATGAAGCGGCGAAAGCCCGCGCCTTTTCTGCTGATCGCCCCCCAATCAGTAGCCGGATATTGGCATCGCCCTTAAGGCTGCGGGCGATGTAGCCGCCGAAATTACCATACCCGCCGATAATGAGGACGCGTGCTACCATGTCGCCAGCTCAAAATAGGCGAGACGTTCCCTGGACAACGCGGCGCAGACTCCATGCTTATCTAATCGGGACAATAATTGTTTCCCTTCGATTGTATTGTACCACGTTGGGCCGTCAGTCCACAACGAAGCTATGTCCGCTATCAGTAAACCGACTTGAGCGGATACATAACGTGAATGGGCGCAGAGCGGGCATAGCCGCCGTTCTGCTTATGACGGCAGTCCCGAAGTAAATCATCACGCTTTTGTAGCACTCCGGCTAACCCGCTTAGACACGTGCGGTAAAACAAATATTCCGCCTTTAAACCAAAATCATGTCAATCAATTTTTGCAAAAATCAAAATACTACAGCTTCAATATCTAACACGACGTTATTATGTTCCACGTGGAACATTCCTCAGGAAAACATCACCTTACCCACTAACGCCAGTCTCACCCAAACCCATGGCGGGCAGGGCAACCCCATCCAGCGCAACAATTGGCCGCACCGCCAGAACATTGCATACACAAATTGCGGTGGCGTTTTGCAGCATCTCGGGGCTGATCGGCGCTTCTCCCACCAACCCGGCGGCCAGCAGCTTGGCGCGGCGAATACCCGGCAGCGCGCCATCTGAAACCGGCGGGGTAAGCCAGAGTGCCCCGGTGCGGACTAAAACATTCCCAATGCTCGCCCCCGCCACCCGCCCGGCATGGTTGAGCAATATGGCTTCCTCCGCCCCCGAATCCTGTGCTTCCAGCCTGGCCAATATATTCGGCAGGTAGTTCAAGCTTTTCACGCGGGAGAGGGGAGATGTTTCATCGCGCGCGATTGAGCGGGCAATGATGGCGCGCACGCCCTGCACCGGGGAAACCGCAAAAGCCGTGGCCAACAGCGTCACCTTTGGTGCGGCAGGCGGTAGCAATCCGCGTGGGCCAGCGCCACGGGTTAGTGTCAGCCGCAGCCCGCCCTCCGTTAGCCCGTTGGCGGCGGCGGTTCGCGCCAAAATTTCCGCCATCCCCGCCGCATCAAACGGCAAAGCCAGCCGCAGCAACGCCGCCCCGGAAGCCAGGCGCGCGAAATGCGCCGGCACATCTTGCGCCGCGCCGTTTTGCAGGCGCAGCGTTTCAAACAGCCCGTCCCCCAGCGTAAAACCCCGATCCGCCACAGAAATCGCGGCCTCTCCCGCCGGAACCAGGGCGCCGTTCAGCCAGACCATTTCAACCATGGGCAATAAGGGGTGAGAGTTTCAGCATCATCTCATCATACTCCGCTGCCGGGGTGCTGTCCCATGTTATGCCGCCGCCCGCCTGGGCGTACAGAGCCTCCTGTGTCGCCACCAGGGTGCGGATGATGATGGAGCTGTCCATCGCGCCGTCCAGGCTGATCCAGGCGATGCTGCCGCAATAAGCGCCGCGCGGGGCGTCCTCCAACTCGTCGATAATCTGCATGGCCCGGTGCTTGGGCGCGCCGGTGATGGAGCCACCGGGGGAGCAGGCGAGCAGCAAATCCGCGGCCCCCACGCCGGGGCGGAGCTGGCCGGTGACCGCCGAGACCAGATGATGCGCCTGGGCGAAGCTCTCCACGCTGAACAGCTCCGGCACCCGCACGGAGCCGGTTTCGCAAAGCTGGCCGATATCGTTGCGGAGCAAATCCGTAATCATCAAATTCTCGGCGCGCTCCTTGGGGTTTTCACGCAAGGCGGCGGCGCTGGCGGCGTCCTGCGCTGGGTTGGCATGGCGCGGGGCGGTGCCTTTAATCGGGCGGGTTTCCACATGCCCGCTGGCCGTTACGGAAAGGAAGCGCTCCGGCGAGGCGCTGCACAGGGCCGTGCCATCGCCCGTGTTTATAAACGCGCCGAACGGGGCGGGGCTGCGGGCGCGCAAGCCAGCATGGCAGGCGGCTTCGTTAAAGCCCGCCGGGCGGGGGGCAATGAAGCGGGTGGTTAAGTTGGCCTGAAACACATCCCCCGCGGCGATATAAGCCCGCAATTGCTCCACTTTCGCCTCATATTCGGCGCGGGGCGTTTCCGCCTGCCAGGCCAGAACGGGCAGGGTTGGCAAGCCAGCCGGCTGGGCAAGCTGTGCTGCCAGTTTGGCAATGCGCGCGGCGGCATCTGCGCCGGGCCTTGCCGCCGCCAGGGCAAAGCAGCGTTTGGCTGCGTGCTCAAAACCCAGAACCAGATCGAACATGCCAAACCAGCCGGGGGCAAGGCCGGGGATGGGCGCGTGGCGGGAGATTATGCCCGCCAGTTCCAGCCCAGCCTCATAGCCCAGCCAGCCTATGGCACCGCCCTTGAAGGCAAAGGGCCAGTCCGGCGGGCAAGCGTCGTCTTGCGGGCGGGCGGCTTTCAGCCAAGCGGGAAGCTCTTTGGCCTGGTTCAGCCGCAGCACCGCCAAAGGTTCCAGCGCGATATAGCTCGTGGTGGCGCGGGGGTCGCCCACGGCGGCGCTGTCCAGAAACACCAGCGGGGCATGGGCCGCCAGCGCGCGGAACGCCGTGCCGGGCTCGCTCCAGCCAAGCTCACGGCACAGCATGGAAAGGGCTTAAGCCGCGCAACTTTCAAAGCCCCGGCGCAGGGCCGGGCGGTTGAGGTCCCGCCCGATGAACACGATGCGGCTTGTGCGCTTTTCCTCCGGCTTCCAGGCGGCGAGGTAGTCGCCATCCGCGATCATGTGCACGGCCTGGAAGGCAAAGCGCCGCTCCTCGCCAGCGTAAGCAAGAATGCCCTTGGTGCGCAGAATGTTCTGACCCTGGGATTGCAGGATATGGCCGATCCAGGTGTTGAATTTATCGGCGGAGAGCGGCTTCTCGGTGGAGATGGAAATGCTGGTGAGATGTTCGTTATGGGTGTGGCTGTCTTCCTCCAGGAAGTCTGGCACGTTGGCGAGCACGCGCTTCAAATCGAACGCGCCCAGGCCAAGCAATTGGTCCGCCGGTACATCGCCTTTGGTGGCGGTTTTAATTTCAGCATAGGGGTTGATGGATTTTATCCGCGCCTTAACGGCGGCGAGTTCCTCCGGCGTTACCAGGTCCAGCTTGTTCAGCACGATCACATCAGCGAAGGCCACCTGGTCCTGCGCCTCGGGGCTGTCCTGCAGCCGGGCGAGAAAATGCTTGGCATCCACCACGGTCACAATCGCGTCCAGCCGGGTTTTGGCTTTCACGTCCTCGTCCACAAAAAAGGTCTGCGCCACCGGGGCGGGGTTGGCGAGGCCGGTGGTCTCGACGATGATGCCGTCGAATTTCTGCGCACGCTTCATGAGCCCGTTGACGATACGGATGAGATCGCCGCGCACCGTGCAGCAGATGCAGCCGTTATTCATCTCGAACACTTCCTCGTCGGAATCCACCACGAGGTCGTTATCCACGCCCAACTCGCCGAACTCGTTAATGACAACAGCATATTTCTTGCCGTGCGTGCCGGTGAGGATGTTGTTGAGCAGCGT
>JAKBCH010000049.1 GCA_021808055.1 Pseudomonadota bacterium | reverse complement strand
AACAGCATACTCCCATTTGGGAGCGGTGCGGGTAAGGTTTTAAGGGGGCGGCTGGTGGAGCTAAGCGGAATCGAACCGCTGACCTCCTGCATGCCATGCAGCCTCCATCTCGTGTCACGAGACGCGCCGAGACGCAATAACGTGCTGTTTCAAATGTCTATTTTTTCGGCTCATGCTGCAAGGCGCAGCGAGGTGCGAGGGGTAACAACTCTGATGAGTCCGGGACGAGTCCGGAAAAACCACGACAGAGAGCCGATTGTGTCTCAGAACAAGAGATTTTGTGACAATATTTCTGGCCGCGCGGCGGCCGGCGGCTGCTATCGGACGAAAATAGGTGTTCCAGGTGTTCCTGGAACACAAAAAGCCTCTATTTATATGTGTATGTGTATAAACATACATAGATAAATACTGCATCTTTTGTGTCTCGGCATGAGCGGGAACACCTGGAACACCTTGCCCGAAGAAAGGTGTTCCCAAGGTGTTCCAGGTGTTCCTCATTTTCAGTGCTGGCGCGGACTCGATGTGCCCACGAATATTGCTGGCGATGAAGCAGAAAATTACGAAAACCCTGGTTGATTCCCTAGCCTGTGCTCCCGGCCAGCGCGATTTTATGGTGTTCGATAATGAGCTGACCGGCTTTGCCGTGCGTGTCACCGAAACCGGCGCGAAGCGGTTTTTGCTGCAATACACGCGCGGCGGCCGGACTAAGCGCCTGCCGCTGGGCAAATATGGCGAGGTGACGGTGTTCGAAGCGCGCCGGCTGGCCGTGATGGCCTTGGGAGACGTGACCGCCGGCGGCGACCCCGTAGCCACCAGGGAAGAACGGCAGGCGGCCGTCCTGGCAGCCGAGCAAGCGCGCCGCCGCGCGGCGGAGGAAGATGCCTTCACGGTCGATAAGCTGGTTGCCGCCTGGACCAAAACGGGGTTGCGTGCGGCGGGCGACCGGCACCGGGAGGAAAGCCCGAGGGCGATCAAGAACCTGCTTTCAAAGCACCTGGCGCTGCCAGCGCGGGCGCTCACGCCGGGGCAGGCACAGCATGCGGTGGATGAGTTGGCCTTGACCGCGCCGGTTATGGCCACCCGTGCCAGGAATTACGCGCGGGCCGCTTTTGCTTGGGCCGTGCGACGCAAGTTCATCCCGAGCAGCCCCTTTGCCGCCGTGGAAATCGAAACACGGGAGGTAAGCCGGGACCGGGTTCTGACGGATATTGAGGTGGGCGAGGCTTGGCGCGCGGCGGCAAGCCTTAACCACCCGTGGGGCGCCTACTTCAAGCTGCTGTTGCTCACGCTGCAGCGGCGCGGCGAGGTTGCCGGGATGGAATGGGCCGAACTGAGCGCGGATTTCAAAATCTGGACCGTACCCGCCGCGCGGGCGAAGAATGGCAAAGCGCATATCGTTCACCTGGCCGAGCCGGCGCGCCAAGCTTTGCAGAACCTTCCGCGCTTGGACAAGTCGAAACTGGTGTTCACAACCAATGGCAAGGTGCCGATTTCTGGCTTTACCCGCGCCAAAGGGTGGCTGGATGCCGCGATTTTGAAGGAACGCGGCGCAACCGCGAAGAACATGCCGCCGCTGGACTGGACAGTGCATGATTTCCGCCGGTCGGGCGTCACCACTCTGGCGGGCATGGGCTTTCCGGTGCATGTGGCAGACAAGCTGCTGAACCATGTTCAGGGTGCGATCCGCGGTGTTACGGCCGTGTACCAGCGCAATGAGTTTCTGGCCGAGCGGGAACGCGCCTTAGCTGCCTGGGCAGTTTTTGTGTTGCGCCAGGCCGAGGGTAAGCCGGAAGCATCGAACGTGGCACGTCTGCGCGGCTAAACGGAAGGGTGCGAACGGCGTTCGCACCAAATGTTTCCGACTCCACGCCGCCGCGCGGCGGGTCAGTGGAAGAGATGCAAGTTACCGACTACCACCACGATGATGAAGAGCAGGACGAACCCGACAATCCTGATTGTCGTCGGTGACGGGCCTTGCGTCGGCCGCTGCTGGGGCGCCTGGTGGCCTTGGGCAAGATTGCCGGTGCGGTAGGAGATGCCTGTACCGGGGATGCCTATCGTCTCATGTACGCCAGTCTTGCCAACATTCAGCGTGGCGCCGTGCTTGCCGACACTGACGCTGGAGATGCCCTTCTTGCTGATATTCACGCGAATGCCGGAGACGAGTCGAATTGAGCGGCGAAACCTGAAGCCCATGCACACTTCCACCTGGTTTATGTTTTTGCCCGGCCGCCGCGCGGCGGGTGAACTGCGTATGCGTTATTCTGCCGCGATGCAGCCGGGTGACGTGCCCCGACACGCTCCCGCACGCCTAGAACTTCGAAAGCGAGGCACTCTTTTTATGTCTCTCTGTCGGCATTTTGGGTGGCGTCGAGTCGTGCTGCTCGCCGTATCCTCTTCGAATATCTACGCTTCAAGATGCGAAGTTGTCCCCTTTTCCAGGGGATAAAACGTCGATGCCGGCGGGAAAACGCCTCAAACTCGTCCCCATTAACTGCCCCCCGATTGCCCAACATACTCCTCATCCTCTCAGGTAGGATCAACTCGAAACCAACTCCATGTAACGATACAAGGTCCAAATGCCCAAAGCCAGGACCTTTCATGATGCGTGCATCATCAGCCGGTCCCCTCCAATCTGGTCATTCTACAGGAAGCCTGAGTATGCACCAGGTTGAAGCGTCATGTGGAATTGCTTTATTTCCCCCGGCGCATGGCGCGCGATATGGATGGATAACGCTGCAGGCTCCCGCTCCGCAGTGCTGTATCCAATGTGCTGAGAATCTGATCGGCAGACGTGCCGCCGCCTCCCGCGGTCAGATTGAATTGGTTGCTTGTGTGGTAAGTGTCACCCGTCGAATTATTGGAGACGTTACCGTTTGCAATCATGCCCTGTAGCGGTTGCGCGATGTAAGCCGGCAATACCGTCTCGTTTTCGTGGAGCTGCACCAGCGGGTTCACACCAGCCGGGATATCCAAACCGCCAGACGCGGAGAGCACGTCAAACGCCATCACGCCGGCATAGGCAGTAGCGGCGGCAGCCGGCGCCAGCACCGGGCCGACATACGGTATGCCGGCCACCGCCGAGAAAGCCCCCGCGGCCGCCTTGTTCGCCGAGCTGGCGATCTGCGCGGTGCCGAGCGCAACATCCTCTGCTCGGCCAGTGGCATCGGCTGCAGATTTCACCGCCTGGCGCGTGGTCACACCGGCTGTAGTGGCGGCTGTTATCCCTGTTTCGGCTGTAACCGACCCGGCCAGGCGCTCCACTTGGCTTTCCACCCAGCTGATGGCTATACGCGCCGCGCTGTTGACGAAAGCCAGGGTGACTTCCTTAGCAGCTTTCAACTCCATCTGCTTGAACGTTTCCGTCCCCTGCAGCATGTTATCTATGGCGGTCGTATATTGCTGATTAACAGGCTGCCATGTCTTCTGCCATGCCGCCGCCGTCTGATCTGCCGCCTCCTTCTGCGCGTCCGCCACCGTTTTGGCGTCCTGTATCTGCTGATTGACCAAATCAGCATTCAGCTTGGCAATCTGCGCGCTGTGCTGCGCCGTCATAACCGTGATATCGTCAAGCGCCTTCGCCTTTTGCGGAGCCGTCAAGGTGCTGAGCTGCGCTTCCTGCTGAGCCTCTGCCAGGTTCGCCTGATAGATTTGATTTTCACCTTGAATTTCGTTTTGTAGCTCCTCCGCCTTGGTCATTTTCTTTTCCGACACAGCGGTGTCCCAGAGCGAGACCTGCTGTTCGTATTGAGCCTGCTGAACCTGCTTTTGCGCGTTGGCGGCATCCTCCGCAATCTGCGTTTGCTGCTCCGCAGCCTTACGGGCATCGCTTCCGCTATCTTTCGCAGGCGGTGCTATGTTGGGTGCGGCAACGGTCGGATGAGCTTCGGGCGCTGGAACTGCGGAAGGTGGAGTGTAGCCATTCCAAAGCGCGTTGTGCGTATCGTCAAAGACCTTCTCCGTCGCCTGCATATTCTGCATGGTTGTTTTGAAGTTCGTCTCCATCGAGCTCAACGAACTTTTCACATCCGCGACAGCCTGCTGCCATTGTCCGGTCATTGCATCGCCGAGAGCTGACTGCAGGTTGATCAGGTCACCGATTTCTTCCCCTAGCCCAAAGGCAGCTTCGGTAATCTCATCGATACCCGTGACAACTGCAGTCGTGACCTCAACCACGCCTTTAAACGAATCCGCGAGAACAGTCTCCGTTGCAGCCAAAGCGCTCGAGCCGGATTCAGAGGTGGTGAAGGCCTGCTCGAGTACCGTAAGTGCGGGAATAAGCCCCTGCGAAAGAGTATCGCGCACCCCTTCCACGCTAAAGCCAGCATCCTTCATAGACTGTAGGAACCGCTCATCTGCCTCAGTGGCCGCCTCATCGAACGACACACCCAGATCCTTCGCGCGCTGAGCGGCTTGGGGCAGCCCCTCGTTTGAAAGCTGGTTTAACAACGGAATGAGCGATGACCCTATCTTCTGACCAAACAAATCGCCGGCATCCGCCGATTTCGCAGCGCCATCCTCAAAACTGCCGAACCGGGTGGCGATCTCCTGCAGCACCGCATCCATCGGCAGCGCCTCGCCGGCGCTGTTCGTCAGGCTAATACCCAGCTCCTGGAACTGCTTCACGACCGTGCTTGTCGGGTTGGCAAGTCCTTCCTGCATATTCTTCGCCAGATTGCGCAGGCCGGTCGACAGCGTGTCCATATCCGTGCCGCTCTCTGACGCGGCCACACGAAGGCCCGAGAGCTGCTCCGTGGAAATGCCCGTCTTCTCGGAGAGCTGGGCGAGGCTTTCCCCAACCTCAGCGGTGGATTTCAGCCCCTCCCATGCCGCCTCCAAACCTAGACCGGCCAGGGCCAACTCGGTGACGGCCTGATACGTGTCTGAGAGAAGCGATATCTTCGAGTCCAGGCTTTCCGCGCCCTCACCGACACCCTTGAAACCTTCCACCAGGGCCGCAAAACCCGTCGCCTCTGCCGGCTCTGCCGGCTTATGCATCTCGGCATTCAAGGCCGCCAAATGGGCTCGCGTAACATCCGCCTGCTTCGCGGCCGCCTCTAGCTGGGGCGCCAGGGACGCCTTCATATCGGCGCTGGCTGCGACGAACTGGTTTGCAAGACTCTTGACGCTGGCATTCAGCGTCGTCAATTCTACTTTCGCAACAGCAGATTTAGCTTGGAGCGATGATACGTCCGCGGCGATAGTAACTTCGATTGAGCTGCCCATAATTACCCCCAAAAAATCAGGAGCACGCTAGGCGCATTCTTTAGAGTCTAGCAAGGAAATGAAAGAATGCTTGGTTTTTACTTAAGAAATGAAGAACTACGGACGCATCGACAAACCTGTCCCCATCCTACTTTTATCATTTCTTTCCGTTATCAATGATTGCCTGCAACTTCGCCATGACTCGGACAGAATCCCGTGCTGATGGCATGGGCGTACGGGCGGGGATCGCCAACGGCCTATGCTCCACAGCAGATGGGGCGGCTAAGCTTTCAAGCAGGCGCTTGATGTCACCTTCCGTGAAAATGTATTTTGCCCCGTTGCGGCGGTGGGTAGGGCCGCCAGCGAATTGGGGGACGCGCTTGAGGTGCGCGACAAGATTTGTGCGGCCGATTTTGCCTCTGAACCTCTCAACAATCTGCGCCAAGGTGTAGAGTTCCGCCTCGGGGTTACTCATGCACCTTCCCCTTAGCCAGCCGGACACCAGCGCCACCGCCGTTTTCAGCGATAAATTCAACTCCGGCCGCTTCTAAGGCAGCCCGAATCGTCGCCATGGTCGCGGATTTAATATCCTCCCCGCGCTCGAAGCGGGCAATCGTGTTGGTTGAAACTCCCGCGAGTTCCGCCAGATCGCGAACGCCGATCCCAAGCGCGACGCGGGCCATGCGAACCTGCACCGGCAAGATTGGTAACCCTGTTGCGATTTCATTCATGATGCCGTAGTAGTAACAGGGTGGCGATTTTAGAGCAATTGCCGCAGTAAATCGGCCAGTGCAAGGGGTAGGACCCTCGCACCGGCCTAACCTCAACCATGGAGAGTCCCATGCCCAAGGCTGATTTAGGTTTTATCGACCGGCCCTTCGCTTTGTCCACCGATTTGCACGGCGTGCAGGAGGTGCGCGACGATGAAGATTTGCTCGTGCTGACCGAGCGGGCGACCATGCTCATACGGCAAGCTCGAGAGCAATTCGATTCCTGGCCGATTAGTGTCAGCCGAGAGGTCAATATGGAGCATGGGGCGCGGTTGGCCAAAACCAGACGTGAAATGCGGGCCATGCTCCGCCGCGCGGGCAAACTGCGCGCACACACGCCGGCTGGCCTTTATGCCAAAGCGCAGCTCGTTCTCAACTCACATACTGGCGCCGCGATCCTCGCTAAGAGCCTGGCCGCCGATATGATCGAGATGCCGGGCTTAAGGCAGCGGCTTTGGCCGGCGGAGGTGGCGTGATGACCACTGCCTCAACCATCCTGCCGGCGGTGCCGCCACCAGGCATCTCGCCCCTTGCCTTGGCCATGAGTCTGCCCGAGCTGTGGACGGTACATAACCAAACCGACAGTGTGATGCTGGAGCTAAAGGCCAAGCACCCAGACTACAAGCGGGGAGATTGCCAGATGAGGGCGTTGGAGGATCGAATAGACGCCTTAGAAGAGGCGGTGCTTGAGTCTCCCGCGCAAAATCTGGCGGATGCGCTGGCGCAGTTGATAATCTTGTTGCCCCGGATACGAGAGCAATTCGATCTGCCTTGCACCGTCCGCACCCTCGTCGGTGCGCTGGGCGTGATCCTGCCGCTTTGTGTGGATGACTTCTCGGAATTGCTGAAACACTACCTTCCAAGTTTTGAAGAGTAGCTTCCGCTGTTTGCGAATCGGCGCTGATTACCTCCATTCTGCGCCGCCGGGGCTAGGTTTGGCCGCCGAACGCCGAGATTTCGCACTCGGCCGCCCCGGTCATCTTTCATGCGAAGTACCGGAGCGAACCGGGATGACATACTTAAAAGAGAAAGTTGCTGGGCGGAGCATGGCTGAAGCCATCAGCGTGATCTGTTCAGCGGTCACCAATGCCGGGCGGTGGAATAACTTCCATGGCTGTATCGAGCTCTCGAATGGACAAACCGTGAGTATCGGCGGTGACTATATGCGGGGGCCTGGCATTCGGATTCTTGGTGGACCAGAGCCACAAAAAGCACCAGCCGAAATCGATGCGGAAGCATACGCGGTAGCGCTCCGGCCTCTCTTTGATGATCTGGCAGCCGGCGAGCTCGTAGTGCCGCGCTGGAACGCGGTCGCCCTTGAGGAAAAGCCCTTCCCTGCCCACATTTGGCGGTCGTCCTGGAAACTCATTGTAGATGGTCAGAACGCCACGCTGCGACTGCTAGATGCCTCCGGCCTGGCACGCGGTGAATACGAACTACTGTCCCTCAAGACTGTCAGCGTAGAGCCGCTGCGGGAGGCGGCTCGGTCTCAAATGAGCGCGCCGTCCGCACTGGGAAGGGTAAATGCCAAGCCAGGCAGAAAAGTAATCGATGACGCCAAGCCGCTGCAGCGGCTGATTGAACTGTTGTCCTCGGGCAAAGGCCTTACAGTCCATGGCGCAGTCACGATTATGTGGGAAGCTGAGCGAGAAAAGCTGCACCTTGAGGGTGCATCGTTTCGTGCAGCTCATGAGCGACTGCGCGGCAAGCTGAAAAAGACACATATCATTATCGAGACACAAGAAGGCGATTTGGTGAAGCCTCTCGTACCGGCATGACATTTAATTCCAGACAACTATTAAATGGAATGATCGTACAGCGATCTTTGGCGCAGTTTTGCTCCTGGCAGCGAGTTGCTGTCCTGAAAAGGGGTAAAAATGATTGTTCAAAAAGCTTCTTCACTTCCGCCGCCGGAAGTTCGCATTCTCGGCGAACGCGAGGCAGCGCTTCGCCTCAACCTGGGTTGCCGCACACTGCAAGAGATGAGGCTGCGCGGCAATGGGCCGCCATTCATCCGTCTCGGCGCGCGGCGGGTTGGTTACGATGTGCGCGATTTGGACGCCTGGGTGAACAGCCGCCGCGCGGCCAGCACCAGCGCAGAGGTGCAGGCATGAGCACTCAAGTGGCATTTGCTCCGCACGAAAATGTTTGTGCGCATGCCTCGGATATGTTGCAGGGCATGGCTGCCAGCTTGGACCGCTTGATCGAGTGGCATCTTGATCGTGTCGGCCATGGTGAGAAAGCCTCCGCTATTGAGGCGATGCTGCCTACGCGGCGCTTGGTATTCGAGGCGCAGCAGCTCGCGGCGGTGCTGCGCGATGGCGTTTATGTTGTTGCCGACGATATCGGTGGCAATGTGGGGATAGTCCGTGGCGAGGGCGCGGCAGTTGCGGAGAAGGTCAATAATCGACTTTTACGGGCCTTCACGCTGATGCGAGACCTGCTCAATGCAATGACAGCCCAACGTGCTTACGATGCCTGACGCCCGTGAGATTTCCCGGTTGCTTGCTATTCGCGCCCAAGTGCTGTGCGAGAATGTACTACCTGCCGGCCGCCGCGAGGGCGCAGAATGGCGAGCAGGCGGCCTGGATGGCGCCAAGGGCAAAAGCCTTGGCGTTCATCTTTACGGAACAAAAGCGGGCGTGTGGAGCGATTTTGCCAGCGGTGAAACCGGAGATGCGCTCGACCTGGTGAGGCTGACAAGGTGTGGCGGCGACATGAAAGCTGCTATCGACTGGGCGAGGGCGTGGCTGGGATTGTCAAATGAGACACGTGTTGCTCTGGCTCCGGCCTCAATGCCACCACGTCGCGCGGCGGCTGAGAATGAACCGGAGCGAGACCCTGACGCGGAAGCGCGCCAGGCCAGGGCGCAAGCACTGTTTCTGGCTGCTGAGCCTCGCCTGGCCGAGACGCCCGCCGCTGCCTATCTTGCGGCGCGTGGCATCGATCTGGCCGCCCTCGGCCGCCAGCCGCGCGCGCTACGATACCATCCTGACCTCTGGAACGGCGAGAGCCGCCGCGCGTGGCCTGCGCTGGTGGCGGCCGTGACGGATGACCGGGGGGATATGACGGCGATTCATCGCACCTGGCTGGCGCAGGACGCTGCAGGCTGCTGGCGCAAGGCGCCGCTGGCGGTGGCCAAGGCCTCGCTCGGCAGGGTTGCCGGCGGCACGATCCGGCTTTGGCGTGGGGCTTCCGGCAAGAATTTGGCGAGTGCGCCGGCCGGTGATGTGGCAGTGATCGCCGAGGGCATCGAGACCGCTCTAAGTGTCGCCATAGCCTGCCCTGAATATCGAATTCTTGCCGCTGTGAGCCTTGGAAATATGGGGCGGATCAATCTGCCAGCGGCGATAGGCACGGTCATCATCGCGGCTGATAATGACCCGCCTGGCAGCCCGGCAGACAATATGCTGAAAGCCGCTGCCACGCGCTTTACATCTACAGGAAAAATCGTCCGCATCGCCCGTTCACCTGTGGGCAGCGACATGAACGACTGTTTACAGCCATGACCAAGAAGCCAGAGGCTAAAAAGCCGGGTGCGAACGGCGTTCGCAAAGCAATCGAGGGCGCCGAACCTGTGCCACCTCCATCATTTGTGCCGGAACGGCTTCGAGGGCGTTTTGTTATGTTGGAAACGGGTTTGCACCGAAAAGCTGACGGCGACATGCAATGGCTATGTGCTCCTTTCACCGTGGAGGCCGAGACGGTGGATGATGAGAACCGTTGCGGCATTCTTATGTCATGGACGGACCGCAATGGCGTGCGGCGGGAAGAAGTATTTGCCCGCGAGATGTTTACCGGCGAATGCGGCGAGCTGCGCGCCAGGTTGGCCAGCGGTGGTTTGACCATGATGCCAGATCAGAGCTCTCGCCAGGGTTTCGCGGCATATTTGAACCTAGTCGAAACGTCAGCGCGGGCACGGGTGGTGGCTCGGACGGGCTGGCACCGAATCGGCGAAGCACGGGTTTTCGTACTGCCTGGCGCGGTGCTGGGCGAAACTCGCCAACGTGTGATTTTGCAAGCCGCGGCGCGAGAACGCGCTCCTTTCAACTCTGCTGGCGAGCTCGACGATTGGAAACGCCAGGTGGCGGCTGTGTCGGTTTCCAACTCCCGGCTTGTGTTCTCTATTTCCTGCGCACTCGCCGGGCCTCTGCTGGACCTGACAGGTGATGACGGTGGCGGCTTCAACCTCAAAGGCCAGTCACGTGCCGGGAAAACTACCTGCCTTCGCGTGGCGGCCAGCGTTTGGGGCGGTGAGCCTGGGCTTGGCGCGGCGGCATTCATCCGAGCATGGCGCGCTACTGGCAATGCTTTAGAAGGCGTTGCCAGCGCACACAGCGACACACTTCTTTGCCTTGACGAGATGGGCCAAGTGGATGCGAAAGAACTTGGTGAAATCTCATACATGCTAGCCAACGGACAGGGCAAAAGCCGCGCTGGCCGTGATGGCGCGGTGCGGGCGCAAAGCCGTTTCCGGGTTTTATTCCTCAGTACCGGCGAGGTCGGGCTGGCTGATAAGAATGCGGAAGGCAAAAAAACCACAAAAGCAGGGCAAGAGGTTCGCTTTGTCGATATTGCGGCGGATGCTGGCGCAGGGCTTGGGATATTCGAGCAGCTTCACCAGACGGATGGACCTGGCGCCTTTGCCGACGAGCTGAAACAGGCAACGCGGTGCGCTTATGGTGAGGCAGGGCCAGCAATGGTGCGCGCAATCATCAACGGGGTACAAGCCGATCCTGAATACATCACGCGGCTCGCCGAGCGAATTGATGGGACGATTTATGAATGGTTGATCCCTTTTCCTGATGTTACGGGCCAGGTCCGATCTGTGGCGCGACGCTTCGCTCTGGTGGCCGTGGCTGGCGAGTTGGCAACTGAGGCCGGGATAACCGGATGGCCGCCTGGCGAAGCCATGGAATCATGCGGGCGGCTGTTCCGCTCTTGGCTCGCCAGCCGAGGTACCTCCGGGGCGCGGGAAGATATGCAGGCGGTGGAGCAGCTCCGCGAGTTCATCATCCGACATGGCGATTCTCGCTTCCAGGATTGGCGGAAAGAGGACCTCGCACAAGCCGATGACGGCGAAATTAAGGAAGCGCAGCCGCATGAGCGTTTTCGTACTGTAAATCGGGCTGGGTGGCGGCGCTGGATAACCGATGGCCTCGGGCGCGGAGCCTGGACCTATTTCTTGACCAAGGACAGCATGGCGGAAGCCCTGGCAGGTCTAGATTTCCGTGCCGGTGTTCGGGCGCTGGTGGAAAGTGGCTTCATTGTCCGCGACAGCGCAGGCAAATCGACCGTTTCACGCCGGCCGCCTGGTGTGGCGGACAATATCCGCCTCTTTGAGGTCAAAGCTTCCATTATGGGTGCCGGTGGTGATGTTCTGGATGGCGATGCTGCCCCCTGATGTATCAATAGGGCAAGCCCTAGTGAGTCACTGCAAATTCGCATAAACGCCGTGCAAAAACGTCTCACATATATGTCTCAAAATGATTTGACGTTGTTCTCCGTTATCTCTTAGATTCTATTGATACAAGGAGCTGATGAGATGAGCATTGCCGGCATCAAAATTGGATACGCCCGCACCTCCACTGTCGAACAGGTGGCCGGGCTTGAGGCTCAAGAGCGCGACCTTCGCGCCGCCGGGTGCGAGAGGGTTTTTTCCGAGCAGGTAAGCGGCACAGCGGCGGTTCGCCCACAGCTCGATGCCGCGCTGGATTTCATCCGAGAGGGCGACGTACTGGTGGTGACGAAGCCGGACCGGCTGGCGCGCTCCACAGCTGACATGCTGGAAATCGTCCGCAAGGTCGAAGCCAAGGGCGCTTCTCTGCTGGTGCAGTCTATGGGCGGTCAGGTGCTTGATACACGCAGCCCAACTGGCAAGCTGATGCTCACGGTTTTGGCTGCGGTTGCGACATTCGAGCGCGATCTGATGAAGGAACGCCAGATCGAAGGCATCGCCAAGGCCAAGAACGAGGGCCGCTACAAAGGCCGGGCGCCGACCGTCCGCCGTCGCACGGATGAGATTGTTTCCCTGAAAGCGCAGGGCATGGGGCCGGCCGAGATCGCACGCAGGCTCGGCGTAGGGCGCGCAAGTGTGTATCGGGCAATTGCCGAGGCTGAGACGGCAGAAGCCGCCGTGTGACCCATTCACGGCGTCGGCCGGATAAGCAAGCCGGGAACACCTTTGAGCACCTGACGGTTGGGTGTTCCTCAGAGGTGTTCCCTATTTTTATTTGTCTTTTCAATAACTTATTGACACAAGGAACACCGGAACACCTGGAACACCCAGAATGTATTGCTAGAGGTGGCTTATCTGGCCTCGGGCCGGGCGGGGGGTTTAAGTATTGCCGCCATCTATGCCGCCAACCGCATTTAGGTCACACGTACGCACCCGCGTTATTGGTGAAATTCTTTTTTTTCTACGGACGTAATCTGAAGAGTCCGGGATGAGTCCGGAAGCCTTAAGCCACTGATGTCGATTTTGGAAAAACGGTGGTGGAGCTAAGCGGAATCGAACCGCTGACCTCCTGCATGCCATGCAGGCGCTCTACCAATTGAGCTATAGCCCCGTGCCGTGGGCGGGCATATAGACCGGCCTTGCCCCCGGG
>JAKBCH010000048.1 GCA_021808055.1 Pseudomonadota bacterium | reverse complement strand
TCGCCTCCGATTTTGACAGTTGATCTCGACCGATGGTCAGCATGCGCGCGATTACACGAGCCGCAGGTGGGCGGCGGGGCACGGCAGCCGCCTCATTCGCTCGCTGTCGTGTTGCCCATTCAGAGACGACGCGTGGTGCACCCTTATAGCCGGCGGCCCGAAGTCGGCGCCACAGTTCCGCGCCGCTATGGCAACCCTGCGCCCATTCTGCCTTAAGCTGTGTCCGGAGCAGATCAAGAGAGGTAAACCTGGGACGGAACACATCGGTCCTTCCGCCCCGCAACACCTGGCGAACAATGGCACGGGCATGGCCAGTTTTGCGCACGATCGCCTTGATCGAAAGACCTGCCGTGGCCAACGCCACAATATCCTGGTTGATGGCCTCACGCCGCCGCCAATTTTCATATTGCCGAAGCTCGGCACAAGTGAGAGTTTCGGGGTCGATCGTGCCGCTCCGAAATTGCTCGCGAATGCCCCGCATAGTCTGCCGTATCGCGCCCAGGAATGCAGCGCTTGCATTTTCCATGAGGTGCCAACGATCGGCTACCTGTATGGCCTCAGGCTGGCCCCGCGTTGCCGCCTGGCCGTATCCGCCACCCCGATCACGGGAGATGATCCGGATAGATGGGCGGTCGGCGAGCCATGCCTGGACCGTCGCCATCTCCCGATCAGGGAGCAAATCAATAACGCGGCGTCGCTCCAGGTCACAAATGATCGTGCCGTAGCGGTGGCCCCGCTTCCAGGCCCAATCATCGATGCCCACGACATTCGGGCTGCATTGCGTCTTACTGGCGTGAAGCCGCACAATCCGCAGCAGCGTATCCTTGCTGAGGGGGAGCAAAAGACGACGGGCAAGGTTTTGTCCAGGACGACCGCCAAGTGCCAAGCCGAGATGCCGCGCCAAATTTTCAAGCCGTGACGTTCGCCGCCCAAATGGTCGCGTAATGTCTTCGCAGAGCCGTTCACCAAAGATTTTCGTCGAGCATTGCCGCTGCCGGCATCGAAAGCGGCGTACCTCCAATCGGATCTCCACAAGCCGGCCATGGGCAGGAACGTCTGCCAAGCACCGCTGATAACGGCTGTGAACCTGAGCCGAAATGTTGTCGCAGGCTGGACAAGCCGCCGTGGCGGACGATGATCGCGCGGTCGCAGTGATCTTGTCCGGACCAATTTCGACATTGTCAGTGACCAACCCCAGGGGCATCAACGAATCCCGACCGCGGTAACCACGCATTTCTGAGCCTCCAAAGAAAGTCAGGACAATATAGTGGACAAGCAGGATTCCTGCCTCAACTGCACCGAGATTGATTCAGAGCCACGGGCTGGAGGCAAACCATAAACATGACCGGAGCGATGGTGAAATTAGATTTCACCATCGCTCCGGTTCATTTATAAAACAAAAATCCAGAACGAACCCTTCCGTCTATGCGCCATGGCGCAGCACGGGTAAGAATTTCATATTGCTCACCGTCGATCTCTTTGCATCTCTGCATCACCAACGTTGCCCGAATTCAAGCGGAACATTAAAAAACCAGCCCGAGGGCCGGTTTTCTGACACGTTTACAGTGTGGCCTTGACCTGGAGACCGAAGGCCCAGGCATTGGGGATATGTTTATAGGCAAAAGTGCCTGGATCCATGATATACTGCACATTGGGGTGGATGAGCAGCCACGGCGTGGCCTGGAAGCCATAGCCCATCTCGAGCACGCCCTCGCCTGAGGAAAGGCTGGCGGCGCTGGTGGTGGCCTCCTTGTAGCTGCGTACCCTGCCGTTGAGCACGGCACGTACATAGCCGATATCAGCGAAATCAGCCGGGCGTGCATCCAACGGCCCCTGGGCGATCAGCGCGCCGAGCAACGTGCCCTGGAACAGCGCCGTGCTGGGGTCGGAATAGGAGACCTGCCCCAGGGCAATCAGGCCGCGTTTGGGGCTATCGCCGAAATGCAGCAGATATTGGTCTCCCAGAGCGTAGAAGCCGTAGCGGCCATCCTGGATGGCCGGGGTGGTAATGACATCGGCCGCCTTCGCTGTGTCCCAGTAGGCGCCGAGCTTATAATGGCCGATCAGCCCGGCGAAATGCGCCGTGTAGCCAAGCTCTACGGGGATCAGCGCGCCGGTGGAGCCGGAGGTGCTCATCTTGAGGCCGTTTTCCTTGGCGTAATAGCCGGGATTGACGTCGAACACGCCGGCCTCGATGTAGAGTGAAGGCATCGGGGTCAGCTTGACATCGCCGCCCCATTTTCCGGTCGGGTAATCCGACCAGCCCGACGAGGCCGGTAGATTTTGCGGGTGCGCGCAGAAGCCAACATTCATGAAATCGCAACCGAGCGGGGTATCGGCGAAATCATTTCCCATCGGGAAGAAACCGCCCTTCGCGTCTACCAGAGTGCCCAATTTCTGCTCATAGGACAGCTCGGTGATGCGCAGCGTCTCACCCGCGCCATAAGCCTCCTGCACGGAGAGTTTGTTGCCAATGAAATCACTGCTCGCGTTGCGCCCCTGGCGCTGGCTGAAGCCGATATGGACCGTGCCACCCTGAATGCCAAACAGCTTGGCAGCGTCAAGGTCAACGCCGATTCCGAGCTGCTGGGCATAGCCGTTGCCGGAGCGTTTTCCGCCCGGCAACACATCGGCGAAGTTGCCATCGTAGAAGCCGTGGAACGACAGACCCGCATCAGCTAGGCGCACCCGCCCGCCGTTCCAGCCGCCTGTCATCGTCTTACGGGTCATAAGGCTGCTTAAAAATGAATCCGGCCGATCAGGTGATTGTGCATGGGCCGCTACAGCACTGAGTGACAGTGCCGCGATGCCCGCCAACAGCGCATTTTTTCTCTTTTGTCTCATCATCGTTTTTCCTCCGTTTTTTAGAATTTGGGAAAATCGCCCCCATTGCCGCGGCGGACTATCCGTCGCGGATAAATTTTTTGCCTCTTTTGATATCAGCGCTTATTTTCCGGCGATTGTCCGCCGGCCGTATGCGCCAGATTCAATCCGCTCTTGCAATTCGCAACAGATTTGTGGCGCCCGGTGTTCCAAATGGCATTCCCGCGATAATCAGCAGGGGTTGGTTCGCCTCAGTAAATCCTTCACGATTGGCAATCGTAATGGCTTTTGCCACCATGTCTTCAACATTTGCAGCATCTTCAGTGTGAACGGAGTGAACCCCCCAGGCCATTACGACATGCCTGGCCGTCGCGGCATTGGGTGTGAGGCTGAGAATAGGGGCTTCCGGGCGCTCACGCGCGATGCGCAGCGCCGTGAAACCGGATGACGTATAAGCGACAATGGCACGCACCGGTACAACCGCGGCGACCTGACAGACGGCGGCGCTAATGGCGCCGGCATCGCTGCAATCCGGCTTGGCTCCGTCGCTTCCGATGCCCTCATGGTAGTTGGGGTCATGTTCCGCGCGCAGGATAATCCTGCTCATCATGGTAACGGCTTCCAGTGGGTAGCGGCCCGAGGCAGATTCCGCCGAGAGCATCACCGCATCAGCCCCCGCGAACACGGCAGTGGCCACATCAGAGGTTTCAGCCCGGGTTGGCGTTGGCGCCTCAATCATCGATTCCAGCATCTGTGTCGCCACCACAACGGGCTTGCCCGCCTGCCGGCAAGCGCGGATGATGCGCTTCTGCAAACCAGGGACATCCTCTGGCGGCAGCTCCACGCCAAGGTCGCCACGTGCCACCATCACCGCGTCGGACAGGCCGACGATCTCCTCAAGCCGTTCGATTGCCGAAGGCTTCTCCAGCTTCGATAAAATCCGCGCCCGGCCGGCAATCATCGCGCGCGCCTCGCTGACATCCTCAGGGCGCTGCACGAAAGACAACGCGACCCAATCGATCCCGAGTTCGAGGGCGAAGGCCAAATCGGTACGGTCCTTTTCAGTCAACGGCGAAAGCCCCTGCACGGAATCAGGGATATTGACTCCCTTGCGGTCAGAGAGTGGTCCGGCAACCAGCACTTCGGTCTCAACAAAACCAGGGCCACAGGCACGCACCCGCAAGCGGATCTTGCCATCATCCAACAGCAATGCGCGTCCCGGCTCCAGCGCCGCCAGAATCTCGGGATGGGGCAACGGCGCGCGCGTGGCGTCGCCGGGCTCAACCGACAAATCCAGCCTGAAACTCTGGTTGGGCTTAAGCATAACCCGGCCGTCCCTGAATACGCCAAGGCGGAGTTTTGGCCCTTGCAGGTCGGCCATAATTGGAATGGGCCGCCCCAGCTCAGCCTCCAGCTGCCGGATCGTCCTAAAGCGTTCAAAATGATCGGCATGGGTACCGTGGCTGAAATTCAATCTGAAGACATCGGCGCCTGCCTCCCACAGGGCGCGAATCATCTCCGGACTGGAACTCGCCGGCCCAAGCGTGGCGACAATTCGGGTATTACGGGGAGACCTCATGTGCACCACTCCTGATCGGCGATCAAAATCGCTCTGAAATCATTGACATTTGTTAGTGTCGGGCCAGTGATGACGGCATCACCCAGCGCCTGGAAAAAACCGTGCCCGTCATTGGCGTTCAGCGCCTCACGCGGATTGATGCCCATCCCCCAGGCGCGGGTCAGCGTATCGGGGCTGATGAACGCCCCCGCGATCTCCGCGGCGCCATCAACACCGTCGGTGTCTCCAGCCAGGGCATGAACACCGGGGCACTGCTTCAATGCCAGGGCCAGCGCCAGCAGAAACTCGACATTGCGCCCGCCCCGCCCCGGACCACGCACGGTGACAGTGGTTTCCCCGCCTGAGAGCAGCACACATGGCGGCACAAAAGGCTGGCCCCTTCCAGCGACCTGCATTGCGATACCGGCCATGGCTGCCGCCACATCCCGCGCCTCGCCTTCGATCGCGTCTCCCAGAATATGCGCAGACAGGCCCGCCCCGCGCGCCACATCGGCCGCTGCCTCCAGCGCGATTTGCGGCGTGACGATTAAACGCGTTTGCCCACCCGCCAACCGCGGATCGTCCGGCTTGATACTCTCCTCCCGGCCACTTTCGAGCAGATCGCGCACGGCCTGCCGCAAAGGGACACCATAGCGGCGCAAAATGGCCAGGGCATCGGCGCAGTTCGTCGTATCAGCCACGGTCGGGCCGGATGCGATATCCGCCGGATCATCCCCCGGCACGTCAGAAATGAGCAGCGTCAGCACCCGCGCCGGATGACATGCCGCCGCCAGCCGCCCCCCCTTGATCGCCGACAAATGCCGGCGGACACAGTTCATCTCGCTGATGGTGGCTCCTGATTTGAGCAGCGCGCGGGAAATTTCCTGCTTATCGGCCAGCGTAATTCCCGCCAGAGGCAGTGGCAGCAGCGCCGACCCGCCGCCTGAGATCAGACACAACACCAGGTCATCGGCCGTCAGGCCGCCAGCCAGCGCCATCATGCGCTGTGCAGCGTCAAGCCCAGCTTGGTTAGGCACCGGGTGCCCAGCTTCTACAATCTCAATCCGGCCGCACGGCGCGCCATAACCGTATCGCGTTACCACCAGCCCGCTCAGTGGCCCCGGCCAATGCGCCTCCACGGCTTGCGCCATCGCCGCCGAAGCCTTCCCGGCACCCACCACCACCAACCGCCCGGCAGGCGCCGGGGGCAAATGAGGTGGCACGCAATGGGCAGGCTGCGCGGCCTTTATGGCGGCTCGGAACATCCGCTCAAGCAGCTCTCTTGGCTTGTCAGTCATTGTTCAGCCTCTTGATTAGTCGTTAACAGCCCGGGGCTGTGCGGCTTATGGCATCGACCTGATGGCCGCGATGACCGCATCGGTCACCTGCCGGGTGGTCGCCTGTCCACCCAGATCGGGCGTGTGCAGAGCCGGGCTGGCGGTGACATGCTCAACCGCCCCCATCAGGCGCTGCGCTGCTGCCTGTTCGCCCAGATGCTCCAGCATCATGCAAGCGCTCCAGAATGTGCCTATGGGATTGGCGATGCCCTTGCCCGTGATATCAAACGCTGAGCCGTGAATGGGCTCAAACATCGACGGAAAGCGCCGCTCGGGATTGAGGTTGGCGGTCGGCGCGATCCCCAGCGATCCAGCCAGCGCCGCCGCAAGGTCCGATAGAATATCAGCATGCAGGTTCGTCGCGACAATGGTGTCGAGCGTCCCAGGCCGCAGCGTCATGCGCATGGTCATGGCATCGACCAGCATCTTGTCCCACGTCACATCTGGGAACTCCAAAGCCACTTCAGCCGCGATCTCGTCCCACATCACCATTCCATGCCGCTGTGCATTCGATTTGGTAACCACAGTCAGCAGCTTGCGCGGGCGTGAGCGCGCCATCTCAAATGCAAAGCGCATGATGCGGGTAACACCAGCACGGGTGAAAATGGCAACCTCGGTTGCCACCTCCTCGGGCAGACCGCGATGCGAGCGCCCTCCCTGCCCTGCATATTCGCCCTCGGAATTTTCCCGCACGATAACCCAATCAAGATCCGCCGCCCCCACCCCGGCAAGCGGGCTCTTGATCCCGGGCAGAATGCGCGTTGGGCGGACATTGGCATATTGGTCAAACGGTTGGCAGATGGCGAGCCGCAATCCCCACAGCGTCACATGGTCAGGCACATCAGGCGCGCCCACCGCACCGAAGTAGATGGCATCAAAATCTTTAAGAATTTCGCGGCCATTTGCGGGCATCATCACACCATGCTTCCTGTAGTAATCAGACCCCCAGTCAAAACGCGCCGCCGCGAGGGTAAACCCGCCATCATGTGCGGCGAGCGCGGCGAGAACTTCAAGCCCGGCATCGATAACTTCCTGGCCGATACCGTCGGCAGGAATGGCGGCAATTTTATAACTACGCATTGGACGATGACTCCCAGGATCAATGTGTCTCGGCCACGGCCTTAACGGCCGCCGGCTGAGGCGCATGTTGAAAACGCGACAATAGCAAGGTTCCGGCTGCAGAAACCGCAAGCAGGCCGGCCACGAAATACAGGCCGCCCGTGAAGCTGCCGGTCATATCTTTCAGCCAGCCGATCATGCTCGGCCCTACAAAGCCGCCCAGATTACCAATTGAATTGATAGTCGCCGTACCCGCGGCCGCGGCAGAGCCGGAGAGAAACATCGTCGGCATGGACCAGAGCGGCGGCTTGGAGCAGCTGATGCCAACATTGACCAGGCAAAGTGCCAGAATAACCGCGGCAACACTCGTGGCATTTCCAGCCAGCACGAGCCCAACAGCCCCCACCAGGCAGGCAATGATCACATGCCACACGCGCTCACCTGTGCGGTCGGAGTGGCGCGACCACCAGATCATGGCAACCATCGAAATAATCGCGGGGATGGAGTTCAGCCAGCCATTCATTACCGTTGAAACACCAAGGTGCTTGATGATCTGCGGAGCCCAGATGCCCAGCGTGTAGAGACCGGCCGACGTCCCAAAATAAATAAGTGAAAGAATAAGCACGCGCGGGTCGGCAAGGCCACGGATCACGCTATGTTCGGCATATCCCGCCTTGCGTGCCATCTCCTCGTTCATGGTGTTCACAAGCCAGGCACGTTCATCATCCTTGAGCCAAGTTGCGTGTTCGGGGCGATCTGTCATCACGTACAAAACCGCCACACCCAGAATAATTGCAGGCAACGCTTCAGAAATGAACAACCACTGCCAGCCCGCCAAGCCGAAAATTCCATTCATCTGAAGAAGATAAGCCGAAATCGGCGACCCGATGGCTGTGGAAAGAGGCACCGCCGCCATGAAGAACGAGGTAACGAACGCCCTATGGTTGGCAGGAAACCAATAGCTTAAATACAGAATGATTCCCGGAAAAAACCCAGCTTCCGCTGCGCCCAACAGGAAACGCATAATGTAGAAACTATCCGCCCCTTTAACAAAGGCGCACGCACCAGCCAGCACGCCCCAGGTAAGCATGACACGTGCGATCCATATACGCGCGCCAATTTTTTCGAGAATCAGATTCGATGGCACTTCGAACAAAAAATACCCCAGAAAAAACAAACCGGATCCGAATCCTAGGATCGAGGCCGTGAATCCGAGATCCTTGTTCATGGTTAGCGAAGCAAATCCCACATTGATCCTGTCGAGGAAAGCAATGAAGTAAAGCAACATGATGAAGGGGACGATGCGAAAACTTATACGGCGCAACGTACGTGTTTCTATTTCCTTTGTCATTGGACGACTCCTGTTTTCAGTTTTTCCGGCGTGCCTGCACCTTGGAATTCCGGGCAGATTAATGCCGGTTCAATGCTGCATTAATCCGCTCATTTTTATATAAAAAAATGAAATAATTCTTCCAGATGCCGCCATCACCGGCAATATGGATGCCCGCGCAGGAAGAGCCAATCCGGCAAGAAGGCCCATCCCATTTGCGGTTTAAGTAATAAAACCAACCTGAGCCTTGATCTTCTCGGCAATCGGCCTTCGCCGCGCATTGAAGCGGGCCTTATTCTGCTCGAACAGATTATTGCCCTTCGTGTCGATGGAAATGATCAACGGCCCAAATTCATTCACCTGATTGATCCACATGGTCTCCGGCATACCCAGATCGCGCCACTCCGCACCTTCGATCCGCTCCACCTTGGTCGCGGCCAGAACAGCGCAACCGCCGGGGAACACCGCATGCACGGCCTTGTACTCAGCGCAGCCCTCTGCCGTCTCCGCCCCCATGCCGCCCTTGCCAATCACCAGCTTGACGCCGGTTTCCTTGATGAACTGCTTCTCGAATTTCTCCATGCGCATGCTGGTTGTCGGACCGATCGAGACCATCTCAAAGCCACCAGCCTCATCTTGCCGGACGATCGGCCCCGCATGGAAAATGGCGCCTCCCTTAAGGTCAACAGGTAGAGGCCGCCCCTGCTCAATCAGGCGGCGATGGGCAACATCGCGGCACGTCACCAACCGGCCGGTCAGATAAACAATATCTCCCACCTCAAGGCCGGCCAGATCTTCATCCTTGATGGGAGTGGTAAGCAGTTTTTTCACAGGATAACCCCTTCATGGGAGAGAATTTCGTAGGACATATCTGCTTTGAAGCGGATGCGCCCGCGCCGGTGCGCCCAGCATCCGGTCGAGACGGCGACACCGATCGTGGATGGGTGGCGTGCCGAAGATTCGATGTTCACGCCCATGACGCTGCTGCTGCCTGTAAGGCCCTGCGGGCCAATCCCCAATTCATTCAACCCTTCTTCCAGCAGCGTCTCCATCGTGGCCGCCTTTGGATTCTCGTGATGACTGCCGATGGGGCGCAAAATGGCCTTCTTCGAAAGCCGCGCAGCCGTCTCCGCCGCGGTTGAGACACCCACGCCAACCAGCAACGGCGGACAGGCATTGACGCCGCGCGAGGTGATGACATCAAACACGAAATCGACCACACCCTCGTAACCCTGGCCCGGCATCAGCACGGTTGATGCGCCAGGCAGAGTGCAACCTCCACCGGCCATATAAACATCAATGGTGACCCCGTCATCGTCGGGTACAATCTCCCAGTCCAGCCAGGGAATGCGTGAGCCGGTGTTGGTACCCGTGTTCTTCTCATCAAAGGCTTCGACTGCATTATGCCGCAGGGGGCCCAGCTTGGTGGCGCCCAGCGTCGCGTCCCGCAAAACGCCTTCCAACGCCCCCAACAAGGGAAATTTAGCGCCGGCCGTGACAAAATATTGGATAACACCAGTATCCTGGCAGCTCGGGCGGTTCAACTTGTCAGCTGCCTCCTGATTGGCGGCCATCGAGTCATAGATCACATTGGCCATATCATTAGTTTCCCTGGCCCTGAGCTCCGCGAGCTTCGCTTTTACGTCAGTTGGCAGGCGCTTGCCGATGTAGGCGGTAAATTTGGTCATGACATCCGTCATGACCGCAACGGACGTTTCTTCTGCCATGCTGGTCCTCCTTGGTTATGGCCGCGCACCGGAACCGGCGCTCTTCCCTGACCAGGAACCTATCTTTGGCGTGTGGCGCTTTAAACAGCGGAGTATTATACAAAGAAACAGAATAATCGGAAGGAACCAATGCCATGGAACTGCATCAGCTCCGCTGTTTTCTCGCAGTCGCTGAAGAGCTGCATTTCAGCAATGCGGCCCAGCGCCTTGGCATGCAACCTTCGGCATTAGGGCGGAACATCCGCTTGCTTGAGGAAGACCTGGGAACCCGCCTGCTCACGCGAACGACACGCAGCGTAGAGCTTACCGCCGATGGCGCGGTATTGCTCGACGACGCGCGCAAGTTGCTTGCCGAGGCAGAGCGCATTCACAAATTTTTTCGCGGACGTGAGCGGAGACAATCCAAAATATTCCGGCTTGGCGCCATTGATAGCGCCTCGGCCGGTCTCGTCCCGCTTCTGCTGCATGATTTTCGTGAAGCCCACCCCGGCATTGCCGTTCAACTGGTCGAGGACAAGAGTGTGAGGCTTCTGCCTCGTCTGCTATCAGGCAGCCTCGACCTCGCCCTGGTCCGCCCCCCTGAAATTGCTGACAAGAACCTCGAATTCATGTTTCTTTTCCACGAAACTGCCGTGGTTGCCGTCCCCGAAGGACATGAACTCGCAAACAAGGCGTCTGTCTCTGTCAAGGATCTGGCCAACCAGCCGTTAATCGCGCCTGACCGCCGCTCCCGTCCGCATAGCCACGACCTGACAATGAAATTGTTTGCCGAGGCCGGACTGCAAGCCCGCGTCGCCCAATTGGCCGAGGAAAAGCAGACCATCGTCAATCTGGTGGCCGCCCAACTCGGCGTCGCGATTGTTCCGCGCTGGACCTCGCGCATGGCTGTGCAGGGCGTGCGCTATATTCCGCTGAACGTTGAAACCGGCACTCTGCAGAGGCTCCCCCTCGCGGCCGCCTGGATGCATGGCTCACGCGATACTGCCCGCGACGAACTTCTGGCCACCTTGCGCCAACACCTCAGTGTTTATGCAGCCCAAGCGTAGGCTAGCATCATCCTTCATTGATTTTTCTATTAATCTCTGTTGGGGTGGACGGCCCAACGGCATTTTGTGCCACAGTTGAGTTGTTCACAGTTGGTTGCCGAGCGATGAGTATGGCCTGACGTTGTTGTAGTCGTAACGCCACAGGGCCAGCTTGCGGCGGGCATCGGCCGGGATGCCAAAAATCTCTTCGTTGAGGCATTCATCGCGCAGGCTTCCGTTGAAGCTCTCGATGTCGCCGTTCTGCTGCGGCTTGCCGGGATCGATGTAAGTGCCACTCGACGCCGTTCTCATTGGCCTATTTCAGAATGGCCTTGCTGGTGAACTCGGTTCCGTTGTCGGAGACGATGCAGGCGGGCTTCCCATAGATCCGGACGAGGGCATCCAGTTCCCGGGCCACACGGGTGCCCGAGATGCTGGTATCGGCCGTCAGGCTGAGATTTTCTCGGCAGCAATCGTCGTTCACCGCCAGGATACGGAACTTGCGGCAGGCCCCAAAAGTGTCCGAGAGGAAATCGTCAGGCAGCAGAGTGATGGTCCGGAGAGAGCGAACCGCCGCCTGGTAGTGGATATAGAAGAGAAGCAGAGCGATGATCGCGAACGGGTCGATAAGCCAACCGACGCCTGAGTTTGAGAAGGCCAAGGCGAAGGTCTCATCGAATTGGGCCAGAACGGCCATAATCACTGATGAAAATACCAGGCCAACCAACGTCAGGAGCGGCCGGAAGATGGCGTTCATAAGGATCGAGCAGCCGTAAGCCTGCTGCTGATTAACCAGTTCCTGGCCGTCCAATAAGGGAACCCACGCCGGCCTTCCATAGGCAAGTCCACCCTGCATCTGTGGCTTACCGCCCCTGCCGGCTTCGGAGGGGACAGCGCTGCCTACTCGTTTGAAGAAGGCTTGAAATTGACGGCCCCATCAGGGCTAAAAATAATCCCAACTCTTTCAAGAGCCTCTTGCAATAAGCGCAAGTTGGTTACCGTCAGCGAAGGCGAACCGTCTACCGCCTCCGCCTTTACAACTGTAGTGCGTGCGACGCCTGCCATCTCGGCGAGTTCAGCCGCCGAAATCCTTGCATATGCTCGCGCCGCGCGTAGTTGTCCCCCGCTAATCATCAATCACTCCAATCGAGTGACTTTGTAACCCACCAACCACGCCAAGACTAGACAAGACCAACATAACAAACTTTTAATATTTAAATGCGGACTTTTTGTTAGTTTTTTGCGACTTAAAGTTTATATAAACTCCAGACAACACTTGCAGGTCGACTGTGTTGTTCATGAGCCAAATGACCACTGAAACGGCTGAGTCGCACGTTCCCGCGCGCGGCCCAGCCTGGCCCACCGCATTTATATGGAGAAGAAAATGCAACAGGTTCACCCAACTATGCCGCCATCACGGCCGCCCTACCAGCCTATTCCGGCGGGCCCGTTCCGCACGCCGGTCGTTGACAACGACATGCCCCGCCGCTGGCCACCAGCCTCTACCCCCACGGCAAAGCACGCCGCCTCGGCGGCGATCCTGACCGGTGAGGCCGGTGCCAACCTGGTGCTCTCCCGCCTCCAGAGTTGGGGCATCCCCGCCCAACCCGCGATGGCGGGAGTTGCTTATGATTTGATTGCGGACGTGCCAGGTGTGGATATGTTGCGCGTCCAAGTCAAAACCCGCACGAAGCCAAGCGGCCAGCGCTGCTCCTTCGCGATGAAAAGAGGGTTCTACTACTCCAAGGCCGGCACGTTCCGTTACGATAAAGACGATTACGACATCGCCGCCTTCGTCTGCCTTTCCGTCGGCCAGGCATTCTTCTGCCCCGCGCCGATCCATCGCATTGCTGTCCGCACGACATGGCTACGCATGCCTGGTGTCGACCACGAAACTTTCCATCTGGCTTTGCAGACGATCCAGCATCGCCGGAACTCCGCCGCACTTGCCTGGCTCGGATCGATGGCGGCAGCATCACCGCCGCCAGCCACGGAAACGCAACTCCCGCAAACTCCCTTCAAATATTGATCTGGGGCCCCAGCATGCAAAACGAATTTATCTTCGAGAAGCAGGCCGACACTCTGGACGAGCCGCAGGCTG
>JAKBCH010000047.1 GCA_021808055.1 Pseudomonadota bacterium | reverse complement strand
AGGCATACCGGCATATTTCACCGAGCTTTGCGGGGAAGCGCCGGTGCCGCCGACATGGCCGGAGATGAGAATCGCATCGGCCTTGGCTTTGGCCACACCAGCGGCGATGGTGCCGATGCCAGAGCGAGCCACCAGCTTCACGCAGACCGTGGCGCGCGGGTTGATCTGCTTCAGGTCGTAAATCAGCTGCGCCAGATCCTCGATGGAGTAGATATCGTGATGCGGCGGGGGAGAGATGAGTGTGACGCCCGGCGTGGAATGGCGCAGCCTGGCGATGAGCTCCGTCACCTTGAAGCCAGGCAACTGCCCGCCCTCACCCGGCTTCGCACCTTGGGCTACTTTGATCTCGATCTCCTTGCAGTCATTCAGATATTCCGCCGTGACGCCGAAGCGGCCGGAGGCGATCTGCTTGATCGCAGAAGAGGCGTTATCGCCATTCGGGCGCGGCTCGGCGCGGGCAGGGTCTTCACCCCCCTCACCGGAATCAGAGCGCGCGCCAATGCGGTTCATGGCGATGGAGAGCGTCTCATGCGCTTCCGGGCTGAGCGCGCCCAGCGAGATGCCAGGGGCCAACAGCCGCTTGCGGATGGAGGTAATGCTCTCCACCTCGTCCGGTGAGATCGGGCTTAAGCCCTCCATGCGGAAATCCAGCAGGTCGCGCAGCGCCACAGGCTTTTGCTTGCGCACCATCTCTGAATATTTCTTGAACATCCGGTAGGAGCCGGTGCCGACTGCGGTTTGCAACAGATGGATGGCGTTATTATCGAACGCGTGGGCCTCGCCGGTGCGCCGCTGGCGGTACAACCCGCCGGCATCCAACGGCACGGCCGCGCCACTCCATGCTTTGTTGTGCAGCTCCAGCACTTTATGCGCGATGCCAGGAAGGCCGATGCCGGAAATGCGCGAGGCCATGCCGGGGAAGAACTCCCCCACCAGCGCCCGGGAAAGCCCGATGGCCTCAAAATTATAGCCGCCGCGATAAGAGGAGATGACGGAAATGCCCATCTTGGACATCACCTTCAGCAGCCCCTTATCCACTGCTTTTTTATACCGGGCGACGCATTCCTTCAGCGAGACATTGCCGAACAGGCCGCGGGCATGGCGATCCGCGATGCATTCCTGCGCCAGATAAGCATTCACCGTGGTGGCACCCACGCCGACCAGCACCGCGAAATAATGTACGTCCAGGCATTCCGAGGAACGCACGTTAAGCGAGGTAAAGGTACGCAGCGATTGGCGCACGAGATGCGTATGCACCGCACCCGTGGCCAAAATCATCGGGATCGGCGCCCGCTCAGGGCTCATGCCTTCATCGGTGAGGATGACATGCGTGCAGCCGGCGCGCACACCTTCCTCGGCCTCACGGCGGATGCGTTCGATGGCGCGGCGAAGCCCGCCCTCCCCATTGGCGATTTTGAAGGTGGCATCCACCACACAGGCGGAGGCACCCATGGTGCGGCGCATCGCCTCGAACTCAGCGCTGGAGAGCACTGGCGATTCGAGTTGCAGCAGGTCGCATTGCTCCTCGTTTTCGTCGAGCACATTGCCGAGATTGCCGAGGCGGGTTTTCAACGACATCACCCTGGTTTCACGCAGGGAGTCGATCGCCGGATTGGTCACCTGACTAAAACTCTGACGGAAATAATGGTGTAAGCCGCGATAACGGTCTGACAACACGGCGACAGGTGTATCGTCGCCCATGGAGCCCGTGGCTTCCTGCGCGGTGTCCACCATCGGGTGCAAAATCAGCTCCATATCCTCAAGCGAGAACCCGACCGCAAGTTGGCGGCGGCGCAATGCCTCTGAATCCAGGCGCACGGGCTCTGGCGCATCGGTTTTCACGATATGGTCGATGACGGTGATACGCTTGGTCCAGGCGGCGAAATCCTGCCGCGCAGCCAGCAGATCTTTCAATTCAGCATCGTGGTAGAATTTCGACTCATCAAGGTCCACGGCGATGGTTTGGCCGGGGCCGACGGCACCTTTTTCGACGATGTCTTCCTCATCCAGCTTCACCATGCCGGTTTCGGAGCCGACAATGAGCATGTTCTGCCGGGTAATGGAATAACGTAAGGGGCGCAGGCCGTTACGGTCCAGACCGGCGATGACGACGCGGCCATCCGTGGCGCACACCGCCGCCGGGCCGTCCCAAGGCTCCATCACAGCATTGCAGTAAAGAAACAAATCCTTGTGCGCCTGTGGCATTGCCGCGTCGCTGGAGATGGAAGGCGGGATCATCAAGGTTTTTGCCATCGGTGCGTCGCGCCCGGCGCGCACCAGCAGCTCGAACACATTATCCAGCGCAGCTGTATCGGACCCTGAAGCCTGCACAACAGGTTTTACGTAATCCAGAAACTCGTTCAGCCCTTCTGCGCCAAGCCGGGTTTCGTGGCTCTGCATCCAGTTGATGTTGCCCGTAACGGTATTGATCTCGCCGTTATGGGCCAACATACGGAAGGGTTGGGCCAGTTTCCAGGTGGGAAAGGTGTTGGTGGAATAACGCTGGTGGTAAATGGCAAAACGCGAGACAAAACGCGCATCCAACAAATCTGGATAGAAATCCGTTAGGCTTTCGGCCAGGAACATGCCCTTGTAAACAATGGAGCGGCAGGAGAGCGAGCAAAGATATAGCTCGGGCACATGCGCCTCGATGGCCGCTTTCTCGATCTTGCGGCGGATGATGTATAGCTCGCGCTCGAACTCATCCTCGGAGAGACCGCGCGCGTTCCAGAGCATGATCTGCTCGATCTCGGGCCGTGTGGCATTGGCCTTCTCGCCGATACAGGCGACGTTGATCGGCACCTGCCGCCAACCATAAATGCGGTAGCCGAAATTCAGGATTTCGGTTTCCACGATCTGCCGACAACGCTCCTGCGCGCCAAGGTCGGTTTTAGGCAGGAACACCATGCCCACCGCGATGGCACCTTCGTGCAACCTGTCGCCGCCGCGCTTGATTTCAGCGGCAAAGAAATCCTGCGGGATTTCGATATGAATGCCAGCTCCATCGCCGGTTTTGCCGTCGGCATCCACCGCACCGCGATGCCAGACGGCTTTCAGCGCATCGATGCCAGCCTGCACGATGTCACGGCGTTTTTTGCCGTCCAACGCTGCCACAAGACCGACGCCACAGGCATCATGTTCCTGGCCGGGCAAATAGGTTTCACGCAGGATTTGCTTGTTCGCATCCCAGGAGGCGAGAAAGTCAGACGCGTTTTCATGGGTCATGGCGGTTACTCTGCGGCCTGCGCCCGGTGGGCGGCTTGGAGGGAATGATGGATGGCGGCGGCGGCATCGCGCCCGTCGCGGATGGCCCAGACGACGAGGGAGGCACCACGCACAATATCGCCTGCGGCGTAAACGCCGGGCAAGGAGGTTTCAAAACTGCGAGGGTTCACCTTCAACGTGCCCCAGCCGGTGAGTTGCAGCGCCGGTTCATTAAAGGCTGTGGGCAGATCTTCGGGGTCGAAGCCGAGTGCCTTGATGACAAGATCCGCCTGGACGGTGAAGGAAGAGTTCTCGATCGCTTCAACCGATTGCCTGCCGGATGCATCGGGCAGGCCAAGATGCATCCGCACGGCGCGCACGCCGGTTACTTTGTCATCGCCCAGGAACGCTTCCGGCGCTGAAAGCCAGGTGAAGGTGACACCTTCTTCCTCGGCGTTTTTTACCTCACGCAAAGAGCCGGGCATGTTCTGCTTGTCGCGCCGGTACAGACAGGTGACGGATTTCGCGCCCTGGCGAATGGCGGTGCGCACACAATCCATCGCCGTATCGCCGCCGCCCACCACAACCACATCCTTGCCAGCCGCGTTCAGCAGGCCGGAAGTATAATCCGGCACCGCATCGCCCAGGCTCTTGCGGTTGGAGGTGATGAGGAAATCCAGCGCCTTGACGATACCCGGCAGGCCGGCACCCGGCCCACCGATCTCGCGCGCCTTATACACCCCGGTAGCGATCAGTACCGCGTCGTGCTTCGCGCGCAATTCAGCGAATGGCACCGCGCCGCCGATATCAGCGTTCAGCACGAACTTAACGCCGCCATCCTCCAGCCATTTCCAGCGGCGCAGTACGATGTCTTTCTCCAGCTTGAAGCCGGGAATGCCGTAGATCAGCAGCCCGCCAACGCGGTCATGCCGGTCGTAAACCGTGACCTGATAGCCTTGCGCGCGCAGCCGCTCAGCCGCTGCCAAGCCCGCCGGACCAGAGCCGATAATGCCCACGGTTTCATGGCGTTCTGAGGCAGGGGCGATGGGCTTGACCCAGTTATTCTCGAACGCGGTATCGGTGATGTAGCGTTCAACGGCACCGATCGTGACCGAATCGAAGCCTTTTTCGATCACGCAATTGCCTTCGCACAGCCTGTCTTGCGGGCAGATGCGGCCACAAATTTCGGGAAATGTGTTGGTTGCGGAGGAAAGCTCATACGCTTCCTCAAGCCGCCCCTCGGCGGTGAGCTTCAGCCAATCTGGGATGTTGTTGGAAAGCGGGCAATGCACCTGGCAGAACGGAATGCCGCATTGCGAGCAGCGGCTGGCTTGCGCCGCCGCCGTCTCGGGCTGGAAATCATCATAAATTTCATCAAAATCCTCCCGGCGGGTATCCGCGGGACGCTTCTGAGGCGTCTGCTGGGGCAGGGTGATGAACTTCAGCATCCGTTCGGCCATTTATCTCGCTCGCAAACAAGGGTGGAACGCCGCAAAAGCGCCCCACAGGGACAGGCCCCGCTCTTAGCGAGATTTATGGCTGAACGCCAAGGATTTTTTCGTATTGGTTATCTTATGCTGACATAAATTCTCCAAATGCCACAGGTTTTATGGCCAAGACCTGCGAAATCCCGCAAAAAATAAGCCTCAAGTCGGTACTATTCATGAAAAACATCACCATGGCGGCGCCCGCCGAGACGGTAACGCGCCAAATATTGCGGCAAGACGAGGTCCATCGGGGTGGCGGCAATGCTAAGTTCCTGCAAACCGGACATACCCGGTGCCACCACGTTATCTGTGCCGAGCAATATGATTTGGTCAGACGTAAGGCCGGAACCGGGGATCATCGCCACCAATTTCGCCAGCCCGATCGGCATGTCCCACAGGCAGGATTTGCGTTCGATCACCTCGAGCATGTGTTGAATAAGGGCTTTGAATGATTTTTGCTCTGGGCCGCCCAGCTCGAACAATTTGCCCTTCCCGGCGGGCCCCAGCGCCGCCAGCACGGCATCCGCCACATTGGCCACATAAACCGGCTGAAACTTGGTTTGGCCATGCACAACGGGGAGAACCGGCAAGACGACCGCCATTTTCGCGAAGCGGTTAAAGAATTCATCCTCCGGGCCGAAGATGATGGACGGGCGCAGGATGGCGGCCTGTGGGTGCGCGCTTCTCACCGCCGCCTCGCCCTCGCCTTTGCTGCGAGCATACGCTGAAGGGCTGGCGGGGTTGGCGCCGATGGCTGAAACATGCACGAGGCTGGCACCGGCCGCGTAAGCCAGCCGCGCCACCCGGCCAGCACCGTCCGCATGGATGCGCTGAAAATCTCCCTTGCGTGATTCCTTGAGGATACCAGCAAGGTTGATCACCACATCTGCTCCCTCGATAGCGCGGGCCGCCAAAGCTTCGTTAGACACCGGCGCATAGAGCGAGATGATCTGCCCCGCAGCCCCCATGGGGCGGAGAATTTTCGCAGCTTCGGTGTCGCGCACCGCAGCACGAACGATATAGCCGCGCGCGGCAAGGCGCTGCACAACATGACGGCCCAAAAACCCGGAAGCGCCAAAAACCGTGGCGATTTTACGTTCAGACAGCATAGAAGCCCCTTCTCTCTTTCGCCCTGCTTGTAGGCCGCGCGAAAAACCCGCTCAAGCCATGTTGACGCCAGATTGAGTGAGGGTTAAACGCCGCTCCCACGATGCTTCGGCACGTATGGCAAACCGGGCAACCGGCGCGCTTTTAAAAATGGCAGGCCCAGGTGGCGGAATTGGTAGACGCACTAGCTTCAGGTGCTAGCGCTCGCAAGGGCGTGGAGGTTCGAGTCCTCTCCTGGGCACCATTTTTAATTTTTTTCAAAATCCGGTGATAATATGAACGGCATCACGCTTCATCAGCATGATCTGCCCACGGGGCTCGATTTTGGCCCGGTTGTGGCGGTGGATACCGAGACCATGGGGCTGAACCCCCGCCGGGACAGGCTTTGCCTAGTGCAGCTCTCCGCGGGGGATGGCAGCGCGCATCTGGTGCAGATTATCCCCGAATCGCTCGGCGGCCAGGCTGGGAATTGCCCCAACCTCAAGGCGTTGCTGGCGAACCGTAATATAACTAAGCTGTTCCATTATGGCCGGTTCGATATCGCGGCGCTGTATAATGCGCTCGGCGTGTTGGTGGCCCCTGTTATCTGCACCAAAATCGCCTCCAAACTGGTGCGCACCTACACAGACCGGCATGGGTTGAAGGATTTATGCAAGGATCTGGCCGGGGTTGATATTTCCAAACAGCAGCAGACCAGCGATTGGGGCGCGGCGGAATTAAGCCCGGAGCAACTCACCTATGCGGCATCGGATGTGCTGCATCTGCATAAAATCTGGGAACGGCTGAGCTATTTGCTTGTGCGGGAGAACCGGCAGGAGATAGCCGAGGCCGCTTTTCAGTTTCTACCAACCCGGGCGAAGCTCGATCTGTTAGGTTACGCAGAGCCGGATATCTTCTCACACTAAAGCAAAGGTTACACAGGGTTGCGTATATCGTGTTGACCGGCGCGGCTGGGCTGGCCATACCGTATAATATGATTCGCGCCGCCACACCGCGTAGCAGACCTGACTGCCCTGCTCCCGCCTTAATTCGCTTGCATAGAGCTGTTATGCCTACCGATCCGTCACTCCCGGCCATGCTGGGCATGGTGTGTGTATGAATCACATCGATAATGTCCTCCGGTCTTCAGTTTTGGATGACATCCGCCGTCAGCGGCAAGAATCCCAGACAAACATCGCCAGGCGCAGCTTACGCGTTACACTGCTCAAGCGCGCCTTGCCCGCGGCCGCCTTATTACTGCTGGCGGCACTGGCGCTCGCACCGTCCTGGCAGTCTGGCCCTGACGCGAACCGGGTGACGTATCATGTTTCTCAATCCACCGGCACCGCCGCCTCACGTATGCAGGATGCGACCTATCATGGCCGCGACCAGCAAGGGCAACCCTATACCGTAACCGCCGCAAGCGCCGTGCAAAAGGGGCCCAACAGCGTAACCCTTACCGCGCCTGAAGGCGACATCACACTTAAATCCGGCGCGTGGCTCATGCTCAAATCCGCTACCGGCGATTACAACCAAAAGAACGACATGCTGAACCTGAACGGTGGCGTTACGCTCTACCGCAACGACGGCACGATCGTAACGACGAAAGGCACCGCCATCGATCTGCGCCAGGGTGGCGCATCCGGCACCAACCCCGTGCAGGTAACGGGGCCATTTGGCACGCTTAACGCCCAGAACGGCTTCAGCATCACCGGGAGGGGCGATAAGATAACTTTCCACGGCCCAGCCACGCTGATACTTTCCCAGGCACAATGAGGCGAATTTATCTTCTGCCGGTTATGGCCTTTACGGCCTCTCCGGCTTTTGCGCAGGATTTGAACCTGGGCAGCGCGCCAAATGCGGCCCCGGTGCCGATTCAGATCACCGCGTCGCAGGGCATCACCTGGTCACAGGATGCCCAGACCGTAACGGCAAGCGGCAATGCCAAGGCCGTGCGAGGGGATGTTACCGTAACCGCCGATGAGCTGGTGGCGCATTACGTAAAAAAACCCGGCGCTGCCGGTCAGCCAGCCTCCGCCGACAGCAATGCCGCCAGCCCGCTTGACCAAGGCAACTCCCAACTCACCGAGCTGGACGCGATCGGCCACGTGCATGTTTATACCGCCACTGATAATGCCTGGGGCGACCGTGCGGTTTACGCGGTGGGGCAACAGGTGTTGGTTTTAACCGGGCAAAACCTGAAACTCACCACGCCGCAGGATGTCGTTACCGCCAAGGATTCAATCGAATATTACGCAGGCGAGCACAAGGCCATTGCGCGCGGCCATGCATTAATTGTGGCCAGCGACGGGCGCTCAATCGCCGCGGATATCATCACCGGTTATTTTGCCGCCCAGGAAAACAACACCAAACCACAACCCACGCAGAATGCGGATGCACTCAACCAGGGCGGCAACATCAAACGCGTGGAAGCCATTGGCCATGTGGTTATAAAAACCCAGGGCGACACCGCCACGGGCGATTCAGGCGTTTATCTGCCGCCCACCGGCGAGGCGCGGCTTGGCGGAAATGTGCACATCGTTCATGGCCAGAACGAACTTGCGGGCTCTGATGCGTTGGTAAACATGAAAACCGGCATCGCCACGCTGCTGGCCGGGCCGGGTGGCCAGGTTTCTGGCGTGGTCCTGCCAGGATCGGGGAAATAAAATGAGCAGCTCAACCATAAGCAGCGAGCAGAACAGATACATTTCTGTTCCTGGCGGTGACACTGGGCTGGTGGCCAGTGGGCTTGGCAAGCGTTTTAAAAAACGCCCGGTGGTGCGCAATGTTTCATTGTCGGTCCGGCGCGGCGAGGCTGTGGGTCTACTCGGGCCAAACGGTGCTGGTAAAACCACGACGTTTTATATGATCGTTGGGTTGATCGGGCCGGATTCCGGCACCATCGCATTGGACGGCGTGGAGATTTCCAACCTGCCCATGTATCGCCGCGCCCGGCTTGGCATTGGGTATCTGCCGCAGGAGGCCAGCGTTTTCAGGGGGCTGAATGTTGAGCAGAACATCATGGCCGCGCTGGACATGGTGGAGCCGGATGCCAGCAGACGCGAGGAGATGCTGACCGAGCTATTGGCGGAATTCAGTATCTCACATTTGCGCCGCACCCCTGCCCTCGCCCTTTCTGGCGGTGAGCGCAGGCGCGTGGAAATTGCCCGCGCGCTGGCAACGGGGCCTAACTATATTTTGCTCGATGAACCGCTGGCCGGCATTGACCCCATCGCCGTGGGCGAAATTCGTGACCTTGTGGCACATCTGAAGCATCGCGGCCTCGGCGTGCTGATTACCGACCATAATGTGCGCGAGACGCTGGAGATCATCGACCGGGCCTATATTATGTATGATGGCCAGGTGTTGATGGAAGGCAACCCGGAGGAAGTGGTGGCGCATGAGGATGTACGCCGGGTTTATCTGGGCGAAAAATTCAGCCTCTAGGCTGGGTGGTATCGGTTGCGCATTTTTCGCGCCAAAAACCATTGGAAAAAATTTAAAATCGCGATAGCATCCTGGCATGGCTTTTGCTGCATCCTATGCGCCACGCTTGGATCTTCGCCAGTCACAATCGCTGGTAATGACCCCGCAGTTGCGCCAGGCGATCCAGCTTCTGCAATTTTCGAATTTAGAAGCCAGCGCGTTCATTGAAGATGAATTGCTTAAAAATCCGTTGCTTGAGCGCGAAAACGAAGGTGAAACCGTAACCGCGATCGAGGCCAGCGTTGAGGCATTAGCCATTATTCCCGATGATCCGGCGAGCATAGCCGCCGCCGGCATGATGCCGGATTCCGCTACCACCTCGCTCGATCTCGACACCAGCAATGTATATGATGCAGGCACCAACGCCGATGGCTATGGCGCTGCGGGGCTTTCAGGTGAGGGAGACGATTGGAACCCGCTGGAGACATTGGAGGCAGAACGGCCTTGCCTGCGTGAGCATCTGGAGCAGCAGGCCCGGCTTGCGTTTGCAGGGCGCGAGGATTTAACCATTGCCAGGGCAATCATCGCAGCCCTCGACCCGGCTGGGCGATTGGGCGACACACCGGAAATACTGGCCGCTGCCCTGGGCGTGGAGCTGCCGCGGTTTGAGGCTGTCCGCGCCATTATGATGCGGTTTGACCCGGTTGGCGTGTTCGCCACTAGCCTGGCGGAGTGCCTGGGCGTGCAATTGGCCGAACAAAACCGGCTGGACCCGGCAATGCAGGCGCTGCTGGACAATTTAGAGATGCTGGCCCGGCGCGAGATGCGGGCTTTGCTTCACATTTGTGGCGTGGATTCAGCGGATCTGGCTGATATGATCGACGAGCTGAAGCGGCTGGACCCCAAGCCAGGGGCAAAGTTCGATTCAGAACCATTGCGGCCATTGATACCAGACGTGCTGATGCGCCCTGCCCCGGCAACGGAGGATGGTGGTGCCGATTGGTTGCTCGAAATGAACCCCGAAACCATGCCGCGTTTGTTGATTCGGCGCGGGTTTCATGCCCGGTTATTGGCTTGCGCCAACAAGGAAACCAAAAACTTTCTTTCCGAGCAGTTGCAGGGTGCCAACTGGCTGGTCAAGGCGCTTGAATCGCGCGCGCAGACGATCCTGCGGGTTTCTGCTGAAATCGTACGCCGACAGGACGGTTTTTTCCGCCATGGCATCTCGCATCTGCGGCCGTTAACCTTGCGGGACATCGCCGCCGAGGTGGAACTGCATGAGAGCACCGTGAGTCGTGTGACGTCCAACAAATCAATCGCCACACCGCGCGGCATTTTCGAGCTGAAATTCTTCTTCACCACGGCCCTTGCGGGGGCGAATGGAGAGACTCACTCAGCCGAAACCGTTCGCCACCGCGTCGGGCAGATCATAGGTGCCGAAAATCCAAAAAAAATTTTGTCGGATGACGCTGTGGTGGTCATATTACAGAAAGAAGGCATAGACATCGCACGGCGGACCGTGGCCAAATACAGAGACGCGCTACGCATTCCCGGCTCGGCGCAGCGCAGGCGGGAGAAGATGCCCGCTTAGCAAAGCAAGAGCAAACTAGCTTTGCTAACATCGGATTTTGAGCCGGATTGTTCAGGAGAAGACCATGCAACTAACGGTCTCAGGTAAACAAGTCGATCTCTCAGACGCTCTTCGCGTGCATGTGGACAAGCAACTCGGCACCATCACGGCAAAATATTTCGATCACGCCCTTGAGGCACATGTTACGTTCAGCCGCGCTCGCAGTTTTTTTACCTGCGATATCAACCTGCACGCCGGACGTGGCATTACCGTTCGTGGCGAAGGTGAGGCCGCGGATGCCCGGGCGGCGTTTGAAGATGCGGCGGAACATATTGCCAAGCGGCTTCGCCGTTACCGCAGGCGGGTTTCCGCGCATCAACGCGACCTGAACAAGATAAAGCCCGAAATGGCGCGCGCCTTTGTGTTGGCACCAGAGGATGAGGCGGAAGACGAACACGAAGCCAAGAATGGTCACGTGGATGGCGTAAAGGCCTTTTCGGAGGAGCTGCACGCCACAATCGTCGCGGAGGACACCACCGCGATTGAAACACTCACCGTGCGCGATGCGGTTATGAAAATGGATCTGGCCTTTCAGCCATTGATGATGTTCCGTAATTCCAAGACCGGAGGTTTGAACGTCATCTACCGCCGAACTGACGGGCATGTTGGCTGGATTGATCCCAAAGCCTGATTGACAGGAGGCGGCTGGGCGCAAAAACCCAGCCGTATCCGCGCTTAAGCGTAAGGTGGTTGGGTGTGGCCCTTGGGTGAAATCGTAAAGATTTCAGCCCCCGTTTCTGTCACCCCGATCATATGTTCAAACTGAGCGGAAAGGCTGCGGTCGCGGGTTACAGCTGTCCAGCCATCATCCAAAACCTTCACGTCCGATTTGCCCGCGTTGACCATCGGCTCGATGGTGAAAAACATACCGGGTTTTAGCATCGCCCCTTCCCCGCGGCGTCCAAAATGCAGCACGTTGGGGGGTTCATGAAAACGCTGGCCGATGCCATGGCCACAAAAATCCCGCACCACGGTGAAGCGTTGTGCCTCGACATATTGCTGGATGGCAAAGCCGATATCGCCAAAAGTTGCCCCAGGCTTTACCGCCGCGATGCCACGCATAAGCGCCTCATAAGTAACCTCTATTAACCGCCGCGCACGGGTGTTGGCATTGCCCGCCACATACATACGGCTGGAATCCCCGAACCAGCCATCCAGCGTCACCGTCACGTCGATATTCAGAATATCGCCGTCCAGCAGCTTCCGGTCACCGGGAATGCCATGGCAGACGACATGGTTGATGGAAGTGCAGATGGATTTCGGGAAGCCGCGATAATTCAACGGCGAGGGCACGGCCCCATGCGCGGTGATAAAATCATGGCAAAGTGCGTTCAGCGTCTCGGTGGTAACACCCGGTTTTACGTGCTCGCCAATCATATCCAGCGTTTCAGCCGCCAGGCGGCCCGCTGCGCGCATCGGCGCAAAGTCCTCCGGTTTGTAAATCATGATCCGGCGAGAATCAGCACCGCCATCCATCTGCAATCATCCCTCGTTTCGTCCAGTCCGCGATCTTAGCACGATCAAAAGCCAGGCCGCAAAACAGCCCTAAACAACCAACGGTGCGGTCATGGCCTTGGGATCAACCCACGCATCAAACTGAGCCTCGGTCAGCGCGCCGCTGGCAAGCGCGGCTTCGCGCAGGCTTAAGCCCTCACGATGCGCCCTCAGGGCGATTTCGGCCGATTTAGAGTAGCCGATATGCGGATTAAGGGCGGTTACAAGCATAAGGTTGCGGGCAAGGTTTTCCTCAATTCTGCCCAGTGCCGGTTCAATGCCCTCGGCGCAATGGATGCGGAAACTATCCAGCCCCTCGGCCAGAATATGGGCTGAATCGAGGTAATTGCTGAGCATCACCGGCTTGAACACGTTGAGCTGGAAATTACCCTGGGAGCCGCCAAAGGCCACCGCATGGTCGTTGCCGAATACCTGCACGGCCACCATGGTCAACGCCTCGCATTGGGTGGGGTTGATTTTGCCCGGCATGATAGAGGAACCCGGCTCGTTCTCAGGGATCAGCAATTCGCCGATGCCGGTGCGCGGGCCGGAGGCATACCAGCGCACGTCATTGGCGATTTTCATCGCTGCGCCAGCCAGCACCCGCAACGCGCCGGAAGCCGCCACCAGCGCGTCATGCGCCGAAAGGGCGGTAAATTTGTTGGGGGCTGAGATAAACGGATACCCCGTTTCCTCCGCCACGAAGGCCGCGACGGTGGCGCCAAAATTCGGGTGCGCGTTTAACCCGGTGCCGACAGCCGTGCCGCCGATGGCCAGCTCATAAAGCCCGCCCAGCGAAGAGGTGACGAGGGCACCAGCTTGCTCCAACTGCGCGTGCCAGCCGGAGATGACCTGCCCCAGCGTAATCGGTGTTGCATCCTGCAAATGCGTGCGGCCGGTC
>JAKBCH010000046.1 GCA_021808055.1 Pseudomonadota bacterium | reverse complement strand
GCCTGGCTTGCGGGGAATGGTCGCGGATTTTCGCCTGGATTTTCTGGTTGGAAGTATCCAGTTCCACGGCCAGCCCCGCTTCGCGTAGGGCATGCGTCACTTCCGCCGCATAATCATCGGCATCCGAGACAATGGTGGCGACCACGGCCTGCGTCGGGGCCAGCCAGAGCGGGAAGCGCCCGGCATATTGCTCGATGAGGATGCCGAGGAAACGCTCGAAACTGCCGATGATGGCGCGGTGGAGCATGACCGGGCGGGCGCGGCTGCTCTCCGAGGTGACATATTCCGCATCCAGCCGCTCGGGCAGCACGAAATCCACCTGGATGGTGCCGCATTGCCAGTCCCGCCCAATGGCATCGCGCAGCACAAATTCGAGTTTCGGGCCGTAAAACGCGCCCTCGCCTGGGTTGAGCGTATAATTCACCCCGGCATTTTCGCAGGCGGCTTTGAGGGCGCCCTCGGCGCGGTCCCACACATCATCCGCCCCAGCGCGAACCTCAGGCCGGTCTGAGAATTTCACGGTGAAACTCTCGAAGCCGAAATCCTTATAGACGCTCTCCAGCAGGGCGACGAAGCGCACGGTCTCGTCGGCGATCTGGTCTTCCATGCAGAAGATATGCGCGTCGTCCTGGGTGAAGGCGCGCACGCGCATGATGCCATGCAGCGCGCCAGAAGGTTCATAACGGTGGCAGGCGCCAAATTCGGCCATGCGGATGGGAAGCTCGCGATAAGACCGCAGGCCCTGGTTGAAGATTTGCACATGGCAGGGGCAGTTCATCGGCTTCAGCGCGAGAGTTGTATCCTCCTCCGCCACCTCGGCGATGAACATGTTCTTGCGGTATTTGTCCCAATGGCCGGAAAGCTCCCACAGTTTGCGGTCCACCAGTTGCGGGGTGCGGACTTCCTCATACCCGCCTGCCTCCTGGCGGCGGCGGATATAGGCTTCCACGATGCGGTAGAGCTTCCAGCCTTTTGGATGCCAGAAGATAGATCCGGTGGCTTCTTCCTGGATATGGAAGAGGTCCATCTCCTTGCCGATTTTGCGGTGGTCGCGGCGCTCGGCTTCCTCAAGCTGGTGGAGGTAGGCTTCCAGCTCCTTATTGTCGCGCCAGGCGGTGCCGTAGATGCGGGAGAGCATCGGGTTTTTGGAATCGCCGCGCCAATAGGCGCCGGCGGTTTTCATCAGCTTGAAGCCGGAACCGATATCGCCCGTGCCGCGCATATGCGGGCCGCGGCATAAATCCAGCCATTCGCCCTGGCGGTAGATGGTGATGGTCTCGCTTTCCGGCAGGTCGCGGATCAACTCGGCCTTGAAGCGCTCGCCACGGGCCTCGAAGAATTTGATCGCCTCGTCGCGGTCCCATTCCTCGCGCGCGAAACTGGCGTTGCGGGCGATGATCTCGCGCATCTTTGCCTCGATCGCCGGGAGGTCAGCCGGGGTGAAAGGCTCGTTGCGGTAGAAATCGTAATAGAAGCCATTTTCGATGGAGGGGCCGATGGTCACCTGGGTGCCAGGGAACAGCTCCTGCACGGCCTCGGCCAGCACGTGGGCGGCATCATGGCGGATCATTTCCAGCGCGGCATCATCCTTGCGGGTGATGAACTTCACCGAGGCATCCTCGGTGATCTCCCGTGAGAGGTCCATCTGCTTGCCGTTCACCTCCATGGCCAGGGCCGCACGGGCAAGCCCCGGCCCGATGGCAGCCGCGATGGCCGTACCGGTCACCGCGCCCTCGAACGAGCGTTTGGTTCCGTCTGGCAGGGTAATGGCGGGCATCGGCGTCTCTCTTAAGCTGGTGAACAGTCAGGCGGGGTTATGGCAGGCGCTCAAGCACTTGTGCAACCGGCAGCTCTTGCAGAGTTGGGGCGCGCAGATTGACCGGCCAGCCGCCATCCGGGTAGCGGGGCGCCGTGCGGGCGGGCTCCGACGCCGCGGAGAAAAGGGAGATGCAAGGCACGCCCAGGGCAGCGGCAAGGTGCATGGGGCCGGTATCGTTACCGATGGCGAGCGATGCGCCACGAAAAACCGAAGCGAGCTGAAAGAAATCGGTTTTGCCGGTGAGGTCTTGCCCACCAATGATTTGCGCCAGAGGCTGCTCGCTGGAGGTGCCGACGACGAGGGCGGGCAGGTGCAGCGCCGCGGCGACCTCACGGAATTTTTCCGCCGGAAAGCGTTTTTCTGGCCGGTGCGGCGCGGCACCGGGCACCAGCACGGCGTAGCGCGGCGGCAGGTTAAAGGCGGAGACATCGCCCGCCAGCCAGGAAAGCTCAGGTGTCGCCAAAGGCGTGCGCAGGGTAGCGAGGCGGAGTTGCTGTTCCAGGCGCTCCCGGCTGTGCAGGGTTTCGCGGTTGGCGGCATCAGGAAATTGGCACCCGCGCGCGATGCCGGACCAGGGCGGGCGGCCAGCCAGGGCAAAATAGCGGCTGGAGCGACCGGAGGTTTGCAGGTCATACACCATGCCGAAGCCGGAAATCTGGCGTTTAAGGCGCAACAGGCCGGGGATGTTCCACCATTCTGGTTTGTCGTCGATCTCTATTTTGTTGAACCAGGGGCTGGCGCCCAGCAGCCCGGCATAGGCTTTGGTGGTGAGCAGGGTGATCTCGTCCTGCGCATGGCGCGCGCGGATGGCGGCGAAGGCCGGGAAGGTCATCACGATATCGCCAAAGGCGCCGTGGCGGATGACCAATACACGCATCAGCCGAGCAGTTCCGCGTAAAGATGAAGGTAGCGGGTTTGCATCGCCTCCAGCGAGAAATGCGCGCCAACTTCCTCCCGCGCGCGGGCGCCGAAAGCGAGGCGCAAATCCGAATCGCCATCCAGAATGGCGTCGAAGATGGCGGCCAGCGCAGTTTCGTCACTGGGGGGAAAGAGAAAGCCGCTGACATTTGGTTCAATGGTTTCATGCGCGCCGCCATGGCCAGAGGCGACGACGATTTTACCCATGGCCTGGGCCTCGATAATCGTGCGGCCAAAAGCTTCCGGCTCGGTGGAGCAGTTTACCACAATATCAGCGAGTTTGAGGGCCGCCGGCATATCCTCCACATGGCCCGCGAGGCGCAAGCGGCCACCAACACCAAGCTGTTCGGCCAGGGCCATCAGCTCCTCTGTGTATTTATGCCGCCCCTGATCTGAGCCGATGAGGATGCCAACCGCCTCATTATGCCGCATTTTTGCAAGCGCGCGGATAAACAGGCGCTGGCCTTTCCAGGCGGTGAGCCGGGCGGGCAGCAGGATGGCGGGCTGACCATTTTCAATCCGCCATTGTTTGGCGAGGCGAACGGCACGGTCTCCGCGCACGGAGGCGGGATCGAATTTATGCAAATCAACGCCATTATGAATGACGCGGATTTTATCAGGATCAATCTTGTAGCGGGATTTTATGAGATTTTCGATGAAGTGACTCACAGCGACCACCCGGTCCCCCGCCGCCATCACCCGATTATAGCGTTTCTTGAGGCGGGAGCTTTCGCCATAAGTGCCATGGTAAGTAGTGACGAAGGGAATGCCGACGCGCCGGGCGGCGCGGTAGGCTGACCAGGCCGGAGCGCGGGAATGGGCGTGGACGAGGTCCACCTGGTTGTCGCTGATGATATCGCGCAATTTTCTGGTGTTACGCCATATTTTAAAAGGATTTTTGGTGGAGAGATTGAGGTGAATCAGCTCTACCCCGGCGCGGATGGCATGGGCGGAAAGGCGGCCATCCTCCGCGGCGATGATGGAGCGATGCCCGGCGAGGCGCACAGCCTCGGCAATTTCGATGGCGACCCGTTCCGCCCCCCCGGCATCAAGTTTGGGTAGCACCTGGAGAATCGTTCGCGGGCGGTCAATCATGTGCTGCGCGCTACCAGGGTTGAGGGAAGATTGCCATGAGTTATGTGTCACGCCTGCCAGGAATCGATCTGGCTTATGAGTTTCTGGCGGGGGAAGGCTCGCTGGTGATGTTCTGCCCTGGTTATGCCTCAGACATGGAAGGCACCAAGGCGCTGGCGCTGGAGGCGTGGTGCCGGGCGCATGGGCGGGCGATGCTGCGCTTCGATTATGCCGGACATGGGAAATCCGGCGGAGTGTTTATTGAAAACGGCATTGGCGACTGGGCGGCGGATGCGGAATTTGTACTGGAGCAAATTGCACCGGGGCGGGATGTGGTGCTGGTGGGCTCATCCATGGGTGGGTGGATTTCGCTGCTGCTGGGACCCAAGCTGGGGGCACGGTTGAAAGGCATGGTGTTGCTGGCCCCTGCGCCGGATTTCACCGCCGCCATGCTGGCTGTTGAATTGCCCGCTGCGATGAAAGAGGAAATTCAGAAAACCGGGGTAATTTACAAACCATCGGAATATGGCGATCCCCTGCCCTTTTCGCTGAAGCTGATCGAGAGGAGTGCCGCGTTTCTGGTGATGACGAGCCGGATTGAGGTGACCTGCAAGGTGCGGATTCTGCACGGAATGAAGGACGATGCGGTGCCCTGGCGGCAGAGCCTGACATTGGTGGAAAACCTGGCCAGCAATGATGTGCGGCTGACTTTTATTAAAGACGGTGACCATCGGCTTTCAACGCCGGAGGAATTGGCGCTGCTATGTGATGTCGTCGGCACGCTCCTCAGCCAGAATGGCGGCTAGGCCCTGCCGGTATGTGGGGTAGCGCCAGGAGAGACCCAGGCGGGATTTGGTTGTTTCCGAAGCGACCTTACGGTTTTCCGCCCAGAAGCTGAGCGCCATGGGGGACATGGTTTTGGCAATCTGCTCGTAGGGCACGGCTGGTGGCGGGGCGATGCCGAGCAGCCGGGCGGCTTCTTGCACCACATCAGACGGGGTGGCGGGCTCGTCATCCGACAAATTGAAGATGCCGGTGGCGTTTTGGCGCAGGGCCGCGAGGACCGCCTGCGAGATATCCTCACGGTGGATGCGGCCAAACAGATGGCCGGGTTTGAGAACATGACGCCCCTGCCCCGTGCGTAGATCGTCCAGCATCGAGCGACCGGGGCCGTAAATGCCAGCGAGGCGGAAGATGGCGAGTGGCTTACCAAGTGCCGCCCAGCCATGCTCGGCGGCGACGCGACGCTTGGTGCGGGCGGAGCCGGGATTGGGCGGCGTGGTTTCATCTACCCAGGCACCTCCCGCGTCGCCATAAACGCCGGTTGTGGAAAGATAGCCCAGCCATTTGGCGGGGGCGGTTTTTAAGGCCGCGTGGTAGCGGGCAAGAACCGGGTCACCGGTTTCATCCGGTGCCGCTGTTGAAAGAATGTGAGTGGCGGCGGCGATGGAAGAGGTGGCTTTTGTGAAAGGCACCAGCGCCGCACCGGGTTCGGGAGAGGTTTCACCGCGAAATGTGGCACTGACCCGCCAGCCCGCCGCCATTGCGGCACGGGCTATGGCCCGGCCTGAATAGCCAAGGCCGAAGATGAGCAGATGGTTTGCCTGCTCACCCGGCATGGCTAGCTCTTTTTGCCGAGTTTATATTCCAGCGCTTCTTCCGCCGAGGCGACACCGCCATGGGCGGCGGACCAAGCCATCGGGTTTTCAAGGAACTTACGCACGCCAGCCAACGCGGAATCAGAGAAATATGCGTGAGATTTGGCGGCTTCCAGAACATCCCACCAGGTGCAGAGATGATGGAGCGAGATGTTCATGCTCGCCAGCGTTTCAAACGAGCCAGGAAACACGCCGTAGAAGAACACCACGAAGGTGTGGTTGCAGATGGCCCCGGCATCGCGCAGCGCATTGGCGAACTGGATTTTGGAGCCGCCATCTGTGGTGAGGTCTTCCACCAGCAGGGTGTTAAGGCCCTCCGGCACCTCGCCCTCGATGAGCGCGTTTTTGCCAAAACCCTTGGGCTTTTTGCGGACATAAGCCATGGGGGCGTGCATGCGCTCGGCGATCCACGCGGCGAAGGGAATGCCCGCCGTTTCGCCGCCAGCCACGGCCTGAATGGCCTCATAGCCAATATGCCGGCTGATTTTTTCCACCGCCAGGTCGCAGATTTTGGCCCGCGCACGGGGAAAATAGATGATCTTGCGGCAATCGATATAGACCGGGGATTTCCAGCCGGAGGTGAGCGTGTAGGGCTCCTCCGGGCGAAAATTGACGGCTTTGATTTCCAGCAGCAGCTTGGCCGTGGTTAGGGCAGCGTCCCGGTCCCAGTCGCTCGCCCAATCGATTTTCGCGGCAATCCGCCCGCTCATGTCGCCCTCACTTTGAGACATTCAATTCGCCCCTCCTAGCGGCTTGGGCGCGGGCCGTCTATCTGCCAGGGTTGTGCGGCGCGGCGGGAATGGTATTTGATGCGCAGCGCATGAAGGAAGCGAGCTGAAATGGGCAGAATCAAGGTTAAAACCCCGGTGGTGGAGATGGACGGGGATGAGATGACCCGGATTATCTGGGGGTTTATTAAAGAGAAGCTGATTCTGCCCTATCTCGACATCGACCTTAAATATTTCGACCTTGGCATTGAGCACCGCGACGCCACCGACGACCAGGTGACCGTGGATGCCGCCAACGCCACCAAGCAATATGGCGTAGCCGTTAAATGCGCCACCATTACGCCGGACGAGGCGCGGGTGGAGGAATTTGGCCTGAAGAAGATGTGGAAGAGCCCGAACGGGACAATCCGCAATATTGTGGACGGCACCATCTTCCGCGAGCCAATTATATGCAGCAACGTGCCCAGGCTGGTGCCGCATTGGACGCAGCCGATTGTTGTCGGCCGCCATGCTTATGGCGACATTTACCGCGCCACCGATTACAAGGTGCCCGGCCCGGGCAAGCTGGAGCTGGTGTTTAAGCCCGAAGGCGGCGCGCCGGTGGTGATGGACGTGCATGACTTCACCGGCCCTGGTGTGGCGATGGGCATGTTCAACACGCTGAAATCGATTGAAGGGTTTGCGCGGGCGAGCTTTAATTATGGGCTGGCGCGGAATTACCCGGTTTATCTTTCCACCAAGAATACGATTTTGAAGGGCTATGACGGGTTCTTTAAAGACACCTTCGAGCGTATTTTCAACGCGGAGTTTAAGGCCGCGTTTGACAAGGCCGGGCTGACCTATGAGCACCGGCTGATTGACGACATGGTGGCCTGCGCCCTGAAGTGGAGCGGCGGCTATGTGTGGGCGTGTAAGAATTATGATGGCGATGTGCAGTCTGACATTGTGGCGCAGGGCTTTGGCTCGCTGGGGTTGATGACCTCTGTGCTGTTGAACCCCGATGGCACGGTGGTTGAGGCCGAAGCCGCGCACGGCACCGTGACCCGGCATTACCGCGAACACCAGAAGGGCCGCCCGACCTCCACCAACCCGATTGCCAGCATTTTTGCCTGGACGCGCGGGCTGATTTACCGCGGGCGGTTTGATGAGACGCCGGAGGTGGTGAATTTTGCCGAGACGCTGGAGCGGGTTTGCGTGGAGACGGTGGAAGCCGGGCATATGACGAAGGATTTGGCGATTTTGATTGACAAGAATGCACCATGGCTGGCCACGGAAGCGTTTCTGGATAAGATCGACGCGAATTTAAAAGCGGCGATGGGGTGAAGGACGCTTCTGGACCAGCGGGGTTTATACCCGCTGGTTTATTATGCGTGCTTATGAAGATTAGAAATTTTCATATTGCCGAATGAGTCGGCTTTTTTCTATTCGAACAAGAAAATCGCTATGTTCTGAGCGGAAGCGCTGTTCGGCTTCGGCATTCCATCTGTCTCCGATCTTTTGAATGTCCTCGTTCTCTTTTTTGATAATTTCAAAAGTGTCTCTATTCACGCCCAATTTGTCTGCGAATAATTGTATTGTGCCAGTCCGATCTTTGACGATCACTTCGTAACATAGATTGGTAAATAGCTTCTGCTGTTGTTGTAGCATGGAAATGTTTGAGTTTTCTTGCTCGGCAAGGTGGTTTAGCCATTTCTTGATTGCCTCTGCGTCATATGATGCAGCTATCTGCTCTTCTTTGCCGTCATTTGAATGAAAGCGACCTGTTAAAACGGCACGATAGAGCGATATTGCTTGCGCAAGAATATTTTTCCGCCAGAGGTTGAAAAAAATAGTTTCTGATTCAAAGCGAGAAAAAAAATCAAGCGTTCCGAAAAGCTCAACATCAATAGCTCTTACCTCGACCCCAAAAATCTTATTGTCGCTTTTGCGTCTCCGCTGCAACATAGAAATAAACGTGTCTGGCGTCTTGGCGTTCAGTGATCGAGCCACATCTTGTACAAACTCGGGATTAAAATATTCTTCTGGATAGCCTAAGAGATTAGTTGCCGACAAAATAGAAGTTAACCAAGTGCTTCCAGAACGAGCGACAAAAAAAACCACATAGCGTTTGGTTGGCGGTGCAGAGACCGACATCTCATACTTAAATGCCCGCTCATTAATTTCCAAATTTTTTGTTAAACTAATAAAATCCAACTTTCGCGCTTCCATGGATTATTATCCTAATAAGTGACTACAAAATTAGCAGCATAGCCGATCTTAACTATCGATTTAATTTTTTACAAAAAATTTCGCCTAAAGCATCTAGAAGCCTTCTTCAAAACACCTTTGAACTTTATTTAAATCGATCTCATATGTACTGGTGTGGATTTTTTGAGAATTATCGTCCACCATTTTTCCAGTTAAGAAATTATAATTAATTCCAAAAATAGAAGACATGCGTCGAAAGCACCAATTTAAGTAGGTTGGCATATGTATTTCCAAGACTTTCGTGCCGCTTTCTGAAAATCCTAAATTTGTTAAACCTGCCCCATGAGGCGATATAATTGAGTTAGCATGAGCAAAGGCATTCACTTGTTCTGACAAACTCATACCAGAAAGTCGTATGATTTCATATCCTCTCTTTGCTAGGGTATCCTCAAGCTCGCGCTCATTGACAAGCATTCGATTACGAGAATCCGACCTCGAAACATAAATTTTCTTTGGATAATCACCAATCCTATAAAACTTATCTCTAATAATCTTAAAGCTGTTACTAATAATAGGGTGCGGCTTTAATCCCCCAGAACGCATTGGCAATGGCAAAATCAATTGTCTGATTTTAATCGAAACTGGCTTAGATAACCAAAGAATGGGCAAATTATAGTATTCTGCTAAAGTATGGGCACTTTCTTTTTGAACATTTGACAGGTATTTTGGCAAGATTATTGGAAAGGAAGATCTTACTTCTCCTTTCCATGAATCCAAAAACAACGAATTAATTTGACCCAAAAACAATACCATCCAGTGGTAATAGTTTTCGTTGAACCCGGAGCAAGCTGTAAATGCTACATCTAACTCGATCTCAGCTTCCCCTGACAAAAACTCACAAGATTCTTCTCTATATTTATCTCCATATTTCTTGAAATTTTGAAATTTGTGCCAGGGAAAGTGAAAAATTGACTCTCGGATGATATTATTTTCTAACGACAAAACTCCATATTGCGTTCGCGTTAGAGCATCGTGAATCAAATAGCTCCTAGGTTGCAAACAAAAATAATGGTCTTCATCATAGATGTCGTTGGAGTAATTAACCGATTGATTAGACGAAATTTTTTCGAATAAATTCGGTTGTAGTTCCAACCTCTCGTCAGAACCAACATTCTTGTTGAGAACTCTAAATGGTTGATTATCTGAAAGGAATTTTTGTAGAACTTCGTGAGTATATAAAATTTTATAATTCTGTGTCTGCATCAGATTTTACCTTAAGTTTAAACACAAAGTTATTACTCAACAAAGCTATTTCTCTTTGTATATGATTATGGTTTTCCAGCAATAGCTGGGTACTCCCCTTCCCAACCCCCACCCAGGGCCTGGTAGAGCGTCACTAAATCCGTGCCGAGTTTCTGCAAAGACTCTGCCTGGTTCTGCTGGGCGGCGAGGTAGGCTTGTTGGGCGGTCAGCACGGTGAGGTAGTCCACCAGCCCTTCCTTGTACTGCTCCTCCGCGAGGCCAAGGGCGATCTGGCTCTGCTGCACGTCGGTGTTCAGTGCATCCAGTGTCGCGTGTTCCTGCTCGTAATTCACCAGGGCGGTGTTCACCTGCGTGAAGGCCGTGAGCACGGTTTTGGCATAGCTTATCGCGGCTTCCTGCTGCTCGGCCTGGCTGAGTTTAAGCTGCCCGCGGAGCTGGCCGCCTTCAAACAGCGGCAAAGAGATATTCGGGCCGAAGCCATAGGTGGCAGCTTTCCAGCTATCCAGCATATTGCCCTGCAATGCCTGGATGGAGAGAGAGCCGGTGAGGGTGACATCCGGGAAGAAGGCTGCCTTGGCGACGCCGATTTTGGCGGTGGCGGCGTGCAGACTGTCCAGCGCTTCGCGCACATCCGGCCGACGTTTAAGCAGGTCTGCCGGCAGGCCGACGGGCACGACCGGCGGGGTGAGCGGCACTGGTGCGGGGGTTACGAGGTCCTGCGGTAATCCGTTCGGGGTTTGGCCAAGCAGCAGACCGATCTGGTCGATCAGCCCGTCGCGCTGGGCGATGAGGGTGGGGATTTGCGAGGCGATTTGCGCGGCGGTAGCGCGGGCGTTTGCAACGTCCAGCGATGTAGTGAGGCCGGCCTGTTGGCGCTCGGCGGTTAGCTGCACAAGCTGGTTGGCGGATTGCAGGTTTTTTTGCGTGATGCCGAGAATAGCCTCTGTGCCGCGAAGCTGGATGTAATTGCTGGCGACACTGGCCTGAACGTTAAGCAGGGCGGCGCGGCGCGCTTCAGCTGAGGCACGGGCGCTGGCCACCGCGGCTTCCACCGCGCGCTTGTTTTTGCCCCAGAGGTCGAGGTCGAACATCGTTTGCAGGCCGTATTGGTAGAGGTTGTACGGTTGCAGCACGACGGGAAACGCCGCGCCAAACTGGCCGGTTGGGCTGTCTCCGCTGATGCGGTTATGAGAGAAAGACGCGTTGGCGTTGAGGTTGGGGTAAAGGGCAGCGCCTTCAATCTGCGCCTTGGCCTCAGCCTCCAACAAACGCTGCGTGGCGATTTGCAGGTCCAGGTTCTGCTGCACCGCCATGGTTTCCAGATTGGTCAGAACGGGGTCTTTGAAGCTGGTCCACCATTGCGGGTCCACCGCATCGCCTGAAACATAAGGGGCGCTGTTGGGGGATGAACCGTTAAGGTAGGCGGCCGGAGACGCCGTGCGCGGGGGCTGGAAGTTCGGCCCAACCATGCAGCCGGAAAGAGCTGCTGCGAGGCCCAAAGAGAGGGCTGAGCCTGCCAGGGCGCGGCGCAAGCGAATGGGTATCACGATCTTCAATCTCCTGTGCCGGCCGGCAGGGTGGTGGTGTTTAAACAGAACCATAGGCCGCGCTACCAAGGCAAGCGCAGCATGGCGGTGAAATGGTGTGAACCAAGCATGAAACCAAGTTTATTCTACATGGCAGATGGTGTTCAGCCATGTGCGGGTGGGGAAGCCGAAGCTTAAAATAATTTTAAGCAAGATTTAAAAAATCTATTGTTCATGAAGGCCAGTGCATTTTAATTCAGAGGCAATCTTACAGAAAAGCCACGCCTTCGCGGTAAGGTTGCAGATTCGCGCATTATGTTTCAAAAGCTTACCCGGGGACGCAGCGTGGCCAATCTCACGGCGGGCCTAAAAAAGTTAAAAATTAGATAAAAAATATCTTGCATCCGAGTCGCTTTTGGACAGTGTTCTACTTTAAGTAGAGTTTAAGCATTCGGGAGTAAATATATGGCTGGCTACACCTCGATGGATGCGCTCGTTCGCCAAAAGCTACGCACCTGGCCGCAGCATCCACCGGGCCTTGCGGATCATGACATGGGCGCGTCTGGTGCCTGGATCCGTGCGCGCCCTGGCACACCGGAAGACCCTGACCAGCCCTATCTGAAGTTGCCAGGTTCAAACCGCTTGCGAACCAACCCTGATGGTTTGTGGTTTTGCTTCGGCGGCACGGAGGCAGACCCGTATGTGGATATTTTCGGTATTATGTAGCAATCGCCACCACAAGAACCGCATATACTAATCCATTGATCTATATAATAAGCTGCAAATAATGTGGATATGGATAGTAGCGCATTGGTATGTGATTTTAGGAGTTTGGGCGCTGTTGTCATTCCCGTTGGGATTGGTTGTGGCGAGAATCTTGAACCGCGTGCAGTAAATCTTCTTTCCAAGCTCAGGCGCAGGCGACTCGCCATCCAACTACAGTTGGTAAAACTCCAAGCAGAGATAAAAATTGTTGAGTCGGATATTCTACGACTCGCTCCGAAAGCGCCCTTAGAGCGCCCCGTTCATAAACCGCATCCCTTTTTCTTTGGGACCTATATACCTGACTAGCCGCACAGCCAATTTTCCGGATTTTGATTAAACTAAAGATTTTTATTGACGAGAATCACTAATCGACTCAAAACGCATATGCGTAGGCGGCATCGCCTCGTACTTAGTCACAGGTTAGAACGGCAGAACGTATTGCCGTGGATGAGACCGCCGGTGGTGGCGTACCACCTCCAAGCGGTTAAACCGGATGCGCGTGTACTGGCATACATGCACATCCTTGGGCCGAGAGAGTCGGTCCATTGTCGTGCCTCCTTGGTAGGAAAGAGCCTACCGCTCCCGGTCGCACCATTGCGCCGCGCCGTAACAGCGCGTTGGTTAGATCGGGGGCTGGAAGCAAATACGAGACGACGCCAGTTTCGGGTAAACAGAAACCACCGATTCGGATCAAGAAGATTCTCGCGAATCGCGCCATGATTCTCGTCTATTTTTATAGACGAGACGGGGGTTAAATCGCTTGATACCCTCTGTCATGGGCACCGCGAAACCATTCACCATAGATACGATGACTACATTCCCGACGAAGGGAGAGGCCACAGCATTTTTCAAAGCCATGCTGGCCCGTTACGCAGACGGTGAGAGGGTGGGCGATGATGACGCCCGACATCTTCACGCCCTGTGACGTGCTCCCCGTTTTGTATCCACTCAAACGTAGAGTCCTTCCCTTTCATGGTTGATGTTTGAAGTGATGACAACGTGTGTGGCTTGCGCCGCGGCATATTGTTTGGCGAACTCAGCGGGTGCCGTCCCGCCGAGCTTGGAATGGGGCCGGACCGTATTGTAGTCGAGCCGCCAGGCGCTGAGAACCAGCCTCGCATGGCGCAGAGAGGTGAACAGCGTTTCGTTGAGGCATTCATCGCGCAGCCTGCCGTTGAAACTTTCGCTGAAGCCATTCTGCTGCGGTTTGCCGGGCGCGATATAGTGCCAGGGGACGCAGCGCTCCTGCGACCAGAGCAGGATGGCCATTGAGGTCAGCTCCGTGCCGTTATCACTGACAATGCTGCCCGGCCGGCCCCGTAGCGTGATCGCTGCATCCAGCTCCCGGGCCACGCGCGCGCCGGAGAGGGAGGTGTCGGCGACCAGGGCGACACA
>JAKBCH010000154.1 GCA_021808055.1 Pseudomonadota bacterium | reverse complement strand
GGTCCAGGGCCGCGCCCTCTCTCTTACGGAAACCTCTGGGACGAAAATCACCGTAACACTGGCTCCTCACGCCGCCATCGCTGAGGTTGTTCCTAGTTCGCTGGCGGCGGTAAAAGCGGGCAGCTATGTCGGCACGGCTGCGGTGAAGCAGATGGGCGGCACCTACCGGGCCATGGAACTCCAAATTTTTCCAGAAAAAATGCGGGGCATTGGCCTGGGAACCAGGCAATGGAATTTGGCGCCACACAGCACGATGACAAACGGCACGGTCGGAGGCATTGCCAATACGGGTGGAACCGTGGGCGCGGTAAGCGGCTCGGGCGATCTGACACTAACCGTGAATGACGGCAGCGGGACCAAAACCGTGTTGGTTCCCCAAGGCGTGCCCGTTGTTACTTACGCACCAGGACATTTAGCAGACCTCAAACCGGGGGCGCATATCATTCTTTTTCCGTCCGAGGCGGTTGCAAACGGCATGGTTACGACCAGTCGGATCGGCGTTGGTAAAAACGGGCTGACACCTCCGATGTGACGCAGCGGTTTTAAATCACCCGCGCGCAAGCGCACGGCAGGCCGCACACGCCGCGGCGGCGGCCAAGCCTGTAGCCAGCATACCCCAGGTGAGGTCGGCCGCGGTTACAAAGAGGGGCCAGCGGCGCAAGGTGGCCTGGTTGGTGAGGTCGTAGGTAGCATAAGCCACCAACCCCAGCCCTGCGCCGCGCAGCAGGGCCATGCTGGGCTTTTCCGAGGGTAGAACCGCAAACGCCACCACGCCTCCAATATATAGCAGATAAAACAGCACGGCCGGAACAGGCCGGACATTGCTGGCCAGGAGGTCTCCCAAAGCCGGTTTATAAAGACGCGAGGACATGGTGCCGAGCCAAATGGCGTCCAGGCCGATAAAAGCCAATGCCGTCGCCACATAGGCGGTCAGAATCAATTTCACCGAAATCACCCCTTCAATTCGTAAAGCCCGACATCGACACGGCCGCTGGCGAACCCCGCCTCGCAGTAGCAAAGATAGTAGGTCCAAAGCCGGCGGAAGCGCGCGTCAAACCCCATGGCCTCAATGCGGGGCCAGGCGGCAAGAAAGCGCGTCCGCCAATCAGCCAAAGTGCGGGCATAGCTGGCACCAAAATGCTGCACCCGGCCCGGTGCCAAGCCGGCGGCCTGGGCCTGCTGGGCAATCACTGTCTCGGTTGGCAACATGCCGCCGGGGAAAATATGGCGTTGGATGAAATCCGGCGTGCGCCTGTATGCGGCGTAGCGGCTTTCATCCATGGTGATGACTTGCAGCACGGCGTGCCCGCCCGGCTTCAGGCGTTGCCGCAAGGCCCGGAAATAAGCCGGCCAGTAGGCCTCCCCCACAGCCTCCAGCATCTCGACCGAGACAATCCGGTCATAGCTGCCCGCCTCGTCACGGTAGTCCCGCAAAGCCAACTGCACTTGCGCGCCAAGCCCAGCCTCGGCGACCATGTTTTGGGCATAGGCAAGCTGCGCCGGCGAGATGGTGAGGCCGGTGACCCGCGCCCCCGCCGCGCCGAGATGTCGGGCTAAGGCGCCCCACCCACAACCAATCTCGAGCACAGTGCCGCCGCGCGGCGCATCAAGCCATTCGGCAAGCAGTGCCAACTTGCGAGCTTGAGCGGCTTCCAGCGTATCATCCGCCCCAATATAAAGGCCGGAAGAGTAAAGCATCGCCGGATCCAGCCAGGCTGCGTAGAAATCATTACCGAGATCGTAATGCGCCATGATGTTGCGCCGGGCGCCACCGCGGGTGTTGGCGCGGGTGGCGTGGCGCAAACGGTCAAGCAACCGCCCCGGCAGGGCAAACAACCCGGCCGGAGCTGCATCCGTATTGTTAAGGACCGCTAGCGCCAGAAGGGCTGTGAGATCAGGGCTGGACCAGGCACCGGCGATGTAGCTCTCGTAAAACCCGGTTTCGCCATGCAACAGCGCGGCGCGGAGCAGGCGGGTGTTATGAAGGTGCAGCACAGCATCGGGTCCGGGCAGGTGTCCCTGCCCCTCGAGGCGGCTGCCGTCTGGCAGCAGGCATACCAGGCGGCCATGGTTCAACTTGTTCAGCAGGCGACGCAGCACAAAAACAGCCAGGCCGTTTCCGGGCTTGGACGCAGCATGTGCGGTGGTATGGGCAATATCGCTCATGCAACTTTCCTCGTGATATCCTGACCTAAACTGACCAGCGTGGCGGGGGCCGGTGGGCGCGGGCGCAGGCGCACACCCTTGAGCCATATCCACAAGGCTTCCCAGTGAATGGCGCCCAGCACTTTCACACCCAGCAACGGGTGCGCCAGCGCTGCGCGCAGCAGGTTCGCGTCCGTCAAGGCGCGGCGTGGCCCGGCCAGCGTGGCGCGCAGCATCGTACCTTCAGCGTCCGCCACGGCGATATGCAGCCCAACCGCCTCGCCCGGGGGGGTCAGCGTAAAATGGTAGCGCAGCTCCATATCCATGAACGGCGAGACATAGAGGCTCTTTTCAGCTTCCTGACGC
>JAKBCH010000153.1 GCA_021808055.1 Pseudomonadota bacterium | reverse complement strand
GCGCAGGCGGGAAAAAATCCCCGCATAGCAAGGCTGTTGAAAAATAGCCCTGCAAAACAAAGACAACGAGCCGGTTTGTTCGGGAGAAGACCATGCAACTAACGGTCTCAGGTAAACAAGTCGAACTGTCAGACGCCCTGCGTGTTCACGTGGGCAATCAGCTCGGCACAATCACGGCAAAATACTTCGACCATGCTCTTGAGGCGCAGGTTACCTTCGGCCGCGCCCGCAGTTTTTTCACCTGCGACATCAACCTGCACGCCGGCCGCGGCATTACCGTGCGTGGTGAGGGTGAGGCGGCGGATGCCCGCGCTGCGTTTGAGGATGCGGCGGAACATATCGCCAAGCGGTTGCGCCGCTACCGCAGGCGCGTCTCCGCGCACCAGCGTGACCTGAGTAAGATTAAACCCGAAATGGCCCGCGCCTATGTGCTGGCGCCCGAAGCCGATGATGAAGAGGCCGCCCCGAACGGCCGCGAGAAAAGCGCGGATACGCTTGCAAACGAGCTTCATGCCACGATCGTCGCCGAGGACACCACCATGATCGAAACCCTGAGCGTCCGCGATGCGGTGATGAAGATGGATTTGGCATTGCAACCGCTGATGATGTTCCGCAACACCAAGACCGGCAGTTTGAATGTGGTGTACCGGCGGACCGACGGGCATGTAGGCTGGATCGACCCGAACGCCTGACGTTTTTGGTGTGGCTGTGCCAGACCGGTGCAGCCACACCAGATTCACCCGTGAATTATGCGTAGGGCGGTTGGGTATAGCCCTTGGGCGATATCGTGAAGATCTCCGCACCCGTTTCCGTTACCCCGATCATATGCTCGAACTGGGCGGAGAGTGAGCGGTCGCGGGTTACCGCCGTCCAACCATCATCCAGAACTTTCACATCTGGTTTGCCCGCGTTCACCATCGGCTCAATGGTGAAGAACATGCCAGGCTTCAGCACCGCGCCCTCTCCGCGCCGGCCGAAATGCAGCACGTTGGGCGGTTCGTGGAAGCGCTGCCCGATGCCGTGGCCACAGAAATCCCGCACCACGGAAAAACGCTGAGCCTCCACATATTGCTGGATGGCAAAGCCAATGTCGCCAAAGGTGGCTCCTGGTTTCACTGCCGCAATGCCGCGCATCAAAGCCTCGTAAGTCACCTCGATCAGCCGCCGCGCCCGGGTATTGGCGTTACCAGCCACATACATCCGGCTGGAATCACCGAACCACCCATCAAGCGTTACCGTTACGTCGATGTTCAAGATATCGCCGTCCAGCAATTTCCTGTCTCCGGGAATGCCGTGGCAGACAACATGATTGATGGAGGTACAAATTGATTTCGGGAAGCCGCGATAATTCAGCGGAGAGGGCGCGGCGCCATGCGCGGTAATAAAATCATGGCAAAGCTCGTTCAACTGGTCGGTAGTAACACCCGGCTTTACATGCTCGGCGATCATGTCCAGCGTTTCAGCCGCCAGGCGTCCCGCCGCGCGCATGGGGGCGAAATCCTCCGGTTTATAAATAACGATCCGGCGAGAATCGGCACCGCCATCCATCTTCACACATCCCCAGCTCAATCAGGTCAGTGATCTTAACACGATCAGAAGCCTGGCCGCAAAGCCCTCCCGCTAAACAATCAGCGGCGCGGTCATGGCCCTGGGGTTAACCCACGCGTCGAATTGCGCTTCGGTCAGTGCGCCGCTGGCAAGCGCTGCCACGCGCAGGGTCAACCCCTCGCGATGCGCCTTTAAGGCAATCTCGGCCGATTTGGCGTAGCCGATATGCGGGTTGAGGGCGGTGACGAGCATGAGGTTACGGGCGAGGTTTTCCTCGATTCTGCCCAAAGCGGGCTCGATGCCCTCGGCACAGTGGATGCGGAAACTATCGAGCGCATCGGCCAGAATATGGGCTGAATCCAGGTAATTGCTCAGCATCACCGGCTTGAACACGTTGAGCTGGAAATTGCCCTGGGAGCCGCCAAAGGCCACCGCATGGTCGTTGCCGAACACCTGCACGGCCACCATGGTCAGAGCCTCGCACTGGGTGGGGTTGATCTTGCCGGGCATGATGGAGGAGCCGGGCTCGTTCTCTGGGATCAGCAACTCTCCGATGCCGGTGCGCGGCCCGGAGGCATACCATCGCACATCATTGGCGATTTTCATGGCTGCCCCGGCCAACACGCGCAGCGCACCGGAAGCCGCCACCAGTGCATCGTGCGCGGAGAGTGCCGCGAATTTATTGGGCGCGGAGATGAAGGGATAGCCGGTTTCCTCGGCCACGAAGGCAGCAGTGGTAGCGCCGAAATTCGGATGCGCGTTCAGCCCCGTGCCCACAGCAGTGCCGCCGATAGCCAGCTCATAAAGCCCATCCAGCGAGGAGGTGATAAGAGCCGCCACCTGCTCAAGCTGGGCGTGCCAGCCGGAGATCACCTGCCCCAGCGTAATTGGCGTTGCATCCTGCAAATGGGTGCGCCCGGTCATCACCACATCGCCATAAGCCAGGCTCTTGGCCTTGAGCACAT
>JAKBCH010000009.1 GCA_021808055.1 Pseudomonadota bacterium | reverse complement strand
TCGGGTTTTCGAACAGGCGGGCTTGCAAAATCCGCTCAGCCCGCAGGCTGTTCCGCCGATGGATCAGCGTCACATGGCTTGCGTGGTGGGTAAGGTAGAGTGCTTCTTCCACCGCCGTATTGCCGCCACCGATTACCGCGACCCTCTTACCACGATAGAAAAACCCGTCGCACGTGGCGCAGGCGGAAACGCCGGCCCCTTGGTAGGTCTGCTCGGAAGGCAGCCCCAGCCAGCGGGCCTGCGCGCCAGTAGCGATAATCACGGTCTCCGCCGCAAATTCCAGCCCGAAATCTGTCCAGGCTTTGAACGGGTGCTCGGAAAAATCCACGCGCGTCACAATGTCATAGAGAATTTCGGTGCCCACATGCTCGGCCTGCTTGGCCATCTGTTCCATCAGCCACGGGCCCTGGATCGGCTCAGCAAAGCCGGGGTAGTTCTCGACCTCGGTGGTAATCGTGAGTTGCCCGCCGGGTTGCAACCCGGCCACCATCACCGGCGCCAGATTGGCACGCGCCGCATAAATCGCAGCCGTATAACCAGCGGGGCCCGCACCAATGATAAGAACCCGGGTTTTTTTCACCTCAGTCATAACTGGTCCATATTCCTTATTGTAGGACTACATATCCGCTGCCCCGTCGCCGTTACAAGATATAGTCAGCTCAGCTCGTGCGTAACCGCATGTATCGCAGACATTTCAGCCTATTTACCCGTCGCATCACCACCCCAATATCACCCGCATGAGCATTTCTGAAACCGATCATTTCAATGGCACGCATTTCTTCAATCCCGAACCAGGCCACCCCAACCCAGTCCATCGCCGTGGCGGGCTGCTGCGCCTTCTTCGCGCCCGCCTGTCACGCGACCAGGCGACATGGTCCACCTGGCCAGATCGTATCGAGAACAAGCCCTACCCCCCGCCAAATCCTTCCCAACCCAGCGTAACCTGGATCGGCCACAGCTCCTTTCTGCTCTGCCTGGAAGGGCTGACCGTGCTCACCGACCCGGTGTTTTCCGAACGCTGCTCGCCTTTGCGCTTTGCCGGGCCAAAGCGGGTGCGTGCCCCAGGCCTCGCCATCGAGGCGCTGCCACGTATCGACCTGATCCTGCTCTCCCACAACCATTACGATCATATGGACATTCCCTCCCTGCAGCGCATCCGCAACCGCTTCCCGGCGGTGCATATCGTCACCAGCCTCGGAAATGCCGCGTTTCTCAAACGCCAGCGCCTGCATGGCGCCACGGAGTTGGATTGGTGGCAGACCACCACCATTCATGGCGCTCACATCACCGCCACCCCCGCCCGGCATTTCGCTGCCCGCACCTTATGGGACAGGAACGAAACCCTCTGGGCCGGGTTCATGCTCAACCATCATGGGCGCAAAATCTATTTTGCCGGCGACAGCGGCTACACGAAATTCTTTAACGAGATCTATCATCGCCTTGGCCCACCTGACCTCGCTTTGCTGCCCATCGGCGCCTATGAACCGCGCGAGATGATGCAGAGCGCGCATGTAAACCCCGCCGAGGCCGTGCAGGCCTTCAAGGACCTGCACGCCAGCCGCGCCATCGGTATGCATTTCGGCACCTTCCAGCTCACCGCTGAAGCCATCGAAGCACCCAAGCAAGACCTCGCTTTGGCGCTGGCGGTGGCGGGCATTGCACCGGAACGATTTTTTACTCTGGATGTAGGGGAAACGGCGGCGCTTTAACGCGCCCTCCCCTCTGCCGTTATGGTTTGCGGATCACTTCGCCATAATCGCGCGATGAATCTCCGACGTCAGGTTGTTATTAAGCTCAATCATCTGATGCAGCTCGTCTTGAATCTTCAACAGCGCTTCAGCGTCGTTATACGTTTGGAGTGCCTGCTTGTCTGAAGCCGCGGCGGCCACTTTTTGGCCAACCATGATAACCGACAATAACACGAGCTGTAAAAACGTCTGCGCGATCCAGGCTATGAGGGTTGCAACGCCACCCTTAATCGCCGCAGGCAGGCTCACCAGGGCAATCCCGGCAAACACATAGGCGTACCACATGGTGCCAACGGTGTCGGTGATGAACACAGCCAAACGCCCGTTGATCCCGATATGCTCCTTATCGGTCACATGCGGCCCATTGCTCTCACGTTCCTTCAGCCTTAAATGGAGAAAACGTCTCGCTTCCATCGTACTGATATCCTTTTAGATATGAAGGGTTTTGTTTCTGCCTGAACTGCTACATGTGGTATTTAATGGCGCATTTCGTAGAAATTGACCATCTGAGAAGCGGAATGATCAGAAGCCTCAAGCGTCGGCTCAACCCTGCGTCCTAACAGCCGCATGTTTCGCATTTGCCATCGCGTTCACCGTCTCGATCAAAGCGATCGCCAATGCCGCTGCGCATCTTTCACCACCGGAAATCGACCCCGAATTTCTTACCTAACGCCATTTCAATATCCTTCGCCGAAAATGATTGCACGATTATTGGGTTGTTGTATCAATGAATTTTCTTTATTGATCGATTACGGCGGAGCGAGAGAGGCGATGGAGAAACAAGCCATATTTCATGGCTAGTGTGGAAGAAATCCATTGGTAGTTTAGGGTTCGTCGCCAGATACTGCAAGATCACATCCGCTCCGTGAATCTCAATACAACATCGAGAACTCTTGAAATCTGGTGCGGAACCGGCGGCAACCTTAAAATGCTTTCAGAGTTCGGCGTTGTTGATGGCATTGAGCCCTCGGCCGAGGGGGCCGGTATTGCCAGGCAAAAGGCTGAAACCTATGCCCGCGTAACGCAAGGTGCGTTTCCAAACGCTTTGCCAAAGGATGGCGGATTGTTTGACCTTATTTGCCTGTTCGATTTTCTCGAATACATTGATAAAGATTTTGAATTTTTGAAGTCTGCATACAGCGTCACCAAGCAAAGCGGCAAGGTTCTGATATCCGTGCCCGCTCGTCTATGCCGTCCGCTGCTACGACCGGGCCAGAAACGCAAAAATGGCAACGGCGGCAGGCGTTCCGGCAGCGCCAGTCAACGCGGCGATGAAGGCCTTATTCCAAATGGAGAGGCCATTGCTGAATCGGTACAACTTGCCATTTGGGCTTTCACTGCTTTGTGTGGCGACCCGTCTGTAGCGGCAGTGCCACCGCCCATGCAATGAATCTATCGGGATGGCACCGTGATCACGGTCACGTCGTCAATTTTTTGAGTGGGCCAATTGAGCCCTGAGATAGCCTTCACCATTGCCTGGTCCGCACCCTTCCTGAAAACCAGGTGCCGTAATACCGGCCGGCGATTCGCCGCGTATAAATAACCAAGCCTCCAAGCTATGCCGCCAAACACAAAGATGGTAGCGAAAACCTCGATGCAAATGTAAAACTGCATGGTCAGTAATATCACGCTGAAACCGACCGCCCATTTACGGGACAATGAGCCATCCAGGCGGCGCAGAATAATTAACAACAAAGCTGGCACGGCGGTAAGTCAAGCCAAGGAAACGCCAGTCGGGTACCATACCAGTTTTGTCACAATGGGTGAGAGATACGCCATCACCGCATGTGGCCACCATGTTAGAAACCATCAAAACGCGTACGGGTCCGATCCCTGCCCGGATAAGTTTCGCGTAATTGAAACGCCATGGTCGACCAAAACAAACGAAAGAAAGCCATACACTGCGAGTGCAATCGCATGTTTGAAATGCCCCGTTTTTATTGCTTTTATTGGCACGTTTAGTCTTTCAAAATTTTAGAATTTACCCCGGATGAACCGTCTTTGGCTTAAACGTACACCATTCCGCCCCCTCGCAGCGCCAGCATTCCGGTTTGCGCGCTTTGCACACGTAACGTCCGTGCAGAATCAACCAGAGATGCGCCGGTTTCAGCATTTCTTTCGGAATCCGTTTCACCAACGCATCCTCCACCGCGCGCGGTGTCGCCCCCGGCGCGATGCCGGTGCGGTTGCCCAGCCGGAAGATATGCGTGTCCACCGCCATCGTCGGCATCCCGAAAATCTCGTTCAGAACCACATTCGCGGTTTTGCGCCCCACGCCCGGCAGCGCCTCCAGCGCATCGCGCTCCCCTGGCACCTCGCCGCCATGGCGCTCCACCAGAATCGCCGCCAGCGCCGCCACGTTCTTCGCCTTGGCCTTCCATAGGCCGATGGTCTTAATCTTCTCGCCGATCGCCGCTTCCCCAAGCGCTGCCATCGCCGCCGCATCCGGCGCCACGGCGAACAACCCGGGCGTTGCCTTGTTCACCCCCACATCCGTGGCCTGGGCCGAGAGCACCACCGTCACCAGAAGCTGGAAGGGTGTGGCATAATCCAGCTCCGTGCGCGGGTCGTCATTGCCCCTGGCGATGGCCGTGAGAAAAGCGGCGACATTCGCCTTCTTCATCAATTTAGAAGGCTTCGCCTCATCCGTCTTGCCGCTCATCTGGCGCTGAACAACTTTAGTCTCCCGCCTTCGGCAGCCTGATGACGAAGCGCGCGCCAATGACCTGCCCGGCTTCATCCCGGCGGTTTTCAGCCGAAATCCGGCCTTTATGCGCTTCCACAATCTGCCGCGAAATGGAAAGCCCCAACCCGGAATGGCTGCCGAACTGCTCATTCTGTGGCCGTTCGGAATAAAACCGGTCGAAAATAGAATCGAGTTTACCGTCCGGAATGCCCGGCCCCTCATCCTCCACCGCCAGTTCGATCATCCCACCCGTCTCTCGCCCGCGCAGATAAATTTTGGCATTTTCCGGGCTGAAGGAAATAGCATTACCGATAAGGTTCCTAAGCACCTGCACCAGCCTGGCTTCAGAGCCGCGCACCAGCAACCCCGAAGCCTGCGCATCCAGCTCCATAAACGGGCTACCTTCCTTGCGCGTAGCGTCGTGAATTTCCGCCAACGTGGCCAGCATCCGGGCCATGTCCACAATCTCATACCGGCTGCGGGAAAGCTCTGAATCCAGCCGCGAGCTGTCAGAGATGTCGGTAATCAGCCGGTCTAGCCGCCCCACATCCTGCGTCACAATCGCCAGCAGACGGGAGGCGCGGGCCGGGTCTTCCACCCGCGTCAGCGTCTCCACGGCGGAACGAATAGAGGAAAGCGGGTTTTTAATCTCATGCGCCACATCAGCCGCAAATTTCTCAATCGCGTCCATCCGCGACCATAATGCCTGGGACGTCCCCTCCAGTGTGCGGGCCAGTGTGCCAATTTCGTCATTGCGGGTGGTGACCGGCTTGGGCAGCGTTTGCGCCCCGGCGCGGCCTTCGCGCATCCGCTCCGCCGCCGCCGCCAGGCGTGAGAGCGGGCGGGCAATGGTACGGGAAAGATAAAAGGAAACAATCACGGTCAGCGCCAATGCCAACGCGAACAAAATCAGGATCGAAATCCGAACCGCCAGCACCGCCGCATCCACCTCTGAAGCTTCACGCGTCAGCAGCACCGTGCCCACGGTCTGCTGCCCATACTCAATCGGCTCGGCCACGGTAATCAGCAGCACACCCTGCTGGTCGCGGCGCACAAAAGGCGGTGCTTCCTGTGCAGATGCATCGCCCCCCGTTGTTCCGGTCATTTGCAGCACCGTGCGCGCATCCGGCTGCCAACCCAACGTATCGGGCTGCTGCCCGGCACCTGATCCAACCTCCCCGGTTTCATCCTCGCTGCCAGTTACTGAGCCAGAAAGATGGTCATAGATGAAACCGACAATACGCGAGAACAGCCCGCGCGGCGGCGGCGCGGCTAATGGCTCCGTCACAATCGCCCCTCCAGCGCCGGGGTGCACGCGGGAATTGGCCACCAGCTCACCATCTGGCCCGTAAATCAGCGCCTGAGCGTTGGGGGTCGGCTCGGTGAGGGAATAGAGCAGCGGCTGCGCCTGGTCCGGGTTCAGAACCTGCTGGCCATTATTATTCTGCACCGCCGTTTCGGCGATGGCGCCGGCATAAATCCGCGCCTGCTCGCGTAGGGCAGAGACCTCAGCGGTCAACAATCCTTGCTGATACTGGTCCAGATAGAGCAATGCGGCGAAAATCAACGCCAGCGGCAGCAAATTCACGAGGAGAATGTCGCGCAGCAAGCGCGACATGCGGGTTTTCTGGGCCAGTTTATGCGTCCTTGTAGCGGTAGCCAATGCCGTAGAGCGTCTCGATCTGGTCGAACTCGCCATCGACATTGCGGAACTTCTTGCGCAGCCGCTTCACGTGGCTGTCAATGGTGCGGTCATCCACATACACATTCTCGCCATAAGCAGCGTCGATCAGCTGATCGCGGCTTTTCACCATGCCAGGCCGCTGTGCCAGCGCCTTCACCAGCAAAAACTCCGTCACGGTCAACTGAATGTCCTTACCCCCCCACAGGCATTGGTGCTTGGTCTCATCCAGCGTTAAATCGCCTCGGGTCAGCACCGCGGCAGGGGCCCCGCCACTTGCCTCCGCGCGGGTGGATTCATTGCGCCGCAACAGGGCGCGGATGCGCTCCAGCAGCAGCCGTTGGCTGAACGGCTTGGTGATGTAGTCATCCGCCCCCAGGCGCAGCCCCATCAACTCGTCCAGCTCGTCATCCTTGCTGGTAAGAAAGATCACCGGCATGGCGGAGCGGGCGCGCAGCTTCTGCAACAGCTCCATTCCGTCCATGCGCGGCATTTTAATGTCCAGCACCGCAAGGTCCACCGGCTTGGCCAAAAGCGCCTGCAAGGCGGATTCGCCGTCCGTATATGTGCGAACAACAAATCCCTCCGCCTCCAGCGTCATCTGCACGGAAGTCAGAATATTGCGGTCATCATCCACCAGGGCGATCGTTTGTTTCATGTTTCAAACCCATCCTTTACGGTTATGGCCGGTCCGCCACATTCTAAAGCCCAAGGGAGTGACCGGATTATGGCAGCAAATCAAGTATGCCCAAACCGGATGCCTCCGCTGGTTGTCGGCAAAACGCCCCACGCCTATGAAAGAAAGTACATGCGAAGGTTTTTCTGAAGGAACCCACCTGATGACCGAGACCGCCACGCCTCATGAATCCGCCCCTTTGCGGGGCACTGGCGTGCGCGCCGCCGCTCATGCCAACCTCACCGCACCCGCACTTGTCGCACATTCCCTGCGCAAGGGCGAAGGCCGCCTCACCGCGGATGGCGCGCTGGTTGTCCGTACTGGCGTTCACACCGGCCGCTCCGTAGCGGATAAATTCGTGGCCGACGAGCCGGAAACCACCGCCGATATCTGGTGGGGCAAGATCAACCAGAGATTGCCGAAAGAGAAGTTCACCGCGCTTAAATCCCGCGTCCAGGCTTATCTGCAAGGCCAGGAGCTTTTCACGCAAGACCTTTATGCTGGGGCGGACCCCGCCCACCGCATCCGCGTGCGCCTGGTTACCACCGGCGCCTGGCACGCTTTGTTCGCCCGCAACATGTTCATCCGCCCCAAACAGGAGGAGCTGGCTGGGTTCGAGCCGGATTACGTCATCCTCCACGCGCCTGATTTCGAGGCGGACCCGGAAATTGACGGCGTGCGTTCCACCACCGCCATCGCGCTTTCTTTCGCCGAGAAAACCATCGTCATCGCCGGCACCATCTATGCGGGCGAGATCAAGAAATCCATCTTCACGGTGATGAACTGGCTGCTGCCACCGCAAGGCGTGCTGCCCATGCATTGCTCCGCCAATATCGGCCCGGAGGAGGACAGCGCGCTGTTCTTCGGCCTCTCCGGCACCGGCAAAACCACCCTCTCCTCAGACCCCTCCCGCCGCCTCATCGGCGATGACGAACATGGCTGGGCGCCGGATGGCGTGTTTAATTTCGAAGGCGGCTGCTACGCCAAGGTTATCGACCTCAGCCAGAAAAACGAGCCGGAAATCTGGGCCGCCTCACACCGCTTCGGCACCGTGCTGGAAAATGTGGTGGCGGACCCGCGCGGCAATTTAGACCTTACAGACAGCACCTTCACCGAAAACACCCGCTCCTGCTATCCGGTTGAGTTCATCCCGAATGTGGAACTTTCCGGGCGCGGTGGTATTCCCAAAAACGTCGTCATGCTCACGGCGGATGCATTTGGCGTGCTGCCGCCCATCTCCCGCCTCACCCCGGCGCAGGCGATGTATCATTTCCTCTCCGGCTACACCGCGCGCGTGGCGGGCACGGAAAAAGGCATGGGCAACGCGCCGCAAGCCACCTTCTCCACCTGCTTCGGCGCGCCATTTCTGCCGCGCCATCCGCAGGTTTACGGCAAATTGCTGCAAAAACTCATCAAACAGCACGGCGCGCATTGCTGGCTGGTGAACACCGGCTGGACCGGCGGGGCTTACGGGGTGGGCAAGCGCATGTCCATCAAACACACCCGCGCGCTGCTGAACGCCGCCCTTTCCGGCGCGCTGGACAATGTGGAATACCGCACGGACCCGTTCTTCAACCTCGCCATTCCCACCCATGTGGAAGGCGTGCCGGACGAGGTTCTGGACCCCCGCCAGGCCTGGGCCGACAAAGCGGCCTACGACGACGCCGCAAAAAACCTTGTCGCCCGCTTCGTGCAGAATTTCGAAACCTTCGCTGAACATGTCGACGAGGACGTGAAAGCAGCGGCGATCAAATTTGCGGCCTAAGGCTAGGGAGATGGCGCAGGCTTGTGCTGCGCCATCTCGTTTAGCTCGGCATCAAACATAGGATCACCCTCATTACAGCCCAGAGCATAGGTGGCTTCATGGAAGCGTCTTAATTGCATTAGTCCCAGCACTTATGGCATTTTACTGGTGAAATTCCACTAAGCCCAGTATGGGATATATTTAGCAGAACGATTACCTTGGTTGGGATCTGCGGGTTTGATTCTACCGCTCTTAACAAGACTAGATATCACGGCGGACACGGCTTGATAGTCGTTATCTTGAAGCGAAAATCTTCTCCTAAGAGACGCGTTGCTCATGTAATCCTGTTGTATCCACTTCAGTACGCAATGAAAAAAGCCAGCTCTTTCTTTATCTTGTTTGGATAGCTCGGAAAACGGTTTGGGAGAGAAAATTACAACCTTCATAGAATCTTTCGATGAGTAGAAAGTCGGAGCAGGAGAGTTCTGGAGTTCAATAGCGATTAATGCTTTGTCCAATCCTCCCCCGCGCTCTTCACAAAGATTGAGTTGCCGCATCATAAATGCGAGTTTTACATTTCGTGATCGCCTTTCGTCTAGTATCCTGTCCAATTCAATTAATGATTGGCCTGGATTAATAACCTCGATTCGGTCGCTATAAATTTCTATAGTCGGTCCGGTTCCATCGATGGTAAAATCTTGATGTATAAGAGCGTTGGCAACTATTTCACGAATTGCCACTTCTGGATAATCGTGGACAATTTTCCTAACACCTCCAACGTAAGTTTCCTTTTTTGGTGTATTATCAATGATAAATTTTATAATTCCAGAGAATCCCTGAGCATATCCCCTTACTCCTTCCTGCTCTAAGTCAGATGCCATTTTATTCGAGCCGGAGTATCTAATTATTCTAACTCTCTTTTGCGCGACAGACGGGAATTTTGTGATGTCGTTTGCCAATAAAATTGCACCTAAGTTTGTGATGCTGTAGGTTCCATCATAAGAGTCATAAATAAATCCCTCTGATAGAAGATACTTTATGACTTCATCTTGATTATCTGGGAGAAGTAGCTCGCGCAAAGAGTATGCGATCTTGCAGTTTAGCAAGTTCGGTATTTCTTCAGGTGTGATACCAGAGCGTGCTACAGCCTGTTCGAACTTCCTACGGCTTGTTGCTAGCCACAACGATCGCTCACGTTCTGGAAACTCCTTTAGCTTTTTCTTGTTTTCTCCAACTCGTATGTACTCAACATTGGAAAACGAAACTGGCCTATGATATGATGGTTCTATAATTATCATAGCGAGCTTTTTTTCTTCACACTCGAAATCAATCAGCTCAATATTCAACCTAGGTTCAACTAAACGGTTAAGCCAATTTTCAAAATTCTCTCCTTTAACTTTCCAATTCTTTAATCTTATTGTCGTTCCTACAATATTGTGGGTCTCATTTTCGACGCCCAGGATCAGGAAAGCATAATCGCGGTCAGCCAACATAGCGCCGTTAGCAAGTGCGGAAACATATTCTCCCACATCCTCGGGGGCGACGGCAGATGTCTTAAACTCCAACCATTCCGCTTCCGAAGGCTCGCGCCGCAATCTTTCGAGTACGTTGACCGGATTGGCTATTTGCATAATGAACCCTCTTAAGGCCGATCGAACAGCGTTGTATCCCCCTTATATCAGAAAATTGGCTTTACTCCCAAATATGAAATGACACACCTACAGAAAATCCTTTTTAATCAATTGGTTATTCTCGATGCCAAAAGCCGTGTTTTGACCCCGTTTAATCAGAGTAAGCGGCATAGGCGTCCGTCACGCAATCAAATGCCCCTTCATGCCGCGCTTAACGATGGCAAAGTAACGCTCTACCCCCGCACCGCCCCAATCAAAAACTCCACATTCCCCTCCGGCCCCTTAATCGGGCTGGGCGTCACCCCCAGCACCTCCCACCCCGGCAGGCTGCCAAACCAGCCTTCAATCCGCGCGCAAACTTCCTCATGCACCGCCGCATCGCGCACCACGCCGCCCTTGCCAACCTGCCCTGGCCCCGCCTCGAATTGCGGTTTGACCAGTGCCACCGCGAACGCGCCCGGCGCGCAAAAAGCCAACGCCGCGGGCAGCACAATTTGCAAGCCTATAAAACTCGCATCGCAAACCACCGCCCCAATCGGCTCCGAAATAATCTCCTCCGTTAAATGCCGCGCATTGGTTTTTTCCAGCACCACCACGCGCGGATCGGAGCGCAGCTTCCACGCCAATTGCCCATGCCCCACATCCACCGCGTAAACTTTTGCCGCCCCGTGCGTCAGCAGCACATCGGTAAACCCGCCGGTGGAAGCCCCAACATCCAGGCAAATCCGCCCCGCCGGGTCCAGCCCGAAATACTCCAAGCCCCGCGCCAGCTTCACCCCGCCGCGCGAAACCCACGGGTGGTCCTGCCCTTTCAGCATAATCTCCACATCGTCCGGCAGTATATCCCCCGCCTTCGCCACGCGCTTGGTGTTGGCATAAACCAGCCCGGCCATAATCAGCGCCTGCGCCTTGGCCCGGCTTTCCACCAACCCGCGCTCCACCAGCATCACATCCGCCCGCTGCTTGGCCATTACGCTTTTTCCCCTGGCATGGCCTTAAACCTGTAGGGGCTCGCACTGGTTAAATCCGGGCTCAGCGCCAGCCTGTGCGCAATCGGCGGAAACGCGCGGCTGCGGCAATCCTGCCGCTCACACAACCGGCAGGAAAGCCCAATGCCCACCGCCGCCGCCGCCAGCTCCAACCCGTCGCCATAAACCACCTCCCGCGCATGGGAGATATCACACCCCATGGCCACGACCCGCACCGGCGGCGGTTCCCCCCAACGCGCCGGGCGGCTGGAGATGGTGCGGGCAAAACACAAAAAGGTTTCGGTGGGCGAAAGTTGCGCCACCTGCACTCGTATCGCCCCTGGCGTTGCAAAAGCTGAATGCGCCACCCAGCGCGGGCAGGTGCCGCCATAGCGCATGAACGGAAAACCGGCGGCTGAAAACCGCTTGCTCACATTCCCCGCAGGGTCCACCCGCAAAAAGAAAAACGGCACGCCCCGTGCCCCCGCCCGCTGCATGGAAGAAAGCCGGTGGCACGCCTGCTCGTAGGAAACCCCAAACCGCGCCGCCAGCGCCTCCACATCGTAGCGTAGCTCCTTTGCGGCACTCAGCATCGTTGCGTAGGGCATCATCACCGCCCCGGCTATGTAGTTAAGCAGCCCAATCCGCAGCAGCTCGGCCGCATCTTTCGTTGTCGGCTCCGCCCGCTTCACAATCGCCTCCACCGGGGCGCGCGCCTCCAGCAAGGCAAGCTGAAACGCCATCTGAAACCCCCGGCTCTCACGTGGTAAATCCTCAGAAAGCGTCAGCATCCGGCTCGCCGCGTCAAACACCCGCAGCGCTCCACCCAGAGGCTGCACGCTCACCACCAGCCCATGGTTGCGCCGCAACCGCTCCGCCAGCGCGTGGGTGGAACCAACCGCCGCCACATCCAGCGCCTTGCCAATCGCCTCAGCCGCATCCTCCAACGCCGGAAAATGATTTTCATGGGCATGGAAAAAATCCCGCACCTCTTCGGTAGGCAGCAGAATTTTACGGCCAGAAGGCAAGGTTATCCCACCCCCCTCCTCCCTCGCCCCCGCCAGCGCCCGGTGCAACGCCAGCACCGCGCGCGCCGCGTTGGGTGCCGCCGCCAGTGCCTGCAACTCCGCCTCCGGCACCGGCTCCATGGCCAATTGCGGGTCTGTAAATACCTCCCGCAGCGCCACCTCAAATTCCCGTTCCTGCGTGCCAGACAAAGCCGCCAGGTCCACCTTCAAAACATCCGTCAGCTTGAACAACAGCGAGGCCGTCACATTCCGCTGATCATGCTCCACAAGATTTAAGTAAGATGTTGAAATTCCTAATTTTTGTGCAAAACCCTGTTGGGTGAAGCCTTGCTCCATCCGCAGCCGACGAACCGTTTTGCCGATCATGATTTTTGACATGTTTTACAAATTGCAAAATTTTACCGTAAAGTCACGCACTGGTTTCAACGTCTCCGTCAAAATCTCGGTGGATACCGCAGCGCAATGTAAATAACTTCACCATTAACTTCACCACGCGGTAATTTCCCACCCTTCCCCCCAGCCGCGTTGGTGAAGGTCCATTTCCAGCAAGGAGCGTTGTCATGCGTACCCAGCCAACCCCAAGCGTCTCCTTCGGCAGGCGTGGCGGTAACGATGTTGTGGCCGCGCGCGGTACTAGCCTCCTGCTAAGCCACCCGACTCAGCCAAGCCGCGGGGAGCCCGCCCATGATCGCGATGCTGATTTTGACCGCTATGATGACGGCCTGGTCCACGGCCATTTCTGGGCCATGTCCTCAACCATCCGCTAAAACATAAAACAGCGCCTGGTTCAGGGAGGCGCCGCAAACCCCGCTTGGCAAATCTCCCGCTTGGGTGTGAAATTCGCCCATGTCCGCGCGGCCATTCACCCTCACCCCAGACCTTCTACTCCGCGCCTACCGGCTGGGATTATTCCCCATGGCTGAATCGCGCGAAAGCCGCTCCCTGCACTGGCTGGACCCGGATGCCCGCGGCGTGCTGCCTCTGCACGGCTTTCATATCCCCCGCAGCCTGATGAAAACCCTGCACGGCCCCCGCTTTACCGTCACCGCGGACGAGGACTTCCCCGGCACCATCGCCGCCTGCGCCGCCGCGCGCAGCAACCGACCAGAAACATGGATCAACCACGAAATCGAAACCCTGTTCATCGAGCTCCACCGCCTTGGCTTCGCCCATAGCGTGGAAACCTGGGAGAATGGCCAGCTGGTCGGCGGGCTTTATGGGGCGGCTCTGGGTGGGGTGTTTTTTGGTGAAAGCATGTTCTCCACCAGCACGGATGCCTCGAAAATAGCCTTGGTGCATCTCGTCGCCCGGCTGCGCTTGGGCGGTTATACATTGCTGGACACACAATTCATCACCAGCCACCTTGCCCGCTTCGGTGCCATCGAGGTTCCACGCGGCACCTACCACACCATGCTGGCAGAGGCGGTGGAGGTTCAGGCGCGCTTCCCCCTCTGCCCCGATCCTGCCGCATTGCTGCGCGAGTTTGAGGCTATGCGAAAAGAGGTTCCATGAAGATTTTAGCTCTTGCCGCCGTGGCGGTCCTCACCCCGGCCTTGGCCAAAGCCGCGCCCAGCTTTCTGCCCACCCGGGATGTAACGGTAAATTACACCCTCGCCTCACCCGCCCAGGCCGCCGGGGCTTATCAGCTCAGCTACAACGCCACCCAGCAGCTCGCCCGGGTGGATGGCCCCAACGGCTATTACGTCCTCGCCAACCTGCCCGGTGCCCAGGCGGAAATTGTGGTGCCAGCCATGCACGCCATCGTCCAGGCGCCGGATTTCTCAGCCCTCACGGCGGAAATCTACCAGGCTGACAACGCCACATTCACCCCCATTGGCAGCGGCCATTACGCCGGGCTTGAATGCCGGAAATATCTGGTAACGGACCAGCACGGCACTGCCCGCGCCTGCATCACGCAAGATGGCGTGGTGCTGCGCTTCACCGGCCAGAATGCCCAGGGCAACACGGATGTCACCGCCACCTCCGTCACCTACGCCCCCCAAGCCCCAGAAAATTTTGCCCCGCCAGCGGGCTTCACCCCGCTGAACCTGCCACCGGGCGCACTGCAAATGCTGTTGCAGCCGCATTAGGGGGGCGGCGGGTGGAATTCGCGCTGATCGGCCAGATGGCGTAGGATGAATTTCTGCTCCGCATTGTGGAACAGGACACAGACCACGATGTGGAACGGCTGCAAGCCCGCGTAAAACTAACAAGGCGCGAGACAGAAGTGCTGCTGTGGCTGGCGCGCGGCAAATCCAACTGGGGCATCGCGCAGATACTCAACGTGAGCTACCGCACGGTGAATAAACATTTGGAACAGATGTACCCCAAGCTGGGGGTGGAAACACGAACCTCCGCCGTGGCGATTGCGATCAGGGCGCTGGAGGGAGGGGGGTAGGGGCATGGGTTGCCGGTTTGCGCCGATTGTAGTCGTTCCTTGGCTCAGACAAACCGCCTGAGAGCGGACATTCCCATGACCGGAGGGTTTTGGGGCGCCAGGGCGGCTCCGCGCCCATTATAGTCACCTCAGGCTCTGGGGCGGTTAAAGTCTGGGTATTGTATGGTTGGCGACAGCAAAATAGGATTATAATACGAAAAATATCCATATAACGAATAACAGATAGAACATTATCCTTGACGGCTTGGTGTTCGTGGGCGTAATGAGGGCATCATTACGCCTTGGTGGAATGATGCCGGGTGCGAGCGAAAGGAAAGCGTCATGTATCGAATTGTCGGCTACGCCGTGGTGTGGGGGTTTGCCCTGTTCGGCTTTAAGGAGTGGTACGAAAAAACGTACAGCCCGGTCGCGGGTGATAAACACTCATCGACCGCGGAGTGAGTGCAATGTCGATTCTTGAATTCGATGATCTCGCCAAGCTTCGTGATGCGGCTCGGATCTCGCAAGAGGCAATGGCAGCCCATCTGCGAACGTCTCAAAGTCAGGTTTCACGCTATGAACAGGACCCCGGCAATGCCCCCTATGCGATCGTAAAGGCGTGGATTGAGTACTGCGGCCAGATTTCCGCGAAGCAGGGGCTGGAATTTGGCAGCCCCTACCGCACGATCGACAGCCAACTCAGGCTGATGGGTGATTATATCGAGACGGCGCCGCCTCCGCTCGATCCCGCTATGTTCAAGAACGCCCCGACAGGCGCGGAATTCTTGCGTGAGGTCCAGTACATTGGCCGCAAACCGAGAATTGCCGTTTGCGGACAGTTCGACCGCGGCAAAAGCCGGCTGGCGAACACGCTTATGGGCAGTGATGCCCTTCCAACGGACTATCAGCCCGCGACCTCGATCATCAATCTCGTGCGGCATATCGATGATCGCCCCTCCTGGTTGAAGGAGGAGGTTTGGATCATGCGCAAGGGGTTCGATCTCAACCGCGCCAATGATCTTGAGCATTGCAATAAGCATCGAATTGTCGCCGGATCATTCGACACGTTGAGAAAATACGGCACCTATAATGAGGGGCGCCCTGTAGACGCAGAGGAATGCTTTGCCGCTCTGGTATTCGTTGATTCGCCCTTTCTGCAAGGGTGCGATCTGATCGACCTTCCGGGCTATAACAGCGGCGAAAAGGAAGATCATGTCAAAGCGGAACTTGCGCAGAGTTTGGCGGATATTCTGATCTATGCGTCATCCGCGCAGGGCTTCCTTGACAACCAGGACCTCCAGTTTGTTGGTGCGTTGCTGAAGCAGTTGCCGGCGCTGGAAGCGCAAGACGAGAACATTCCCGTCTTACGGAATGTGTTTTTCGTGGCCACCCTGGCTCGCCAGGAGCAAAGTGAACTCGACGGCATTATCCTGAAATCGTCGAAGCGTGCCTTTAAGCATCTGGAAGAAAATCTCCAGACCCGTAGTGAAGTCATCGGCCGGGACATTACTCTTGCTGAATTCCAGAGCCGATTCTTCACATATTTGGTCGATGATCCGAGCCGCCGCAAATCATTCGAGGACGATCTCGTTGGATTGCTCAGCAAGATCTATCCGGTCAAGGTGCGTGGTCGTCTCAATAAGTCTGTGGCCGATCTCAAAAATGCGTCGAAAGCCTATTGCGATAGCTGGCGCTCTGGTTTGGTGGTGGCGCTGGAGAATCGGGATCGCGCACAAGGCCAGCTTGATTTGCTGGAGCGCGCGGAGCCGCGGCGGCTGAACCGGGTGAATCGAAAGAAGGCCGACATTCTGGAATTCATCACCGACAGTAAGGCGGCTTCGAAAACCTTCATCAATCGTGAACTCAGCAAGCTGATTACGCCTGAATATGTCGGGAAAATCATCCGCGAACGCTACAAAGACGATAAGAAGGAGGCGCAGCAACTCGCGCCCTCTTATATAGCGGAGCATGTTCAAAACAAGCTGAGTAAATTCCTCGGCATGAGGGCTGAAGGGCTGAAACAAGAAATCAGTGAAATATTGGCTGATTACCAAGCCGCCGGCAATGTCGAAGGCGGGATAGAGCTCGGAGCATTGGAGCTTGGCTTCAATGCCCAGGGCGTATTTCTTGGCGCCTTGGCGGCTGCGGGCACATTCGGTGCTTTGGCGGCATGGGCGGCGGCGACCGCCAGTTCCGGTGTACTTCTTCCGGGGACCATAGGGACTTTGTCTGCTGCTGGCATTGCCGCTGGCGGAGCGGCCACGGGTACCAGCCTTGTTGCGGCCCTTGGAGGCCCTATCGGGGTCATGATCGGTATGGCAGCGATGGCGGTATTTGCGATTTATGCTCTGGCAACCTCGTCGTGGGAGACGAGGCTGTCAAAGAAAATATGCGAGACGCTAAAGGACAAGAAACTCCTCGAAGTGTTGACGGAACATGCTCTGAAATATTGGGACGATGCCCAAGCTGGGTTTGAAAAAGGTATCGAAGCTACCGAAGAGGCATTCCAGGATAACCTTCAAAGCCTTCGCAAACTGGTGAACGCGTCCTCACGCGAGGAGATGACAAAATTGATCGCCGGGGTGGAGGCCACCCGGGATTTTTTCGGCGGCATTCCTTGGAGGTCGGGAATGTGATTGGCGCTGCTCTGGGCTGAAAGCCCCGCTACGCCACACAATTCAGACCAATCTCAACCACCCAACGACACGATTTTATCTCACACTGGACGTTCGACATCGAACGTCCAGCACCTGAACCACGTCAGAATTGCAGAGGAATTTTCATTATGTTTAACGGCGATATGAAGAAAGAGGCCATCGAGGCTTTGAAGGTGACCCAGGCTGAGCATGAAGCTCATGCTAAGGCGGTTGGTGAAGCATCGGTCAAGCTGTACGAGCTGCGTAAAGCCGGCAGCGAACAGATTATCTCGGCGGCCGAGGCGTATGTGAATGAATTGGCGAATAGCCCGAAGGAATTCGACAAGACATTCACAGAATTCCGTGCCGAATATAAAAAGTTCAACGAGATTGTGGTTTCCATCGAACAAGAAGCCGCAAAGGTGAACGCGCAGGCAGGCACCGGGGCGGCGGCTGGGGTTGCAGCCGGCGTGGGGGTTGCAGCATTTGCACCCACGGCGGCCATGGCGATAGCAACCACTTTTGGTACTGCTTCCACGGGTACGGCCATCTCAGTTCTGTCCGGCGCAGCCGCCACCAATGCTGCTCTCGCCTGGCTGGGCGGCGGTGCCTTGGCCGTAGGTGGGGGCGGCATGGTCGCCGGCGAAGCGTTCTTGGCATTGGCCGGTCCTGTCGGCTGGGCCATCGGCGGCACCGCGTTGGTGGCGGCAGGCTTGTTCACGCGAAGCCGCAATCGCAAGATCGCTGAAGATGCTCAGGAAGAGACCAAGAAGATTGAAACGCACATTGCCGCGTTGACCGCGGCGAAGCTGGAGGTCAAACGTCTTTACGGGCTGACCGAGCGGCATATCGACGGTGTTAACACTCTCTTGGATCAGCTTCGTGAGCGAGCACCGCGAAACTATCTTGCCTTCAGCACGGTCGAGAAAGAGTGGCTGGGCGCACTTATCAATCACGTTCATTCATTGTCCGAACTTCTAAACAAGAAAGTTGACGCATGAGCACCGATCCTATTGCCACCGGAAGCGAGAGTCTCATTCGAGATCAAGCTGCTGGTGTCGTTGTCCAGATTGTCAATGAAATCCGGATTCAGGACGAAATCGTCAAATTAGCTACCCAAGATGCTGCTTTTGATCTGGCGGTCTCTCAGCTCGACAAGGTACGCGACTTTTTGTCGGAGCCGGGGAATATTCTTGGCAGCGCCGCAACGAAACATGGTGAGATTGCAGAGCAAGTTGAAGTCGGCTTGCGGAATGCCTGGCAGGCAATCTTTCAGGAAAATATGACGGCGACCTTTGATGGGGTTGGCCGCCTGGATGCGGTTGACTACATCATCAACGGTGTCGCGGTGCAATCAAAGTTCATTAACGGGATAGGCAACAACCTCCGGCATGTCTTGATGCATCTGGGCAAATACCCGAATTTCGTATCGATGGGATATTATATGATCCCGAAAGACACCTACGAGGCCATTCTGATTTTGGTGAACGGAGGCCACATCGAGGGGCTGAAGGGAACGACCGAAGAGGCCATTTTGGTCTTGGTGAAGGAAATTGAGGCGAAGACGGGCAAAACATTCACGGAGGCCGTTCAATCCTCAGTGGTCACATATCACGATGTCCAGATCGTAACCGCACCAACAACATTAAATGGCCAGGAGCAGGCGTTAGGGACGCAGAACGAGACGCTGAAACAGGAGATCCGCCTGGAGCACGAACCGTCTTGGAGGGAGGCCGGCCAGGCGGCGTTTATCGGTGCCGCAGTCACCGGAACATTGTCCTTCGCGACTGGCGTTTACGCCAAATACAAAGATGGCAAGAACATATTCAAAGGTGATTTCACTGCTGAAGACTGGAAGGAAATCGGTATTGAAACTGGTGTGGGAGCCGCGGGTGGCGCGGTAGCGGCCGGCTCGATTTACCTCATGACGAATTATGCGGGAATGGCTGCGCCTTTCGCGTCCGCAGTCGTCACCGCGGCAAAGGGGTTAGGATCTCTCTCGCGGGATTATCATAGGGGGGCAATCAGCTTCGAGGAATTCTTTGATCTCGGCATGATTGTTTGCGCTGAATCAGCAATCGTTGGTGTATCTACGATTGTCGGTCAGAGCGTTATTCCCGTACCGGTGCTTGGCGCCATCATCGGCAGCCTGGCCGGCAGGATGATCGTTGAGTTGGTTCCGGATAAGAGCGACAGGACTACCCAGCGTCTCAGGGCGGAAATGGCCGCCTTTAAAGCAAAGCTCGACAACGCGCTGCAGGCCGTCCTCGAACAAATAATTGCGGAGATCGATCGCCTGGAGAGCTTGACCATTGCGGCTTTCGATTTTCGCCTGAATACCAGCCTGCTTGATCGAAGCGTAACACTTGCCCTCGCGTATGGTGTGAAAGAAGACAAGATCATCACCAACGAGATGTCGCTCGACAAATTCATGCTCATTTAGAGCCACCTGATCCAAACAATTTAAAAATCAACTTTAACCGAGTGCAGAATATCCATGTTCATGGATATTTCGTGCTGAATGCTGCGCGCAGCATGGCGATTTAAAGGGACGGTCGCCGTCGCGCATACCATCCATAATGCAGCCCGGCGCTGCCGCTAAGCCGCCCACAGTCTAGGTCCACATCGAATGTCCGCTTTTCGTTGTGTTCGTTCAAAAGCGGCCAGGCCGCTCTCGGCCCGAAGCGCTCTTCCAAACCCTAAATGCGCTCCGCACCCCCTACATATCCGGTGCCCAGTGCAGCAGCTTTTTCAGCAGCATATCCACCGCCACCCAAAGCAGAATCGTCATGCCCGCCAGCAGTACCAACGCCGCGAACATCAAGCTCGTCTGCATCCGCGCATTGGCGTTCAGCATCACATAGCCCAACCCTTGCGATGCCCCGGCCCATTCCCCCAGAATAGCGCCGATGGGTGCTACCGCCGCCGCAATGCGCAGCCCCGCGCCAAAAGCGGGCAGAGCGGCCATCAGCCGCACACGCACCAGCACGGAAAAATTCGAAGCCCCCATGGTGCGGGCAAGGTCCAGCCAGCCCGGTTCCGTGCGGCGCAGCCCATCGTAAAACGCGGCGGTAACGGGGAAGAATATCACCAGCACCGCCATCAACACTTTTGAGGCAAGGCCGAAGCCCAGCCACAGCACCAGAAGCGGTGCCAGGGCAAACACCGGCACGGCCTGGCTTAGCAGCAGCAGCGGCAACAGCCAGCGTTGCAACCCGCGGGAGAACACCATGGCCAGCGCCAGCAGCCCGCCGAACAAGGTGCCCAGCCCCAGCCCCAGCATAATCTCCACCAGCGTCACCAGCGCGTTCTGAAACAAAAAGCCGCGCTGTGCTGCCAGCACTTGCGCCACTTCCCCAGGGCCGGGCAGCAGAAAATCCGGAATGCCCGCAAACCGCGCCACCGCCCACCAAACTGCGAGCAGGCCAAGCAGCGTCACCAGCGGGCGCAAAATGGTTTTCATACGCCACTCGCCTCCAGCAACGCGCGCAGCAATTCGCCCTGCTTGTGCAACAGCGCTTCGTCATCTGGTTGGCGCGGCGGGTTGCCCGGCACCGCAATTTCCGGCCCCAGCCGCGCTGGCCGCCCGGCCATCACGTAAAGGCTGTGGCTAAGGCGGCAGGCTTCCAGCGGGTCATGGGTAATAAGCAGGCAGGTGCGCCCGGCCAGCAATTTTGCCGCCAGCTCCTGCATCGCGGCGCGGGTTATCGCGTCCAGCGCTGAGAAAGGTTCGTCCATCAGCACGATGGGCCGGTTTTCATAAAGCGTGCGGGCCAGCGCCACGCGCTGGCGCATTCCTCCGGAAAGCTCTTTCGGCAAAGCCCGTTCCCGCCCAGCCAGCCCCACCGCCGCCAGCAATGCCAGGGCGCGGGGTTTGTCCGCCCGTTCGCCGCGTAAGCGGCTGCCAATGGTCACATTTTCCAGCGCCCGCGCCCAGGGGTAGAGCAAATCCTGCTGGCCCATCCAGGCCACGCGCCCGGCGAGCTTCTGGCCATCGCCTGCTTGCACGCCCCCGGCATCCGGCACGGCAAGGCCCGCGGCAATGCGCAGCAGGCTGGTTTTGCCCACCCCGCTGGCCCCCAGCAATGCGGTGAACCGCCCGGCTTTTACGGTAAGGTCCAGCCCCTCAAACAAGGGCTGGCCTTCATAACGCAACGTCAGCCCGCGCAGTTCAAGGCTGGGGGCGTTTAGCTTGGGCTCGTTCATTCTGCCCAGCTATAAGGCGGCTCAGCCTTGGGGGGTAGAGGCTCCGTTTGCCTGCCAGCCGCCACCCAGCGCCTTGTACAGCGTAATCTCGTTCTGCTGCTGCGCCAGTTGCAGGCTAACCAGATTAAGCCGGGCGCTCAGCAGGGAATCCTGCGCCAGCAGCACGTTCAGGTAATTATCCACCCCGGCGTTAAAGCGCATCTGCGCCAGCGAATAATAACGCGTATCCGCCGCCACCAAATTCTGCTCGGCCTGCACCTGGTCCACATAGGTCTGCCTTGCCACCAGCGCGTCAGACACATCATGGAACGCCGCCTGTATGGTGCCTTCATAATTGGCGATCTGCACCTGCTTCTCCAGCTTCGCGAGGTCCAGATTGGCCAGGTTCGCGCCGCCGTTGAAAATAGGCAGTGTGATTTGCGGCTGGAACAGCCAGGCGGTTGTGCCCCCGCTGAACAGGCTGCTGAGGCTGTTGCTGGCCACACCGCCATTGGCCGTGAGGCTGATGGAGGGGAAGAACGCCGCCCGCGCTGCGCCGATATTGGCATTGGCCGCCAGCAATTGGTGTTCTGCCGCGCGAATATCCGGCCGGCGGGTAAGCAGATCAGATGGCAACCCTGCTGGCACCAGCGGCAAAGGCGGCTCGTTGGAAAGCTCGCTCACCGCATCCATTTTCTGCACCAGCGCCACCGGCAGCGGCGCGCCGGCCAGCAGCACCAGCTCGTCCATGTCCTGCGCGGTCTGGCGCTGGAACTGCGCCACATCGGCCATCGCGGTATCGTAAGTGGTTTGCGCCTGCGCCACGGCAAGCGCGGTGGTGGTGCCGTTATTCGCCTCAAGCTGCGTGAGCTGCAGGGAGTGTTGGTCCGCCGCCGCCGTATCCTGCGCGATTTTCAGCGATTCACGGTCCGCCAGCCAAGTGTAATATTCAGCGGCCATTTGCGCCACCAGCGAAATTCTGGCGCTCAGCATCGTATCCGCATCGCTGAGATAAGTCTGCTGCGCTGTTTGCGTCTGCGAGCGGATTTTGCCGAAGAGATCAAGCTCCCATGAAACCGTCTGCGCGCCCAGGCTATATTCATGCATGGTGGCACCTGCACCCGTGCTGGAAAGCCCGGCGGATGTGTGTTGCTCAATCGCCTCGCCATTGTGATCGACGGCGGGGAACAGGCTGGCCCGGTCCACCCGGTATTGCGCTTGCGCCTCCTGCACGTTCAACACCGAAATGCGCAAATTGCGGTTGTTGGCGATGCTAAGGGAGATGAGGTCCTGCAAAGCCGGGTCTTTGAAGAAATCCCGCCAGCCGATATCCGCCGCCGCCATGCCAGAGCCACTGGCCGCATAAGGGTATTGCGCCGTTACCGGCAGCGCCGGGCGATGATAGGCCGGGATAAAGCTGCACCCTGAGAGCAGCCCAAGCAGCAAGGCGGAGGCTTTTACATTACGCATGGTTGTTGCCCCCCTGGGATGAAGCTGCTTCCGCCGCCGCGCGCTCGGATTTCCGTTTCACCTTCATAAAACCAAGCACCGTTACGAAGAACACCGGCACGAAGAAGATGGCGAGGATGGTGGCGGTTACCATGCCGCCCACCACCGCCGTGCCGATGGCGGTGCGCGCACCAGCCCCGGCGCCGCTGGCAATAGCCAGCGGGAGGGTACCGAAGATGAAGGCGATAGAGGTCATCAAAATTGGCCGCAACCGTTCCTGCGCCGCATGAAGTGCCGCCTCCGTCAGGCTCTCGCCCTGTTCATAGAAGTTCCGGGCAAATTCCACGATGAGAATAGCGTTCTTCACCGCCAGGCCCATCGTCGTCAGCAGGCCGATCTGGAAATACACATCATTGGCGATGCCGCGCAGCAAATTCGCCAGCACCGCGCCGATGATCCCCAGCGGCACCACCAGCATCACCGCCGCCGGGATCGACCAGCTTTCATAAAGTGCAGCGAGGCAGAGCAGAATGAACACGACAGAGATGGCATAAAGCGCTGTGGTCTGCGACCCCGCGGCAACCTGCTCATAGGAAAGCCCGGTCCAGCTCATCGTCACACCTTGCGGCATCTGCGCGGCGATTTTTTCAACCTCCTGCATTGCCGCACCGCTGCTCACGCCCGGCGCTGGCTGGCCTTGAATCTCATACGCCTCATCGCCGTTATAAATCTCGACTGATTGCGGGCCTGTGGTCCAATGGCCGGTTATGAAGGCGCTGAACGGCACCATGCCGCCGCTGCTGTTGCGCACATACCATTTGTCCAGATCGCCCGGCTGCATCCGCGCATCCGCCTCGCCCTGAACATACACATCCTTCACGCGCCCGTTGCGAATGAACTGATCCACAAATTCAGATGCAAACGCGCCCTGGATGGTGGTGTTGATGTCGGTCATTGAAAGCCCTAGTGCTGAGGCTTTTTCCCGGTCCACATCCAGCACGTATTGCGGCGCGTTGCTCAAACCGTTGGGGCGCACGGCGGCCAGCAGCTTGCTCTTGGAAGCAAGTTGCAGAAACTTGGCGCGCGCGGCGCTGAACGCCTGGTTGGAAATACTGCCGGAATTCATCAGCTCCAGGTCAAATCCGGTGGCGTTGCCAAGCTCCAGCACCGGCGGCGGCTGCACAATAAACACCTGGCCGCTGCGGTTGCCCATGAAGTGCCCCATCACGCGCTGGGCGATGGCCGCCACATTCTGCGAAGCCGCCGTACGGTCCGCCCAGGGCTTCATCAGCATCACCAGAAAGCCCTGGTTCTGCGCGTTACCGGCAAAGCTGAAGCCAGAGGCTGTGTAAATCGACTTTACGTTATTGCTTTCGGTTTTGAAGATATAGTTTCGCACCTTGGCGTTCAGCGCCTCTGTCTGCTCGGCGGTGGAACCGTTCGGCAGGCTGATCTGCCCAACCAGCAAGCCTTGATCCTCGTTCGGCAAAAATCCCGTCGGCAGGCGTGTAAACAAAAACACCGTGAGAATGGTGATGCACACAAAGCCCAGCATGGTGAGGCGGTTGCGCCGTGTCAGCCTGCGTACACCGCCGAGATACCCGGCGCGCGAGCGGTTGAAGCCACGGTTGAACCAGCCGGTGAAGCCATGCGTGCCCGCGCCCTCCTTGGGTGGCTTCAACAGCGAACCACAGAGCGAGGGCGTGAAGATCAACGCCGTGAGGATGGAGAGCACCATGGCGGAAACGATGGTGACGGAGAACTGCCGGTAAATGACGCCGGTGGAGCCACTGAAAAATGCCATCGGCAAAAACACCGCCGCCAGCACCAGCGCAATACCCACCAGCGCGCCGGAGATTTCATCCATGGATTGCCGCGCGGCTTCCTTAGGCCGCAACCCGCGCTCATGCATCAGCCGGTCGACGTTCTCGACCACGACGATGGCGTCATCCACCAGCAGGCCCACCGCCAGCACCATGGCCAGCATGGTAAGCGTATTGATGGAATAGCCGAGTGCCGCCAGCACGCCGAATGTGCCGAGCAAAACAATCGGCACCGCGATGGTAGGTACCAAAGTGGCGCGGATGTTCTGCAAAAACAGCAGCATCACCAGGAACACCAGCGCGATGGCTTCCAACAAGGTCTGCACCACCTCGCGCAGCGAAAGCACGATGTAAGGCGCGGTGTCGTACGGATAGACGAGCTTGAGCCCGGAAGGCAGATGTTGCGTCAGCTTCTTCAGCTCCGCCTTCACGGCTTTTTCGGTATCAAGCTGGTTGGCACCCGGCGTCAGCTTCAGTCCCATGGCGCTCGCGGGCATACCGTTGAACAGGCTGTTCACCGAGTAGCTCTGCGGCCCCAGAACAACCTGCGCCACGTCCTGCAAGCGCACCTGCGCGCCGCTTGGCAGCACTTTGAGCAGGATATTCTCGAACTGGCTGGGGTCGGTGAACTCGCTCGGCCCGTTGATAATCGCATCCAGCCGCTGGCCTTTCACGGCGGGCAGGCCCCCCAACTCGCCCGATGGCACCTGCACGTTCTGCGCCTTTAGCGCGTTCACAACATCCGGCACCGTAAGCCCGTATTTATAAAGCTCATCCGGGTTCAACCAGATGCGCATCGCGTATTCGGAGCCAAAAAGCTGATAATCGCCCACGCCCGGCACGCGGGTAATCGGGTCTTCCAGGTTCGAGGCAATATAATCCGCGATATCAAAACGCGTCATGCTGCCATTGGTGGAAACCAGGGCGAAGAACAGCATGAAGTTCTTCTCGGCCTTCTTCACGTTAATCCCGGCCTGGGTCACCTCGGTTGGCAGGTTCGCTTCGGCAAGCTGCAATTTATTCTGCACCTGCACCTGGGCGATGTTCGGGTCAGTGCCCTGCTTGAACGTCAGGGTAATCGTCGCCGAGCCATTGGATTCCGTTGTCGAGTCGATATATTCAAGCCCGTCCAGGCCGGACATCTGCTGTAGAATGGGCCGCACCACAGTGTCCGCAACGGTCTGCGCCGAAGCTCCCGCATAGGTAGCGCTAATGTTCACCGCCGGCGGGGCGATGGAAGGGTATTGCGCGATCGGGAGCTGAAGGATCTCGATGGCACCTGCCAACATAATAACCAGGGCCAGCACCCAGGCGAAGGTCGGCCGGTCGATAAAAAAACGTGACATGGCGGAATTTCAGCCCTTCGCTTAGGAGGCGGGGTTGGATGCGAATTGTGCGGTTTCGTCGACAGGCGAGACGGTTGCGCCGTCAGTCGCGTTCTGTAACCCGTCCACGATAACACGGTCGCCCGGAGCCAGTCCGCTCGTCACCACCCAGTCATTGCCAACATTGCCGTTGATTTGAATAATCTTTTCCGAAACGACGTTCTTGGCGTTCAGCATCAGCACCGTGGCATCGCCATGGGTGTTATGCGAAACCGCCTGCTGCGGTACCAGAATGCCGTTTTTGTTCACGCCCTCTTCCAGCTCGGCGTGCACATACATGCCCGGCAGCAACAAATGCTGCGGGTTGGGAAACAGCGCCCGCACCAGCACAGTGCCGGTGCTCTGGTCCACATTCACCTCGGCGAATTGCAGCTTGCCAGGCAGGCTGTATGTGCTGCCGTCTTCCAGCGTCAGCGTCACCTTGGCTGAGCCGTCAGCGGTGGTTTCAAGCTGCCCGGCATCGGCTTCCTGTTTCAGGCGCAGCCAGGTGGTGGAGGACTCGTTCAAATCCACGTAAATCGGGTCGAGCTGTGTCACGGTGGCCAGTGCCGTGGTCTGGTCCGCTGTAACCAGCGCGCCTGGCGTGACTGAGGACGCGCCGATAGTGCCGGAAATTGGCGAATACATCTTGGTGTAGTTCAGATTTATCTGGGCGGTTTCGATGGCAGCCTTGGCGGAGGCGACATTGGCCTCATCCTCCTTCACCGTAGCCAGGGCGTTTTCGTAATCCTGCGCGCTCACGGCCTGGGCGGCGGCCAGCGGCCGGTAACGGTTCGCCTGGGCCTGGTCTGTCGCAAGCTGCGCCTTGTCGTGCATCATTGTCGCCACAGCAGCGTCATAAGCGGCCTGATACGGTGCCGGGTCTATCTGATAAAGCTGCTGGCCTGCGTTCACATCGCCGCCCTCAACAAATAGCCGCTTTAAAATCACGCCGCTCACCTGCGGGCGAATATCCGCTGTGCCCACCGCATCGGTGCGGCCAGGAAGGTCCGTGGTGCGCAACACCGGCTGGGTGTGGATCGTTACAAACCCCACCTGTGGCATCGGCGGCGGGGGTGCTACTTTTTTCTCGCACCCGGCAAGCAGAGCGGTTCCGGCAAGGCAAGCGGCCACCAGCGCACGCTTGCGCGCGGGGCAGGAAAGATCGGCTGGCATCAGAACCTCATGGGCGAGTTAAAAACGATTAATCTGCACGCGGCGGGCATGGCATTCCCGCTTGAAACATTTACAGTACTTATTGGTACTGATATTCAGGGGTAAAGTGGCTGTCAAGCCGCTGAAAGTTGCGGGAAGCTGCCATGCGGTGCTAACGGAACAGGTATAATGGGAACGCCTGACGATTACTGCAAGGGCCGGGGCAGGCCAAAAGTTCTGTGCGATGACACCCAACGGGACACAATTCTCGTGCAGTCACGCCGGTTGTTCGTCGAGCGCGGATATGGTGCCACCAAAACCGAGGATATCGCCGCGGCGTGCAAAATTTCCAAGCAGACGCTCTACCGGCTATTTCCCAGCAAACCCGCTTTGTTTGCCGCCGTGGTGGAAGCCGCGCGCCCACAATGGCTTGAATTTCCGGTGCCGGAAGAACTGCCCCTGCAACAGGCGCTGGAACGGATTTTCCGTATCGATATCAGCGAGGAAGAAGATCAGGACAGGCTGGACCTCGCCCGCCTGCGACTAACAGAATGCCCGAACCACCCGGAACTGCATCAACTCATCACGGAATCTGAGGCAAACCACCCGCTGATGCCGCTGGCCTGCTGGATGACACAACAAGCAGCCCTGGGGCGGCTGCGGCTGGTGGGCGATGCCTTCAGCTTGGCGCGGATGCTGGCCGATATGGTGTTCGGCGCCCTGGTGATAAATTCTTTCAACGAGTTCCGCTGGCCAAGCGGAGAAGCGCGGCAAACGCATATCCGCAATGCCATCAGCGTGTTCCTCTGCGGCGTCGGCTCGGCTCCGCAAACCGCATAGGTCCGAATCCGGCTATATTTTCTGGAAATTCCGCCAGCCTTCTGCTAGAATTGCTACGATGGCTTAACAAAAGCCGGTTCAACGCTCGCCTTCAATATCAAAAAAGCGAGGATGACATGAACGCTGTGGTCATTTGGGCTGAAATGCTGGCTTTACCTGTGTTTTTCGGCATCATCGGCGTCGCGGTATGTTATTTGCGCGATCAGCACGAGCTCAACGCCCGGCACAAACTGCCGCATTAGGCCCTACCGCTACAGTTCCACCCATACATATTGTCGCTCTCGGCCATCCTGACATGGCTAGAGAAATATGTGTTTAGGTTGACGCGGTAGCGTCACCTAAACACATGAAATTGCTCACCAAAACATAAATAGAGCGAGTGGTGTAAACCCATCTCGCTTGTTTAAACAGAGAGTTAGAGCGGTTTGCGTGAACCGGCGTGAACGGAAACCGCTCCAGTGTGATTCAGCTTCTGAAATTCATGATATTCCAAGTCACGAATTTCAGAACCATCACACTTGAGTAGCCTTGGTTTTGGCAATTGTGCACACGCACGGCAAGCGGATCACCTAACCCCGGCCAGGGGGTGGACAGAACCAGCCAAACACCATCCTATCAGCGCAAACGCGGATCGGGGGGGAACCATGACCGGCCAGGACCAAAAACCAAAAACCTTCGGGCTCAGCTTGTTGCTGGCCTGCGACAAACTGCAGGAGCCCACGGCGCTGGGCCGCGCCGCCCGCGCTTTGTTGGCGGATTTGAAAATCCACGATATCAGCGCCACCACCGCCCTCTCCGCCGCCGACGCCAGGGGCGAAATCAACGCCGATCCACATCTGCAAGCCATTGTTCTGGATTGGGATTTACACCGAGACCCGGACCACGCCACCACCAAAACGTTGCTGAAAGCCATCCGCGCCCGCAACGCTAAACTGCCGGTATTTCTGCTGGCTGAACGCAACGATGTCGCGCATGTGCCCGCCGAAGTGATGGGTGAGGTGGATGGCTTCATCTGGCTGTTGGAGGATTCCATGGAGTTCATCTCCAGTCGCATCCTTGCCGCCATGCGCCGCTACCGCGCCCAGCTTCTGCCGCCGCTGTTCGGCGCGCTCACCAAATTCGCGTCCGAGGCGGAATATTCCTGGCACACGCCGGGCCACACGGGTGGCTCGGCTTTCCTCCGCTCCCCCGCCGGGCGCATGTTCTACGATTATTTCGGCGAAAAGCTGCTGCGGGCGGATCTGTCCATCTCCGTCGCTGGGCTTGGCTCCCTGCTGGACCATACCGGCCCCATCGGTGCAGCGGAACGCTACGCGGCGCATGTGTTCGGGTCCGACCGTTCTTATTTCGTCACCAACGGCACCTCCACCGCCAACCGGGTGGTGATGACAGCCTCTGTCGCGCGCGGCGAAATTGTGCTGGCGGACCGCAACGCGCATAAATCCATCGAGCACGGGCTGGCCCTCACCGGTGCCAAACCCGCTTATCTGCTGCCCTACCGCAACCATCTGGGCATGATCGGCCCCATCCCCGCCGCCTCGCTCACGCCAGAGGCGGTTGCCCATAACCTCGCCACCTCCCGCCTTACTGCTGGCTGCACGGCAAGGCCCGCGCTCGCCATCGTCACCAACTCCACCTATGACGGGCTTTGCTACAATGCGGCCAGGGTGGAGGAGCTGCTCAGCCCCTCGGTGGACCGTATCCTCTTCGACGAAGCCTGGTTCGGCCATGCGCGCTTCAACACGCTTTACAAAAACCATTACGCCATGCGCGGCGAACCCGCGGAGGCTAACCGAACCGGCCCCACCATCTTCGCCACCCAATCAACCCATAAGCTGCTGGCCGCCCTCTCCCAGGCTTCCATGCTGCATCTGCGCGAAGGTCGGGTAAAAATCTCCCCCGCGCGCTTCAATGAATCGCTGATGATGCACGCCTCCACCTCACCTAATTACGCCATCCTCGCCTCCACTGATATCAGCTCGGCGATGATGGAAGGCGCCAGCGGCCAGCTTCTCACTTCAGAGGCCATCGCGGAGGCCATCTCCTTCCGACAAACCATGGCGCGGCTGCAAGCGGAATTTTCCAGCAGGGACGATTGGTTCTTCGGCGTCTGGCAGCCGGATACCGTGCCAGATGGCCAAACCTTCGCCGCCGCCCCGCTGGAGATGTTGGCAGAAGACCAATCCTGCTGGGCGCTGGAACCGGGCGCTGCCTGGCACGGCTTTACCGGACTGGAACCCGGCTATTGTATGCTGGACCCCATCAAAGTTACCCTCATCACCCCCGGCATGGCGCGTTCCGGCAAGCTGGAGCAAACCGGTATTCCAGCACCCTTGCTCAATCATTACCTTGCCGAGCATGGCATCACACCAGAAAAAACCGCGAATTTCTCCATCCTGTTTCTGTTTTCCATAGGTGTTACCAAGGGAAAATGGGGTTCGCTCGTCAACGCGCTGCTGGACTTCAAACACGATTACGATGCCAACACGCCGCTCGCCCGCGCCTTGCCGCAGCTCGCCGCTCTTTACCCCGCCGCTTATGGGGCGATGGGCCTGCGAGATTTAGGCCAGGCCATGTTCTCTGGGCTGCGCGCCACCGGCTACCCGGAACGCTTGCAGGAGGCTTATAATTTCCTCCCCGCACCTGAGATGATTCCCGCCGAGGCGCATGACCGCCTCATTCGCGGCGAGGGCGGCATGGCGAATCTCGCGGCCCTCGCAGGCGGTGTCGCCGCCACCGCCATCGTACCCTACCCGCCGGGCATTCCGCTGCTCATGCCAGGGGAAAATTTCGGCACCATCGACGGCCCGGTGCTGCGCTACCTGGCAGCATTGGAGGATTTCGACAAACGCTTCCCCGGCTTCGCTCACGACACCCACGGCGTTGAACCATCCGAGAGCGGGTATCAGGCGTTGCGATATTAGCAGCGCCGCCCGGCGCGGGGCCATTCTCAGCTTCAATAAAACATAATCAGCTGAAATTTAAATTCTAATTCTCCTAATCAACCTCCCTCAATACAATGGGGGTCGGCTGTAGCCGCTGCGGCGGTTAACCACTGCCCACTTGAAAAGGATCGCGCCCATGCCAGTTGAACAGGTCGGAACGCTCGTCATCGGGGCCGGTCAGGCCGGAATCGCGATGAGCGAGCATCTGAGCCAGCAAGGCGTGCCGCATCTGGTGCTGGAACGCGCTCGCATTGCCGAACGCTGGCGCGCGGAACGGTGGGATTCTCTGGTGGCCAACGGCCCGGCCTGGCACGACCGTTTCCCCAACCGCAGCTTCGATCCCATCGGGCCGGATGAATTCGCCCCGGCCAACGCCATCGTGAAATATTTCGAGGATTACGCCGCGCAAATCAACGCCCCCATACGCACCGGCGTGGCGGTAAAGGCCCTACACCGGAAAGACGATGGTTCCGGCTTCCGCGCCGAAACCGCCGATGGCACCATCGAGGCGAAAAACGTCATCTCCGCCACCGGCTCCTTCCAGCGCCCGCTCATCCCCACGCTGGTGCCAACGGATACCGGCATCACCCAAATTCATTCCGCGCATTACCGTAACCCCGCGCAGTTGCCGCCGGGGGCTGTGCTGGTGGTGGGGGCGGGCTCCTCGGGCGTGCAGATCGCCGATGAGCTGCGTGCCGCCGGGCGACAGGTTTACCTCGCCACCGGCCCGCACGACCGGCCGCCGCGCCGCTATCGCGGGCAGGATTTCGTCTTTTGGCTGGGGGTTCTGGGCATGTGGGGTGCCACCGCCCCCGCACCCGGCACCGCACATGTCACCATTGCCGTCAGCGGTGCCAAAGGCGGCCACACGGTGGATTTCCGCAATCTCGCGGCCAGTGGCATCACCCTGCTGGGCCGGGCTAGCGCGTTCAAAAATGGCGTGCTGCATTTTGATAACGATCTCGCGCATAATATCGAAGCCGGAGACGCCAACTACCTCGCCACGCTGAGGGCAGCGGATGATTACGTGGCGCGCGAGAGGCTGGACCTGCCGGAAGAACCGGAAGCCCATATCATCGGCCCCCTGCCGGAATGCGCGGTGAACCCCATTTTGGAGCTGGATCTGGCCAAGGCCAACATTACCACCATCCTCTGGGCCACCGGCTATGCGCTGGACTATAGCTGGATGAAGATCGACGTGTTCGACGAAAAAGGCCTGCCCCGGCACCATCGCGGTGTTTCCGCCGTGCCGGGCCTGTATTTCATCGGTCTGCCCTGGCTCTCCAATCGCGGCTCCTCCTTCATCTGGGGCTGCTGGCGAGATGCTGGCTACCTCGCGGAACAAATCGCCGCACGGGGATAAGTCCAATCGCCTTTATGCTCATCCCGCCGATCGTTAGAGCCGGATGATTTTGATCGAATCACGGAAGTGATCCGCTCTAAAATCTGAATCCGCCTCTAAATTAATGCGGTAGAGGGCGATTCAAACTTTTGGCCCGCTTGCAAAGTGAGCGAGCCTAAAGTCATCGCGTTCTACACGTTGAAGCGGAATAGCAGCACGTCGCCATCCTTCACCACATACTCCTTGCCTTCAACGCGCAGCTTGCCCGCATCCCGCGCGCCAGCCTCGCCTTTGCCGGCCACGTAATCATCAAAACCAATGGTCTCGGCAGCAATAAACCCGCGCTCGAAATCGCCATGGATAACACCCGCCGCCCCCGGCGCCTTGGTGCCTTTAATAATTGTCCAGGCCCGCGTCTCTTTCGGCCCCACGGTGAAATATGTAATCAACCCCAAAAGCCCGTAACCAGCGCGGATAATCCTATCCAGCCCGGAATCCTCCAACCCCAAATCCGCCAGGAACCCGGCGCGGTCTTCTTCCGGCAACTGGCTCACTTCGGCCTCGATCGCGGCCGAGATGATCACATGCGCGGCCCCCTGTGCCTTCGCCATCTCCGCCACCCGAGCGGACTGGGCATTGCCGGTGGCGGCCGCCGCTTCCTCGACATTGCACACGTACAGCACAGGCTTGGAGGTGAGCAGGTTGAGGCGCTTCACCGCCTCCTCCTCGCCTTTGGGAATCACCGCGCGTACGGGCGTGCCCGCCTCCAGTGCTTTTATCAGCGGTTCGATCAGCTCCAGCTCCGCCGCCGCCAGCTTGTCGTTGCTCTTGGCCTTTTTCTGCAACATCGGCACGCGCTTGGTCAGGCTTTCCAAATCCGCCAGCATCAGCTCGGTTTCCACCGTCTCCGCATCCCGCACGGGGTCGATCGAGCCTTCCACATGCGTAATGTCGTCATCCTCGAAGCAGCGCAGCACATGCACAATCGCATCCACCTCGCGGATATTCGCCAAAAACTGGTTGCCCAGCCCCTCACCCTTGGAAGCCCCGCGCACCAACCCGGCAATGTCCACAAACTCCAGGCTGGTCGGCACAATCTTCACGGATTTGCCAATCTCCGCCAGCGCATTCATGCGCCTGTCTGGCACAGCCACGCGGCCCACATTCGGCTCTATGGTGCAAAACGGGTAATTCGCCGCCTGGGCGGCCACCGTCGCGGTCAGCGCGTTGAAGAGCGTGGATTTACCGACATTCGGCAGGCCCACAATCCCGCAATTAAAACCCATTATCTCTGCTCCCCGCTCCCCCGCGCAATGCGGGTCATGAAATCCTCTGGCCGCCCCTCCGCCAGCAACACAGCGTCATCCGCCACCGCCCCCAGCAATGGCTCCAGCCAGTCCTTGTCCGCCCTGGAAAAATCCCCCAGCACATGGCCTGTCACCCGGTCTTTGTCACCGGGGTGGCCAATGCCCAGCCGCACCCGCCAGTAATCCGGGGTGGCAAGATGCCTGTCCGTGCTGCGCAACCCGTTATGCCCGGCATTGCCACCGCCTTTCTTCACCCGCAGCTTTCCGGGTGCCAGGTCCAGCTCGTCATGGAATAAGGTAATCTGCTCCGGGGCAATTTTATAAAAACTCGCGGCAGCCTGCACCGCCTCGCCGGACAAATTCATATAAGTCATCGGCTTCAGCAGCAAAATCTTCTGCGTGCCAATCCGGCCTTCCGCGGCCAGCCCCTTAAACCGGGGTTTCCAGGGGGAAAAACCATGCCGTGCGGCAATCGCGTCCACGGCCAAAAAGCCGATATTGTGGCGCTGCCGCGCCATGCCGGGTTCTGGGTTTCCCAGTCCTACCCATAACAGCATGGCGCGGCAGCTTTACATGTTACTTCTTGCCGCCCGCTTTCTTGCCACCCTTGGCAGCAGCGGCGGCAGCCGCAGCCGCAGCCTCGGCGGCCAGCTGCTCGGCAGAAACCAACGGCGGCGCAATGGTCGCGATCACGAAGTCACGGCCCGTGATCACCGGCTTGCAGTGCTCAGCGCCCTGCAAATCATGCCAGCGCACGTTGTCGTTAATGTCCAGCTTGGCAAGGTCAATCTCGAAGCGCTCGGGGATATGGTCGGCATCCACCACCACGTCCACCTTATGGCGCACCACGTTCAGCACGCCGCCGCGCTTCAGGCCGGGGCTGGTGCCCTCGTTTAAAAAGTGCACGGCAACCGAAACCTTCACCGGCTCACCAGCCACCAGGCGCTGGAAATCCACATGCTCGGGCTGGTCGGTGACAGGATGGAAGGACACGTCGCGCATCAGCGCGCGGGTCTTGTTGCCAGCCACGTCGATCTCATACAACCGCGAGCGCCAACCGCCGCGCTTCAGTTCTTTCATCACGATGCGCGGGTCCAGCGCGATCAGCGCAGGCTCCTGCTTCGCACCATAAATCACGGCGGGCACTTTGCCCTCTCGCCTCGTCGCCCGCGCCACCCCCTTGCCGGCACGCGAACGCGCAGAGGCCTCAATCACATCAAAATTGGCCATTTTACGCTCCATATAAACAACAAAAGCCGGCCTCCAGGGGTGCCGGCGGGCAGGGTTTATCCGGTTTTTCCTACCATTTCAACACAGCCCGGTTGGTGCTACGCTGCCGTATATGAAGCTGGCACTTTATCAGGGCCCAGGCGCGTTCAACAATCCGCAAGCGGGATTCACCCATTTGCGTGAACAAGCCGTGCAGGCCAAGGCACAGGGGGCGGATGTTCTGCTGCTGCCGGAAATGTATCTCTCAGGCTATAACCTCACCCCGCAGGACGCTCAGCGCCATGCCATAACGCAGGCTGGCCTTGCCCCCGCGCAGGAAACTGCCCGGTCTCTCGGCCTCGCTCTGGTCTTCGGCTATCCGGAAAAAATTGGCGCTGGCATCGCCAATTCCGCCGTGCTCATCGGGCCGGATGGTGCCATTCTGCTGAATTATCGCAAGGCCCATCTCTTTGGCCCCATGGAGCGTGAAATCTTCAAGGAAACCGGCTCGGAGTTTCCTGTGGCAACGCTGCACGGGCAAAAAATCGGCTTGCTCATCTGCTACGACATTGAATTTCCTGAGCCAGCGCGCCGCCTCGCTTTGGCGGGCGCGGATATCATCCTCATCCCCACTGCCCTGTCAGAGCCTTATGAGGGCGTGCCCACCCATATTATTCCGACCCGGGCCTACGAAAACCAGGTCTATATCGCTTATGCCAACCATTCCGGGGATGAAAACGGGCTGAGCTATATCGGGCTTTCCAATATATGCGGGCCGGATGGCGCGCGGCTAGCCATGGCTGGTGCGGGGGAGGAGATGCTCTTCGCCGAAACCAACGCCACCCACCACGAAGCTGTGCGCCAGGCCGACAAATTCCTGCAAGACCGCCGGGCGGATATTTACGGCCAACTCAACGGCTGATGGCCGTCTTTATCCTGGTGCCCGGCGCCTGGCACGGTGCCTGGTGCTGGGACACTATCACCCCGCTACTGGAAGCCGCCGGGCACCAGGCGCTCACGCCGGAGTTGGTGCCAACCCCTCCCGGTGCCAACCCGTTGCCCTTCTGGGCCAAACAAATCGCCGAACTCGCACCAGATGGTGCCATCCTGGTCGGCCATAGCCGCGCCGGGCTCATTATTTCCGAAGCCGCCACGCTGGCACCACAAGCCATATCGCGCCTCGTCTATGTTACCGGTTTCCTGCTCCCCGGTGGGGCAAGTATGGAAAGCATGATCGCCCGGCCCGAGGCTGGCGGCACGCCAGACTACCTCCGCCCCGCGCGCGGGCGCTGCCTCGCCGTGGCGGCGGAAGCCATCATTCCGCGTTTTTACCACCTTGCCACCCCTAAAGCGGCAAAAGCCGCCGCCGCGCGGCTGCGCCCCGAGCCTCTCGGCACCTTTTCCGCCGCCGCCACAGCACCGCCGCCGCATATCCCCCGCGCCTATATCGAATGCGCGGAGGACCGGGTGGTGCCGCTCGCTTTGCAACGCGCCATGCAACAAACCCTGCCTTGCACGCCGGTGTTCACCCTGCCCGCAGACCATTCGCCTTTTCTGTCGATGCCGGAACAATTTGTTGCAGGTCTGCTGGCCATTCTCTAAGAGCACGATGATTTTAGAGCGATCACGGCGTGATATTCTCTAAAATTTCTCCTCCTATACAGAAAAATAATTGAACAACCCGTCAGCATTGCCCATACTCAGAGAAGAGGAGGAACGAAAATTGCTCGTGAACACAATCCTTAAACACAAACCCCCCGGCTACATTTCCGTTACGTCATCGACATCTATCAGCGGCGTTGTCGATGTTCTGGCCACTAAGGGTATTGGTGCCGTGTTGGTTGTTGATCATGGAGAGCTGGTCGGCATCCTCAGCGAGCGCGACATTGTCCGCAGCCTCGCGCACCGTGCCGCGCAAACGCTGGAGCTTACCGCGGCCGAGCTGATGACCCATAATCCCATCACCGCCACGCCGGAAACCACCACCGAGCAAGCCATGGAGATCATGACTGAACGACATTTCCGCCATCTGCCGATTGTGGAAAATGGAAAACTCACCGGGCTGGTTAGCATCGGAGACGTGGTGAAGGCTCGTATCGACCAAAGCCAGCATGAGGTGGATACGCTCCGGGTTTATGTCGCCGGCAACGTCTAACACAGAATTCTGCCTTTTGATTTGCATCATTGACTCCGCCGAACTTCAGGCGTTTGGCTTGCCTGAAGTTCGCTACCACCGGGTTTAAATGCATCAGTTTTTAAAGAAATGTGACGAAGCGCTCGCCGAAATTTCGGCCCAGGGGCGGTACCGCCGTTTTGTGGCGTTGGAAAAGCTGGCTGATCGCTTCCCTTATTACAGCGTCACCATGGAAGGCAAAACCCAGGATATTCTGGTCTGGTCGACCAACGACTATCTTGCCATGGGCACAGACAAACGCGTGATTGAGGCCTCGATCGAGGCTGCGCGGCGCTACGGTGCCGGGGCTGGCGGCACACGCAACATCGCCGGGTCCTCGCCCTTGCATGTGGCGCTGGAAGAAGAGCTGGCTGACCTCCACGGCAAGGATGCGGCGTTGTTGTTTACCTCAGGCTATGTCTCCAACCAGGCAAGCCTTACCGCCATCCTCAATTCCCTGCCCAACTGGCACGTGTTCTCAGACGCACAAAACCATAATTCCATGATTGTCGGCATCAAGGCCAGCCGCAATGCCACCGTTCATATCTTCAAACATAACGACCTGGACGATCTGGAGCGTCTGCTCTGTGAAGCTCCGAAAGACGCCCCTAAGCTCATCGCGTTCGAGAGCGTCTATTCCATGGATGGCGACATCGCCCCGATAGCAGAGATCTGCGACCTCGCGGATAAGTACAACGCCTTGACATATCTCGATGAAGTGCACGCCGTGGGCATGTACGGTGCCCATGGTGGCGGCGTGTCTGAGCGCGATGGCGTGGCGGATCGTATCACCATCATCGAGGGCACGCTGGCCAAGGGTTTCGGCTGTCATGGCGGCTATATAACGGGCGACTTCAAGGTGCTGGACTATATCCGCTCCGTCGCCGCCGGGTTCATCTTCACCACCGCCCTGCCGCCGCCCACCGTCGCCGCCGCCCTCGCCTCCATCCGTATCCTGAAACAAGACCGCGCTTTACGCGCCCTGCTGTTCAACCGCGCTGAAACGCTGAAAGCCAAATTCCTCGCTGCCGGGCTGCCAGTTATGGAAACCACCTCCCATATCGTGCCGCTAATGATCGGCAACGCCGCGAAAGCCACCGAGGTTTCCATGCGCCTCATCCGGGAATTTGGCATGTATGCCACCCCCATCAACTACCCCACAGTGCCGCAAGGCACAGAGCGCTTGCGCTTTACCCCCGGCCCTAAACACACGGATGAAATGATGGACGGCCTCGTCGCCGCCCTCCAGCATATCCTGCTGCCCCTGGAAACAACCTCCTCGTTTATACCAGAAGCCGGATGACTTTACCCTGCTGGAAAATCCGCCGAAACTGAAAGCTCTTTCTGTCCGGTAATCTCATCCAGCCGGAATTTCAGGGTTTTCACCACCTCTTCAAATCCCCAGCCGCCCAGCACAATATGCCGCGGAGCGCCTGGTTTTTGCGTCAGCTCAATCATCACATCGCTGGCCCGCACCGGGTCGCCCGCCTGGTTGCCGCTGCGCTCTTTGGTTCCGGCCAACCGCGCCCCGGCGGTCTCGGCATAATCCGCAATCTGGCTTGGCGTCTGTATCAAAGACCGCCCGGCCCAATCCGTACGGAACGGCCCCGGCTCCACGCAGGTTACGTGAATACCCAGCGGCCCGGCTTCTGCCCGCAGCGCGTCAGACCACCCCTCCACCGCGTGTTTGGATGCCGCATAATAGCCCGAACCAGGATACCCGATCAGCCCCGCCACGGAGGTGATGTTTAAAATATGCCCGCTTTTCTGTGCGCGCATCACTGGCAGCACAGCGCGCGTCAGCGCGAACAGCCCAAACACATTCGTGTCGAATTGCGCGCGGATCTCCGCCTCTTCGCCTTCCTCCACCGAGCTCTGGTAGCCATAACCGGCATTGTTCACCAGCACGTCAATCCGCCCGAATTTGTCTCTGGCCGCTTTCACCGCCGCGTCAATCTGCGCCTGGTCGGTTACATCCAGCGTCACCGCCAGCACGTTTTCCTTGTCCAGCGCGGCAATGTCTTCAATCTGCGCCAGGTTGCGCGCTGTCGCCACCAGCTTCCAACCGCGCTTTACAATCTGCAACGCCAGCGCCTTGCCAAACCCTGTCGAACATCCGGTAATCAGCCAAACAGGTTGGTTGGTCTCGCTCATGAATTCAACTCCGCAGATGTGATGTTCATCCGGTCTGACCGGGCGAGCCTTATTTAGGATGCCCGTATGCGCTTATCAGGGTCCAGGGCTGCTTTTCTTCAAAACAACCTTCAAATACCGCCCTCACGCGCGGGAAAGTGCCAGCCTCAACCCGAACAGAATAAACACCCCGCCTGCCACGCGGTCCAAAAGGCTCAGCGTGCGTGGCTGGCGCAGCGCCTTGCTCATCGGCACCGCCGCCGCAATCAGCACGGCAAACCAGATAACTGTCAGCACAACATGCAGCATGGCAAGAACCAGCGTATCCGCGGCAACATTCGCGTGGGCTGGAATAAATTGCGGCAGAAACGTCACGTAAAACACGCCTATTTTCGGGTTGAGCAGATTGCTCACCAGCCCGCGCCTGAAAGCCAACATGCCCGCGTTCCGGCTCAGGCTCATCTGGCTTTCCTCCAACGCCCGGCGTGGATGTCGAATAAGCTTAAACCCCACCCAAAACAGATAAACCGCCCCGGCATATTTCACAATCATATAGGATTTTGGCGAGGTTTTCAAAACCGCCCCCAGCCCAATAGCCACCGCCGCACCCCACAGCAAGAGACCAAGGCAGATCCCCACCGCCGCATATCGCGCCGGGCGTTTGCCGCCAGCCGCACAAGCACGCAGCACCATTGCCGTATCCACGCCGGGGGTTATTGTCAGCACTGTCGCGGCCACAATAAACGCCAGCACCAACGGCGTGCTGAACAAAATCAAGGCTTCACCACCACGGCAATCACAATGATGATAAACAGCAGCGTCGGCACTTCATTGGCAACACGATAAAATTTTTCGCTGCGCCGGTTCGCGTCGTTCAAAAAATCCCTGCGCCAGCGTGAGCACGCGCCATGAAACCCAAACATCAACACCAAAGCGATAATCTTCATCCACCACCAGGCGGCTTGCCAATTCACAGCGCCAGGCGTCAAAACCATCAATAAACCAAAAATAAATGTGGAGATCATCGCCGGATTGATAATCTGCTTCAGCAACCGCCGCTCCATTATTTTAAAACGCTCGGATTCAACCGAGCCCGCAACAGTCTGGCAATGATAAACATAAAGCCGCGGCAGATAGAACATCCCCGCCATCCAGGCGGTGAAAGAAAGAATATGCAGCGCCAAAAACCAATGGAAAAATGGCAACAGGCCAGAAAATGTCATGCCAGAACCTCAAAAATTTCGTCCAAGCGGGTAAACACTGCCTTTGCACCCTCCGCCAGCAAAGCCGCGCCATCGCCATGGGGGGCAAAACCATAACACACCATGCCAGCAGCCACCGCACCGCGTGTACCTAATTTGCTATCTTCCAAAACTATACAGCGTTCCGGCGGGGTTTTGGCCGATGCGGCCGCCGCCAGAAACACATCCGGCGCTGGTTTCGCATTACCACCTTTTGCAATAACGCTGGCGGCGGAAACACATCGCCCCTTGGTTAAATCCGTCAGCCCACACCGGGAAAATTTCACCGCCATCTCCTCGTCGGAAGAATTGGAGGCCACGCGCCAATCAAACCCCATCGCCGTCACGCGCTTCAGCATTTCATCAGCGCCTGGTATCAACACGGCCTCCGCCGCCAAGGCTTCAATCAGCTTATTTGCCAAATCCCGCCGCCATCCCTCCGGCAGCAATCTGCCAAGCCTGGCCTCAATCATCGGCTGCATGTCCGAAATATTCATACCCATGAAATGCCGCATCGCATCCGGCGCATCCATCTCCCAACCCAAAGCCGCCATATTCTGCGCCACCACGCGAGAGGCCACATATTCGCTATCGATCAGCACACCATCGCAATCGAAAATAATCAGCTCAGGCGGCACTCAGTCTCTCCCATGCCAGGGGCAATTCTTATGCTCGCCACAAGCTCCTCCGCCACGGCACAAACCAGCCTCAGGCGCCCGGCGTACAATCTCCGCCATGGCGCGAATAAAATCCGGGTCGTCATTAGCCACTTTGGCGCGCACATAAAGCGGCACACCGGCGGCTTCCGCCACATGCCGGTTTTCAATATCCAGCTCCACCAGCGTCTCGATATGGTCGGAGACAAACGCGATCGGTACCACCACCAAGCCCACTTTATCCGCCCCGGCCTTCTCAATCGCCTGGATGGTGCTGGGTTCCAACCATTTCTGCGGTGTCGCGCGCGATTGATAACAAACCTGCCACTCCACCTTGGTATCAGCCAGCCGTTTCATCACCGCCGCACTCGTCGCCTCAATCTGCGCCTGGTAGGGGTCGCCCGCCTTCACAATACTCTCCGGCAAACCGTGCGCCGAAAACAGCACCCGCAACGGCAAACCCGGCTTCTGCGCCATGGCGTCCTCAATCGCCTCACGCACCAGCGCCGCACTGGCCGCCACATAAGCCGCGTCATCAAACCAGCAGCAAACCGTTGCCACATTTACCACCAACCCCGCCTTGGCTGCGGCCTCGCGCCAATCGCTCAGGGAAGACCCCGTCGTGGTGGTGGAAAATTGCGGATAAAGCGGCAGCAGCACCACCCTGTCCGGTGCCCAGGCTTTCACCTCGCGCATCGTCTCCCGCGCAAAAGGATGCCAGTAGCGCATGGCGATAAAACAACGATAATCTGGTCCCAAAACGCCTTCCAGCGCGCTGGCCTGGGCTTGCGTCAGCTCCAGCAGCGGGGATTTGCCGCCCATCAACTGATAATTTGCATAAGCCGCCTTGGCAGAAGAGGCCGCAATCAACCGTGAAAGCCACAGCCTGATAAACCAGGGGGAACGGATAATCGCCTTATCCGAGAACAAATTTATTCTAAACTTCTTTATCGCCGCCGCATTATCCGGCCCACCGAGGTTAAACAGAACAATTGCCGTTCTCATCCCTGCCTCACCAGTTCAACCAGCCGCTTTACATGCGCTTCCGGCACATCCGGGGTAATACCATGGCCCAGATTAACAATATGCGGATGCCCGCGTACCTCATCCAGCAAGGCCCTTAAAGCCGCCTCCAGCGGCTCCCCGCCCAGCTTCAGCAGCAACGGGTCCAAATTCCCCTGCAACACCATCCCTGGCGGGGATACAGCCCTTGCCGCGGCAATGCCCGTCACACTATCCAGTCCCAGCGCATCCACTCCGGCATCCCGCGCATATTCAGCCAGCATCAACCCCGCCAAACGCGGAAACCCGATAATCTTCACCTCCGGGTACCGGGCCTTCAGCGCCGCACAAATTTGCCGGTTCGGCTCAATCACAAATTCGCGAAACTGGCTGGGTGGAAAAATCCCCGCCCAGCTTTCAAACAACATCACACAATCCGCCCCAGCGTTTATCTGCGCTGAGAGATACTCAATCGTACTCTCCACCAGCACCGCCAAAACATCCCGCACAAAACCCGAATGTTCATAGCCAAGCTGGCGGGTGCGCCCAAACCCGCCACCTTGGCCATCCAGCATATAACACGCCACCGTCGCCGGGCCGCCGGCAAAGCCGATCAACGCCGTCTCCTTCGGCAAAGACTGCCTCAACCGGCTCACCGTCTCAATCACCGGCGCATAAACCCCCGCCGCGCGCCCAGGCTTCAACAGCCCCACATCTTCCAAAGGCGGCAGCCTTGGCCCTTCACCTTCAGCAAAACGCAATCCCTGCCCCAAAGCCATCGGCAAGATCAAAATATCAGAAAACAAAATCGCCGCATCGAACCCAAATTTCCTGATGGGTTGCAGCGTCACTTCCTCAGCCAGCGCCGGACTCAAGCAGAGAGAGATAAAATCCCCCGCCTTAGCCCTCACCTCCCGGTATTCCGGCAAATACCGCCCGGCCTGGCGCATAAGCCAGAGTGGCGGCGGCCATATTGCATCGCCCGCCAAAACGTCCAGAAATTTCATGCCCACCGCCTAAACCTAATCTTATTTTTTTAAAAGGTAGAGTTGGAGTGTTTGATCCCTGTGGATAACGGGGTTTAAGCCACCTCTGCTTAAAACCCACAGGGTTATCCACAGGAAGAAACCAGCGCTAAAGTGCTGATTTTTACATATCCCCACAACTTACTCACAACCAACGCAACCCCTATCCTGGTTTCATCCACCGTACCCTTATCCCTCGCCTTTATCCCCGCAACCCAAAAATTCTTCTCCGCATTGCAGAGTTATCCACGCTATGAACCCAATCATGGATACTCATAAGCTGAATATACATCTGATATCCGATGCCACGGGGGATACCTTGACAGCCCTCGCCCGTGCCGCGGTGGCGCAGTTTGATGAAGCCCAGGTTTCCTACCACCGCTGGTCCCTTATCCGCTCCCGGCTTCAGCTTCACCGGGTGCTGGAAGGCATCCAGGCTGAACCCGGTCCGGTGCTCTGCTCTTTGGTGGATGACGCGCTTCGCCACGAGCTGGATGATGCCTGTGCCCGTATGGGCGTGCCGTTGCAACATGTGCTGGACCCGCTTTTAGAAATGTTGCAGACCCAGTTCGGCTCCCCGGTTAAACACAAACCCGGCCGCCAATATGTGCTGGATGCCGATTATTTCCGCCGGATCGACGCCATGCATTTCGTCATCTCCCATGATGACGGCCAGGCCAACCGCGGCATTTCGGAGGCCGATGTCGTGCTGGTCGGTGTTTCCCGCTCCTCCAAAACCCCCACCTGCTTTTACCTCGCCAATCGCGGCATCAAGGCGCTCAACGTGCCTCTGGTGCCCAACACCCCTTTACCCAAAGAGCTTGACTCTCTTTCCTGCCCCATTATCGGTCTCACCATCGACCCGAAATCCTTAATCGATATCCGCCGCCACCGGCTTAAACTCATCGGTACCAATGAAATTTTCGGCCGGGCGGATAGTTCCAATTACGTAGATTATGAAGCGGTGGAAAAAGAGCTGCTCTGGGCGCGGCGGCTATGTAACGAGCGCGGCTGGCCGGCCATTGATGTCACCCGCCGTTCTATTGAGGAAACCGCCGCCACAGTACTCAAACTTATGGATAACTGGCACAATAAACGCACCGCTGCCGTTCAAACACCCGAATAGCCGGGGTTTTCCGCGCGGCAAGCCAGCTTATATTAGCTGTCCAGCTTCGGAGAATATCCCATGGATCTCGGCATCAAATCCCGCACCGCGCTTGTCTGTGCCGCCAGCGCCGGGCTTGGCCGCGCCTGCGCGCTGGCCCTCGCCAAGGAAGGGGTCAGTGTTACCATCACCGGCCGTAACCGCGAGGCGCTGGAGCAAACAGCCGAGGAGTTGCGAAAGCTCACAGATGTCCGCATCAGCATCGCCGTCGGCGACATCACCACCGATGAAGGCCGCGCGGCCGCCCTCCTTGCCTGCCCAAATCCTGATATTCTCATCAATAACGCAGGCGGCCCGCCGCCGGGAGATTTCCGGGATTTTTCTGAAGCTGACTGGCAAGCGGCGCTGAACGCCCATCTTCTCACACCCATCGCGCTCATCCGCGCCACGGTGAATTGCATGATCACCCGGAAATTCGGGCGGATCGTGAACATCACCTCCAGCGCGGTGAAAGCCCCCATCCCCAGCCTTACTCTTTCCAACACCGCCCGTACGGGCCTCACCGGTTTTGTCGCCGGGCTTTCCCGCCAGGTGGCGAAGCATAACGTCACCATCAACAATCTGCTTCCCGGCGCTTTTAACACAGACCGCCTGCGTACAACCGCTGAGGGCACCGCCCAGGCAAGCGGGCAGAGCGTTGATGAGGTTATCGCCACGCGCGCTGCCGCCAACCCTGCTCAGCGGGTAGGCGAGCCGGACGAATTCGGCGCGATGTGTGCATTCCTGTGCTCTGCCCAGGCCGGATATATCGTCGGGCAGAATATTCTGCTCGATGGCGGGGCGGTTAACAGCACCCTGTAAACCCCCGCCCTTGGCGGCACCTGCCCCTTGAGGATAAACAGGCGCCACCATGTCCGATACCGAACCCGCCCGTTACGATTTTTCAGCTTCTGAACCCTTCTGGCAGGCCCAGTGGGAACACCACGCCTGCTTTAAGGCCGAGGATGTGCCCAGCGGCGACCAGCCCAAATATTATGTGCTGGAGATGTTTCCCTACCCGTCGGGGAAAATCCATATGGGCCATGTGCGCAATTATACGCTGGGCGATGTGGTCGCCCGCTACAAGCGCGCCCAGGGTTTCGCGGTGCTTCACCCCATGGGGTGGGACGCGTTTGGCCTGCCGGCGGAAAACGCCGCCCGCGAAAACAACTCCAACCCGGCGGACTGGACCTATAAGAACATCGCCAATATGCGCGCGGAGCTGAAGCGCATGGGGTTTTCGCTCGATTGGTCCCGCGAATTTGCCACCTGCGATGTGGCTTATTACGGCCAGCAGCAGAAATTGTTCCTGGATTTCTGGAAAGCCGGGCTGGTAGAGCGGCGCGACGCCTCGGTGAACTGGGACCCGGTGGACATGACCGTGCTCGCCAACGAGCAGGTGATCGACGGGCGCGGCTGGCGCTCCGGCGCGCTGGTTGAAAAGAAAAAACTCTCCCAATGGTTCCTGAAAATCACCGATTCCGCGCAAGAGCTGCTGGACGGGCTGAACACACTCAACCGCTGGCCGGAGCGCGTGAAGCTGATGCAGGAAAACTGGATCGGCCACTCCCAGGGCGCTGAAGTAAGTTTCAAGCTGGCGGGCAGCGAAGAGAGTGTCACGGTTTACACCACCCGCCCGGATACCTTGTTCGGCATGTCCTTCCTCGCCATCGCGGCTGAGCATCCGCTGGCGAAAATGGTGGCCGAAACAAATCCCGCCGCCGCGGCCTTCATCGCCGAATGCGCCAGCCAGGGCACCTCGGAAGCCGCCATTGAATCCGCTGAAAAACGTGGCATCGCCACGGGACTGGAGGTCATCAACCCCTTCACCGGCCAGCCCCATCCGGTCTGGATCGCCAATTTCGTGCTGATGGAATACGGCACCGGGGCGATTTTCGGCTGCCCCTGCGGCGACCAGAGGGATCTGGATTTCGCCCGGAAATATAACTTGCCCGTCCCGGTCGTGGTTTCACCGGAGCCAAACACCACACCGGAAATCGCCAATAAGGCGCTGGATGGTGAGGGCTTCATCGTCAATTCCGGCTTTCTTTCCGGCCTTGCCACCAAGGATGCCAAACCCGCCGCCATTGCCGAGCTGGAAAAGCTGGGCGTCGGCAAGGCGGTGCAGAATTGGCGCCTGCGAGATTGGGGTATTTCCCGTCAGCGATACTGGGGCTGCCCCATCCCGGTCATCCATTGCGAAGCCTGCGGCGCGCAACCCGTGCCCGCCGATCAGCTTCCCGTGGAATTACCGAAGGATGTGAGTTTCGAGAAACCCGGCAACCCGCTCGACCACCACCCAAGCTGGCGGCATGTGAATTGCCCCGCCTGCGGCCAGCCCGCGACACGCGAGACGGATACGTTCGACACGTTTATCGACAGCTCCTGGTATTTTGCCCGTTTTACCGCGCCAAACGCGCAAACCCCCACCAATTTAGACGCCGCCAATTACTGGCTGCCGGTGGACCAATATGTCGGCGGCATCGAGCACGCGATTTTGCATCTGCTCTATGCCCGCTTCTTCACCCGCGCCATGCATAAAACCGGCCATGTTTCGGTGGATGAACCCTTCACCGGCCTCTTCACCCAGGGCATGGTTACGCATGAATCCTACAAGGATGCGAACGGCAAATGGCTCTACCCGGATGAAATCACCCGCACTTCGGAGGGCGCTGTTTTAAAATCCACCGGCGAGGCCATCACCGTTGGCCGGGTGGAGAAAATGTCCAAATCCAAGCGCAATACGGTGGACCCTGGTGCCATCGTGGAGCGCTTCGGCGCGGACACGGCCCGCTGGTTTGTGCTGTCTGACAATCCACCGGAACGCGATGTGGAATGGACGGAATCCGGTGTGCAGGGATCTTACCGGTTTCTGCAACGCCTCGCCCGCGTGGGGGAAGAGATCGCCAAAACCGGCCCGGTTGCTGTGGACGCCTATGGCGCTGAAGCCAAAAAGCTCCGCCAGCTTACCCACCGCTCCATTGAAGCCATTACCCAGGCGCTGGAAAGCTTTGCTTTCAACCTCGCCGTGGCGCGGCTTTATGAGCTTTTGAACGCCGTCGCCACCCCGGCTGAAACGCCGGACATGCAGGCTGCCCGGTTTGAGGCCATGGAGATCATGTCCCGCCTCGCCGCCCCGCTTATTCCGCATCTGGCCGAGCATCTTTATGCCAAGCTGCGCCCCGGCACGGGTCTTGCCGCCCAGCAGCCTTGGCCAAAACCCGACCCGGCTTTGCTGGTGGTGGACGAACTCACCGTGGCGGTGCAGGTGAATGGCAAATTGCGCGGTACTATATTGGTTCCTGCCGGTGCGGGGGAAGATATCGCCATTGCGCTTGCCAAGCAGGCTGTGGCGGGCACAATAGGGTCGCAGACCGTTGTTAAACAAATCTACGTGCCCGGTAGGATCGTGAATTTTGTCGTTAAACCGTAAGCCTTTTGCCCTTTTTGCCCTGTTCGCCCTCTCGGCGTGCGGGTTTTCGCCGCTTTACGGCGGGGTGCAGGGCCAGGGTGCCAGTGCCGTGCTGGAAACCGTGCAGGTGGGCAACATCCCGGATCGCACCGGGCAGGTTCTCCGCCAGGATCTGCAACAGCAACTCTACACCAACGGCACGCCAACAACCGAGCTTTATATGCTGGCGGTGAGCTACAGGGTTGTTCAAACCGGCGAGGGTATTCAGGCGGATAGCTCCACCACCCGCAACCGCTTCAACGCCATCGCCACCTGGACCCTCTCGCCCGTGGGAAACCCTGGCGTCACCCTCACCTCCGGCAACGCTACGGCGATGGATGCTCTGAATGTGATCGACCAGCAATATTTTGCCTCTAATCTTGAGGCTGATACGGTGCAGGGCCAGCTTGCCCAGCAAATTTCGGCGCAGATTACCGGCCAGCTTGCCGCCTGGTTTCGCCTTCATCCTAATTCATGAAGCTGGATGCCGGACGGGTTGACGCGTTTTTAAAATCTCCCAGCACCGGCCTGGTTCTTTTGCATGGGCCAGATGCTGGGCTGGTGGCTGAACGCGGCCACGCTTTGGCCCGCAGCGTGCCGGGGGCGTTGAACGACCCGTTCCGTTTTGCTGAGTTGTTCAACCCCGCGCCGGATGCGTTGCTGGCGGAGGCCTTTGCTGCGTCCCTCACCGGCGGCAAGCGCGTTGTTCGGGTGCGTGGCGCGGGTGAGGTTATTGTCAAGGCGTTAGAAAAATTAACAGAAACGCCGCCGGACGGGCTGGTGATTTTAGAAGCGGGTGAGCTTACCCCGAAATCCAAGTTGCGGGCCTTGGCCGAGAAATCCGCTGCTGTGGCCAGCATCGCTTGCTATGCAGTTGATGCCGCCCGGCTGCCGCAGGTTATCACGGCCCGGCTGCGCGCACAGGGTGTAACCATAGAGCAGGATGCCGCAAGCTGGGCGGCGCAAAACCTAACAGGCGAGGAAGGCCCGCTTGGCCAGGCGCTGGAAGTTCTAACCCTTTATGCCGGGGCAGAAAAATCACTGTCACAGGCAGATGTATCATCCATTCTGGCTGATGGCGGCGATACTTCGATGAACGACGCCGTAGATTTCGCCCTCACCGGGGACCTCGCCGGGGCGGACAAGGCGCTAGCCCTGGCTTATGAGGAAGGCGCTTCGCCGGTGGGGTTGATACGGGTGCTGCTCTCAGAGCTTTTGCGCCTGCGCCTGGCAGCGGCGGCAATGGCGCAAGGCGCTTCCGCCCAGGAAGCCATGGCGGGGATGCGCCCGCCAGTGTTTTTCAAGCGCCAACCGGTTGTGCAGAAAATGCTGCGGCTTTGGAGCTTGCCCGTAGTGAATCAGGCACTGGCGGCGGCGCTGGCGGCGGAAACCGCCTGCAAAACCACCCATATCCCCGATCAGGATTATTGCCGCCAAACGATGTTGGCGCTGGCGGCCCGTGCAAGAACCGCCAGCCGGGGGTGATTTTTCATATGTTCCACGTGGAACATATGGTTTTAAAACTCGGACCAGTCATCATCCCCTATCGACATTTTCTTGAAACTGCCGGCAAGGCTGACGATTTTGGTCGATTGGCGGGCAGGGCGCGGCGATTTAGGGTTGGATTTGGCTGAGGCCGTTTCATGTTCAATGTTATGGATTTCGTTCCCTGAACCCAGGTTAAAGCGCCCAATCAGAGATTCGAGCGTATTGGCCTCAGTTGAAAGCGTGTGGCTAGCGGCAGTGGCTTCTTCAACCATCGCGGCGTTTTGCTGGGTCATTTGGTCCATCTCGCCCATAGCGGTGTTGACCTCGGCCAAACCGGTGGTTTGAAGCTTGGCGGAAAGGGCGATTTCTTCCACCATTTTGTTCACGGCATTCACCTGCTCAACGATATGCTCCAGGGCGGTGCCGGTTTCACCCACGAGCCTCACCCCAGCCGCCACCTGCGCGCTGGATTTGGAAATGAGGGTTTTTATTTCCTTCGCGGCATCTGCGGAACGCTGGGCCAAAGCCCGAACCTCTGTAGCGACAACCGCGAAGCCTCGCCCGGCATCCCCCGCGCGGGCGGCCTCAACCCCCGCATTCAGCGCCAGAAGATTAGTCTGGAAGGCGATTTCGTCGATAACGCCGATGATGTTGCCGATCTGGCGAGAAGATGCCTCGATCTCGCCCATTGCCCCCACGGCTTCGCGCATCACGCCGCCCGAGCGTTCTGCATCATCATGCGCGACGTTCACCACCTTCAAGGTCTCTTCAGCGCCGGTGGCGGTTTGTTTGACGGTGCTGGTGACATTGCCCAGGGCAACCACGGTTTCTTCTAATGCCGCGGCCTGGCGCTCTGTGCGTTTGGCGAGATCATCTGCCGCGCGGGACATTTCCGCAGCACCGTTGCGCACGCCAGACGCGTTCTGGCCGATGGATTGCATGGTTTCCTGAAGGCGAGCTAAAGCCTCGTTAAAATCCACCCGCAACTTTTCATAAGCGGGGGGAAAGGCCACATCCAGCCTGGAGGCCAGGTCGCCCCCGGCAAGCTGGCCGAGACCTGTACCCAGGCGCTCCATCATGTCCGCCAGGTCGGCGGCTTGGCGCGCTTCTGCCTGTTCGCGGGTTTGGCGCTGGGTTTCCGCCGCGCGGCGTGCGGCCTCGGCCTCGATTTCAAGCCTGCGTTTTTCTTTGGCATTCTCTCGAAAATTGGCCAGGGCCGTGGCCATGGTGCCAAGCTCGTCCGAGCGGTCAGCGCAAGGAATCTGTGTTTCGAGATCACCGCCCGCAAGCCGGTGCATGGCGCGGCTTAAATCGTGCAGCATGGTGGAAATTTGCCGGCGGGCAAAAATGGCGCCGAGGAGATACAGTGTCACGAGAGGGACAAAGACCATCGCCAGCGTTGTGAGTGTGCTGGCAAGCTCCGCATAGACGCTATCGATGTAAACGCCCGTTCCCAGTGCCCACCGCCATTCAGGGATGCCGACCATGGCGCTGAGCTTTGGTTCAGGCGCTGCGCCGGGCGTGCGGGGAAACTGGTAATGCTGATAATAAATTTGCCCGGCCTTGGCGGCGTTCAGCATAGCCGGCAGATAAACCTTGCCGGCGGCATCTGGCGCGTTCAGCCGGTTTGTGCCGATGAGGCTTTTGTCGTGATGGGCGAGCACGGTGCCATCATACCCGTAGATGAACACATAGTTCTGACCGTTATAGCGAAGCGCGCCAATGGCGTTCAGCGCGGCCTTTTGTGCGGCCGGGGTGGACATGGCGCCGCTTTGCGCCTGGCTGACATAATATTCAACGATGGATTTCGCCGCGGCGTCGATGGCGAGAATTTGCGCCCGCTTGGCGTTCATTTCTACCTGAAAGGACTGCATGACAGAGGTAATTGTGCCCGAGGCCATAAGCCCCAGGGCGACCAGAAATAAAAGGGTTAGCTGCCAGGTAATGGACAGTCGGCGCAGCGCATTCATAGATGGATCCTTTTCACAAGACAGCCCCGGCGAAGCGGAAAGTGGCACCGGAAAGGATGGCTGAAACACGATAATGCCCCGTTAATGCAGCGGGGCTTTTTAAATCAACGTCGCAAAAGGCAGTTCAGGTCGCAGTTGGGGGGTAAACGGATTGATTGCAGGCCATGCGCCATAATGTTCCACGTGGAACATTGTTTGAGCGGGTGGAGTATGTTCCACGTGGAACATGTGCCGACGAAATTGCCTGTGTTCCACGTGGAACATAGGCGGCGTTACCGGTTCAGCAGGGCCAGAAGCGAATCAAGCTGGTCGAGGTCGGCATAGTTCAGCACCAGCGCGCCGCCAGTGCCGTTGAATTTGATGTCTACCCGCAAACCAAGGCGTTCAGAGAGGTTTTCCGCCAAGGCGCTAATTTCACTATTTGCGGACTGATGTTCGCGTGGGATGCGCGCGATGAGGTCCGGTGTGATGGAGCGGCCGGTGTTTTTGGCCAAAGCCTCGGTCTGGCGCACGGAAAGGCCGCGTTTGACGATTTCCTGCGCGGCTTTCACTGGCTCCGGGTGGGTAAGCAGCGCCTTGGCGTGGCCGAGGGAGATTGCGCCCTCGCGCAGCAAAAGCTGCACGGAGCTGGGCAGCGAGAGAAGCCGCACGGCGTTGGTGATGTAAGACCGGGATTTGCCGACCGCTTCGCCAAGCTGGTCGTGGCTGAGGTGGAATTCGTCGGTCAGGCGTTTATAGCCCTCGGCTTCTTCCATGGCGTTGAGGTTTTCTCGCTGGAGGTTTTCAACCAGCCCGGCGGCCATGGCATCGGCGTTTGAAAGCTCGCGCACCAGCACCGGAATTTCGTGCAATTGCGCGCGTTGGGAGGCGCGCCAGCGGCGTTCGCCCGCGATGATCTGATATTGCCCTGGCGCGCCTGGCTTGGGGCGGACCAGCAAGGGTTGCAGGATGCCGCGCTGGGCGATGGAATCCGCTAGCTCCTGCAAGGCCTCTTCGTCCATGGATTGACGCGGCTGGTAGGGGCTGGGCTCCAGCAGATCCACCGCCAGAAGCTGCACGCCGGGCGCGCTGGTGGTGGTGGGGGCTGCTGCTTCACCCAACAGGGCGGCCAGCCCCCGGCCGAGCGGTTTGCGTGGGTCTTTGCCGCTCATGCCAGTTCCTTTCTGCCGCGTGCCCGGCGCAAAAATTCAGCCGCCAAAGCGAGGTAAGCCTGCGCCCCGGTTGAGCGGAAATCATAAAGCAGGACAGGCACGCCGTGGCTAGGGGCCTCGGTGATACGAATGTTGCGGGGGATGGCGGTTTCGAACACTTTGTCCTTGAAATAGGTACGCACATCGGTGCTCACCTGTTCAGAGAGGTTGTTGCGCTTATCCGTCATGGTCAGCACGATGCCCTCGATGGCGAGTTTCGGGTTGAGGCTGCGTTTGACCATTTCCACCGAGCGCATAAGCTGGGAAATGCCTTCCAACGCGAAAAATTCGGCCTGGAGGGGAACCAGAACGGCATCTGCCGCGACCAGCGCGTTGAGGGTAAGCAAAGCGAGGCCGGGGGGGCAGTCGATAAAGATCACATCAGCATCACAGCCTTGGGAGAGCGCGTCGCGGAGCAGAAAATTCCGGCGTTCCAGCGTGCTGAATTCCAGATCTGCGCCCATGAGGTCCGGCACGGCGGGAACGATGGAGAGATTTTCGACATTGGCGGGAAGAATGGCAGTTTCCAGAGTGGAATCCCCCGCCAGTAGGGCGTAGCTACCGCCGTTGCGGGTTTCGTGATCTATCCCTAAGCCCGTAGAGGCGTTCCCCTGGGGGTCGATATCAATGAGTAGAACCTTCATGCCACCCACGGCCAAGGCGGCGGCGAGGTTGATGGCGGTGGTGGTTTTGCCGACCCCGCCTTTCTGGTTGGCGATGGCGATGATGCGTGGCTTCTTATGCGGCTCCGGCATGACGGATCTGGCTCACTTTCAGGATGCAGC